>DATDGI010000227.1:0-93896 GCA_036522155.1 Streptosporangiaceae bacterium
ATGAATGCCGTCCCTACGAGCTCGGCTGGCTGCTCTACGCCTGGCTGCCGCCCCAGGACGGGGAGTGATGAGCCACGGCCCGGCCGTGGCCGCCCGGCGGACGCTGTTCGGGATCGGGATCGACCCGCTGACCATGCGCCAGGCCGTGGCCCGGTGCACCGCAGCGGTCGAGTCCGGCGGCCACCTGTCCATTGGCATGGTCAACGCGGCCAAGGTCGTCGCCATGCGCCGCAACGAGCCGCTCCGGCAGGCGGTCAGCGGCTGCGGGCTGGTACTCGCGGACGGCCAGTCGGTGGTGTGGGCCAGCCGGCTGCTGGGCGCGCCGCTGCCGGAACGGGTGGCCGGCATCGACCTGTTCACCGAGCTGCTGCGGGCGGCAGACCGCCATGTCTACCGGGTTTACTTCCTCGGCGCGCGGCGGGATGTGCTCGAGCGCATGCTCGCGGGGGTCCGCCGCAGCTACCCACGGGTGGTCATCGCCGGGGCGCGGGACGGCTACTTCCGGGCCGGTGAGGAGGCCGGCGTCGCGGCCCAGGTCCGCGAGTCCGGGGCGCAGTTGCTGTTCGCCGGGATGTCGTCGCCGAAGAAGGAGCTGTTCTTGAGCCAGTGGGGTCCCGCCACACGGGCCAGCGTGGTGCACGGGGTAGGCGGGTCGTTTGACGTTCTCGCCGGGGTGACCCGGCGCGCCCCGGCCTGGTACCAGGACCACGGGCTGGAGTGGCTATACCGGGCGTGGCAGGAACCGGCCAGGCTCGGCCGCCGGTACCTGACCACCAACACCTCCTTCCTGGCCATGGTTGTCCACGAGCTGATGCGGGCCCGGCTGGCCCCCGGTGGCAGCGCGGTCGGCGATCGGGGAGGCCGGGCATGAGCGCGGTCGTGGTGGCCGGGCTGGGCTATGTGGGCCTGCCGCTGGCGATGCGGGCGGTGGCGGCCGGTCACCAGGTGACCGGCTATGACACCGACCAGAGCCGGGTGAAGCGGCTGGCGGCCGGGGAGTCCTACATCGAGGACGTGCCCGCGGGCCAGCTCAAGGCGGCGCTGGACAGCGGCCGGTTCACCGCCTCGGCCGAGCCCGGGGCGTGCGCGGGCTTCGAGGTGGCACTGATCACGGTGCCCACCCCGCTCCGCGACGGCCTGCCCGACCTGACCTATCTGGAGGCAGCCTGCCGCACCCTGGCCCGGTTCCTGCGGCCGGGCGCGACCGTGATCGTGGAGTCCACGTCCTATCCGGGGACCACACAGGAGCACGTGCTGCCCTGGCTGGAGGACGGATCCGGGCTGGCCGGGGGCACCGACTTCCATCTCGGGTACAGCCCGGAACGGATCGACCCCGGCAATGCCGTCTGGTCGCTGGCCACCACGCCGAAGGTCGTCGCCGGCATCGACGCCGGTTCGCTCGCCGCGGTGCGCGGGTTCTACGACGGGCTGGTGCAGCGGACCGTGGCGGTGTCCTCGCCGCGTGAGGCCGAGCTGGCCAAGCTGATCGAGAACACCTTCCGGCACGTGAACATCGCCCTGGTGAACGAGCTGGCGGTGTTCGCCCACGAACTCGGCATCGACGTCTGGGAGGCGATCGACGCGGCCGCCACCAAGCCGTTCGGCTACCTGCCGTTCACCCCCGGACCGGGGGTGGGCGGCCACTGCCTGCCGATCGACCCGTCGTACCTGTCCTGGCGGGTGGAACGGTCGCTCGGCCAGAGCTTCCGGTTCGTCGAGCTGGCCAACGACATCAACAGCCACATGCCGGATTACGTGGTCCGCCGTCTGATGCTGGGCCTCAACCATCGCGGCAAGCCGGTCCGTGGGTCACGGGTGCTGCTGCTGGGGCTGGCGTACAAGAAGAACACCGGCGACGCCAGGGAGTCGCCCGCGGTCAGGGTGGCCGAGCTGCTGGTGGGCCTGGGGGCCGAGGTCCGGGCGGCGGACCCGCACGTGATCGAGGCGACGGCGGTGGACCCGGCCGTGGCCCGGGTCGACCCCACCCCGGCCGAGATCGCCGCGGCTGACGCGGTGGTGCTGCTCACCGACCACGACGAGTTCCGTACGGGCATCGGCGGTCACGCGCGCTACCTGCTGGACTGCCGCCGGGTCCTGTCCGGCCCGAACGTCGAGACGCTGTGAGGACGACACCGTTGCGGGCCATCTGCGTCGCCGGGGCGCGGCCGAACTACATGAAGGTCAAGCCGGTCATGGACGCCCTGTCGGCCGCCGGGGCGGAGACGGTGCTGGTCCACACGGGCCAGCACTACGACCCGGCCATGAGCGATGTCTTCTTCGCCGACCTCGGCCTGCGCCCGGCCGACCACTTCCTGGGCGTGGGCTCGGGGACCCAGGCCGGCCAGACCGCCCGGGTGATGACGGCCTTCGAGCCGCTGCTCAAGCGGCTGGCACCGGACGCGGTGGTGGTCGTGGGCGACGTCAACTCCACCCTCGGCTGCGCTCTCGTCACGGCGAAGTCGGGCGCGCGGCTGGCCCACGTCGAAGCCGGCCTGCGCAGCCGGGACTGGACGATGCCCGAGGAGGTCAACCGCGTCGTCACCGACCGGGTCAGCGACTACCTTTTCGCGCCATCCCCGGACGCGGCCAGCAACCTGCGCGCCGAGGGGCATGCCGAAAGCCAGATCCATCTGGCCGGCAACGTCATGGTCGACACCCTGCTGGCCAACCTGGGCCGGGCCCGGGAGCGGGACGTGCTCAGCCGGCTCGGGCTGGCAGGCGGCCAGTACGGGCTGGTCACCCTGCACCGGCCGGCCAATGTGGATGATCCCGCCATGCTGCGCGGCTTGCTGGCCGCGCTGGACCAGGTGGCGGCGATGTGCCCGCTGGTGCTGCCGGCCCACCCCCGCGCGGCCGGCGCCCTGCACCAGGCCGGGCTGTCCCGGGTCCGGGTCATTCCGCCCGCCGGTTACCTCGATTTCCTGGCCCTGGAGGCGTCGGCCAGGCTGGTCCTCACCGATTCCGGCGGCGTCCAGGAGGAGACCACGGTGCTGGGTGTCCCCTGCCTGACCCTCCGCGACAACACCGAGCGGCCCATCACCGTGACCGAGGGCACGAACCGGCTGGCCGGGCGCAGCCCGGACCGGATCGTGGCGGCGGCCCGATCGGTCCTGGAGTCGCCGCCCGAGCCGCGGTCGCCCGCCCTGTGGGACGGCCGGGCGGGCCAGCGGATCGCCGCGGTCCTGCTGGCCGGCGCGGCGGGGGAGGCGACGCCGGCCGGGGTGGCCGTCACCGGGCGCGACCAGGCCGGACCGCCGCCCCGCCAGCTCACAGGCGCGATAGCAGCGGCCGCCGCGCCCGGTGCGTCCTGACCCGCGCCGGAGGATGCGCAACGGCGGTGCCGTCGGCCCGCCGGAGCACGAACCCCCGCGCCAGGCCGGCCATCACCAGGGCCAGCAGCAGCAGCCCACCGTAGACGCGCTTGGCCGAGCCCGCCTGGCTGAGGGTCCCGGTGTCCCCGGTGACCTGGGCGTAGATCCGGCGGCCCGGGGGCACCCCGTTCTGCGCCTGCCCCTGCGCCAGCAGCCGTACCAGCAGGTGCACGGCGGCCTGGAAGGTCCGGTGGGCGGCCGCCGGATCGGTTGACGACGCGGTCAGGGTCGCGATCGGGTTCGCATAATCGGGATAGTCCTCGTTGTACAGATTGACCAGCGCGATCTGATAGGTGCCGGTCCCGCCCTCCGCCCGGATCACCCGCCTGGAACCGGGTGATGCCAGCAGCTGGGTTATCGTCGCGCCGCTGGCGATGAGGGAAGGTGCGTACCAGGCGTACTTTTTCGGGGTGTTGAGGTACTTCGGGGCGACGAATATCACGGTCGCGCCATCGGTGTAGCTGGTCGGGCTGGTGTGGATCGCGTAGCCCGCGCCGGCCGCGAGCACCAGCACGGCCGCGGCCGCGGCCCGGGCCCGCCACAATGGTGATGAAAACGTCCTGAAAGTCATTTCATGACCCCTGTGATCTCCGGCCCGGCGGCTGACATGACAGGAACGATACTGACCCGGCCCGGTTTATGGCGGCCATATTCGGCCGGGCTGCGGCACAATGCATCCCATCACTGTAGTATCGGAACACGGAAAGTTCAGGGTCAGCGCAGCCGGGCGCACTTCCGATACCCCACCAGGAAATACGTGCCTGGTGCGTGCGGCCGAACGGGTGCGCAATTCTTATATACGGGGCGGGATAAATGTATTTGGGTGAATCGGGCAGTATCTGGCGCAGGCGCTGGATCCTGACGACTGTCATGCTCATGCTGGCGGCCTTCATCAGCGCCGCCGCCGCCGCCCGGCTGCCCCGCAGCTACCAGGCGCAGTCCTCGGTGGTCCTGCTGGCCCCCCGGTCGGTGGCCAAGGCGGACGGCGGCAACCCCTACCTGAGCTTCAGCCCCTCCCTCACCCTGACCGCCGACGTGCTGAGCCGTGAGCTCATGGGCCCGGCGCAGGCCCGGCGGCTGGTGGCCGAGGGCGCGGCCGCTACCTACACGGTGACGCTTCCGACCTACACCACGGCCACCACCGGGTCGGTCCTGCTCGTCACCGTGTCCGGCAGCGGCCGGGCGCTCGTGGAAACCACCCTGCAGGCGGTGACCAGGGAGATCAGCACGGAACTGTCGCGGCTGCAGGGCCCGGTCCGGCCCGCCGACCGGATCAGGGCCACCACGCTCGCCATGTCCCCGCAGCCCACCCTCAGCATCAGCATGTCGGCCCGGCCGCTGGTCGCTGTGGTGGTGCCGGCCTTCCTGCTGGCCCTGTGGATTCCGGTCGTCGTGGATGGGCGGGCCGCGCGGCGGCGGCTCCGCCGGCAGGCGCTCCGCGCCGCCGGAGCCGTACCGGTGGGCGGCGGCCACAAGCTGCCCGTCCGGCCCGCGCCCGCTGGCCAGGTGCCCGGGGCCGGTTACCGGACCGGGCCCGGCAACGGCACCGGCGCCGTCAACGGCAATGGCAGCGGTGGCCACGGCCGGAGCCCGCGGCGCCGCGCCGGGGTGGCCAGGTAAGGACCCGGACGGCCGGTCAAGGGAGGTACGGCCGGTCGTGGGGGGAGGTCATGCGGCCGGTGAGCCGCAGCGCCGCTCCCGTGCAGCCGAGCAGCAGGAAGAACAGGCCGGCCGCGATCGTGAACGACAGCGCGTCGAACGTCGCGAACGACACGGCCGCGGCCGCCAT
Organism: Streptosporangiaceae bacterium; assembly: GCA_036522155.1. Lineage (GTDB taxonomy): Bacteria > Actinomycetota > Actinomycetes > Streptosporangiales > Streptosporangiaceae > UBA9676. Next base: position 5,161 of record DATDGI010000227.1, read on the forward strand.
CGAGGCCGCCAGGCACTGCCCGAGATCGCGGGCGGCCAGGTCGGCGGAGGCGCGGCGCATCCGGCGGGCGGTGAACCAGCCGGTGGCGAACAGGGCTACCAGGGCCAGCGCCCCGGCGGCCCCGGTCTCGATCAGCGAGGTCAGGTACTGGTCGTCCACGAAGAAGTTGGTCTGCGGGAAGAAGGTCTGGAACCCCTGCCCGAACCAGGGGTGGTGCCCGATCAGCGGCAACGCCGCCGCGATGGCCCCGCTCCGTGAGGTCGAGCTGGTGTCGGTGCCGAGCTGCCCGTACAAGCTGCTGAAGCTGGCCAGGATCCGCGGCCTGACCAGCCATACCAGGACCGGTGCCGCGACGGCCAGGAGATAGGTCCAGCGCCGCTCCCGCTTGGTCCAGGTGGGCAGCAGCACGGCGAAGATCGCGGCCAGGGCGAAGACGGCCGAGCGGGACACGGTCATCGGGATGGCCGCGACGATCACCCCCACCTGGGACCAGCGCCAGGACCGCAGCCCGGCCGGCGCGAAGCGGGCCCGGTGGAACGCGAGGGGCAGGCACATGCCGAGCACGGCCGCGAATTCGAGCGGCTGCGCCGTGGTCGCCGTCACCCGGACCAGGCCCCCCCGGTTCATCAGGTCCGTGACCTGCGTGTGCACGGTGAGGCCGGGGAGGGTGATGTACTTCGCCACGTTCACCCCGGTGAAGAACTCGCCGATGCCGATCACGGCCATCACGCTGGCGGCCAGGACGACCCGCCCCAGCAGGGCGTCCAGGCGGTCCCGCCGCTCGATGCCGTCCGCCGCCAGCAGGCTCACCCCGAGCCAGCCGCAGACCGCGATGAGGCCGCGGTCGGCGCCGTTCTGCTCCAGCACCGGCAGCATCTGGTGGTTGGCCGCGACGTAGGCGGCGAAGATGGCGCAGGCGAACACGGCAACGGCCACCCGGACCGGCTGTGGCCCCCGGTCGACCAGGAGCAGGGGGTGCGGCCGGCTGATGAGGTACCAGGCGAGCAGGAAGCCGCCAAACAGCACCGCGGGCGCGCCGGCCGCGCCGAACGGGCCTACCACCAGGCTGGACGGTATGAACATGAGCAGGCAGACGTAGCAGCTGAGCAGCGTCACGGCGTCCGCCTGGTGCCGGGGTGGGGGCATGCCGCCTTCCGGCAGGGCGGGCAGGATCGCCGTGCCCGAGTCGGTGCGGATCATGCCGGGAAATTACGGCCAGCGACGCATTCTGCGCCCGCGCCAATTGTCCAGAAACCAGCCATATCTCACTCCCAGGACCGTGAATTGATGACGTGGCTGGCCGCGATACCGGCGCGGTGCCTGGTTAATGCCGCCGGCCACCCGGCCGGATGCGGGAATCCGGCAGCGAATACCCCTGGAAATTCAGGCTACCGTGGGCAGCCGGGGGCCCTGCGACGTTCACCATTTTCCCGTCGCGAAGCCGCCGGAAATGCACGGATCGCGATTATTGCGGCATGATCCGGCCGGAGCACCCGAGCTGCGCGGGCCGCAGCGATGGCCGGAGCAGGGTCCGGGCGGCGAACCATGACTCGCGGTGCCCGCGCGGCACCCGCGACAGTTCACTGGCGACGGCCAGCCAGTAGTAGCACCAGGAGGTGACCGGCCCGTGCCGCCGCCGGTACAGCCGGACCCGGTTGACGATCTGCATCGCGTGCGTGGCCTCGCTGCGCCCCGATCCACCGCCGATGTGGACCGCGACCGAGCGGGGCTCGTAGCGGGTGCGCAGCCCCACGTCGCGGGCGCGCAGGGCCAGATCCGTCTCCTCCGAGTACAGGAAGAAGCTCTCGTCCCAGCCACCGAGCAGGTCATAGCAGGCCCGTGACATCAGCAGGACCGCGCCCAGGGCCCAGTCCACCGTGCACGGGCGGGCATAGCGGGAGGCGCCGTGGACGTATTCGGAGAAGACCGCCAGCCTGGTCCGGGTGAGGCCGAGCGCGCGCGGCAGCGTGGGCTCGCGCCGCAGTGACAGCTCAAGTGTCCCGCGGGGGGACCGCACTTGCGGGGCCACGATGCCGACCCCGGGCTCGGCCAGCGCGGCCAGCAGCGGCGGGACGGCGTTCGCGTGCAGCCGGACATCGGGGTTGAGCACCAGGATGGCGGGCGCGGCCGCCGCCTCGCGGACCCCCCGGTTGATACCCGCGGCGTAGCCGTCGTTGGCGGCGGTCACCACCCGGCAGCCGCCCCGGGCCGTGAGGTAGCCGGCGGTCCCGTCGGCCGAGCCGTTGTCCACCACGACCACGTCGCCGGAGCAGCCGCCCAGCGCGGCCGGCAATGAGTCGAGCAGGCCGCCCACCACGGTGCGGCTGTTATGGGTCACGATGACCACGGCGACATCGGGTGGCATAGCGAGAATCTAGCGAGGCCGCGAGAGCGGGGCGGCCGAAGCCGGTTATGCCCGGCGTTGACCGGCGGCATTGCCCCGGATTGCCGCGGAAAAGGTTCCGGCCCCGGCGCTAGGCGCCGGGGCCGGTGGGGTTGGGTGCGGTGGGTTATGGGGCGGCGACGGCCTGGCCGGTGGCGTCCCAGACGTTGCCGCTCCAGGTGTTGCCCTGGCCGGTGGGCGCGAACGCGGTGTCGGGCCCCCAGTAGCCGCCGTTGGGGAACATCTGGGTGCTGATGCGGTTGTTGGTGAACTGGATGTTGTAGGGCATGGGCTGGCCGGGCCTCTGGCCGCCGTAGAAGGCGTAGCCGCCGCCCGCGATCAGGTTGCCGGTGATGACGCGGTTGGCCTGGACCCCGAAGTCGGCGAACAGCCCGATGGCGTCGGTCTGGGTGAGCTGGTTGAAGATGGTGTTGCCGCTGATGGTCAGGGTGCCGCTGGTGTTACCGCCGTTGGAGGTGATCCCGTTGACGTGGTCGCCGGGCTGGTAGCCCATGGAGTGGATGTAGTTGCCGCTGATCAGACCCTGCTCCATCTGCACACCGGTGGCGGTGTTGTAGATGTTGTTGTCCACGACCTGCAGGCCGGTGCTGTCGCCGTAGACGTCCTTGACCCCGACCATCAGCCGCCCGGCGCCGGTATTGGTGCCATTGATGGTGTCATTCTCGATCGTCACACCGCTGGTGTGGCGCAGGGTGATCCCGAAGGAACTGGCCCCGGTGTTGACGACCTGGGAATCCTCAATGGTGACGTTGCTCGCGACGACGTTGACGTTGTAGGGGATGTAGAGGCCACTGAGGACCGCCCCGTTACCGTTGACCTGGACGAAACCCCTGGGGTCGTAGTACCAGCCCGGCCCGCGGGACACCTGGCCCGGCACCGTCTTCAGCGTGGTCCCCGCCGGTACCCCGGTGTTGGTGGAGTCGGGGTAGCCGTAGGCGCCGGGGTTGGCGGCGACGTTGGTGTGCGGCGTGGACGCGGCCGATGCGGTGCCGGCGGCGAAGACGCTCAGCACCGTCCCGGCGGTCAGCAGGCCCGCGGTGGCGACGGCCAGCCGGGCCGTCAGCGAAGCCCGCCGACGGGCGGGGCGTGCGTCAGTTCGTGTGGTCTTGCTTGCCTGGTTCTTCATTTTCCTGGACATGACAACTCCCTTTCCTGGACCTTTCTTGTTGTTGTCATGACCAGTTTTCGCCGTAACTCAGGTCCGGCCCTAGAGAGGAACGCCCCGTCTCAGCAGGGGAATTTTCCCTGGCTATTCGGACCGGTCCATTCGGACCGGTCCGTCCGGCCCTGCCCGTGCCGGGCGCCGGATTCGTGTCCGTCGGCCAGGCCGGAAAGCGTCCGGCCCCGGCGCGTGACGCCGGAGCCGGTGAGCTGGGCCCGGCGTTCGGCGCCGGGCGGCCTGGGTGGGTTCATGGTGCGGGGATGGCCTGCCCGGTGGCGTCCCAGACGTTGCCGCTCCAGGTGTTGCGCCCGCCGGTGGCGAAGGCGCAGTCCGGGCCCCAGTAGCCGCCCCTGGCAAACAGCCGCGTGCTGATCCGGTTGTTGGTGAACCGGATGTTGTAGGGCTGCGGATGGCCGGCCTTCATGCCGCCGTAGAAGGCATAGCCGCCGCCGGCGATCAGGTTGCCGGTGATGAGGCGGTTGGCCTGGGCCCCGAAATCCGGGAACAGCCCGATGGCGTCGGTCTGGCTGAGCTGGTTGAAGATGGTGTTGCCGCTGATGGTCAGCGTCCCGGTGGCGCCGCCGTTGGAGGTGATCCCGTTGACGTGGTCGCCGGGGCGGTAGCCCATGGAGTGGATGTAGTTGCCGCTGATCAGGCCCTGCTCCATCTGCACGCCGGTGGCGGCGTCGTAGATGTTGTTGCGCAGGACCCGGAGGCCGGTGCTGTCGCCGTAGATGTCTTTGACCCCGGCCATCAGCCGCCCGGCGCGGGCGTTACGCCCGCTGATCGTGTCATTCTCGATCGTCACGTTCTTGGTGTGACGCAAGCCAATGCCCATCGAGTTCGGCCAGTCGGTCACCAGTTTCACGTCCTTGATCGTGACGTGGGAAGCCGTGACGTCGATGGTGTACGGGATATACAGGCCGGACAGCACGGCACCGTTGCCGGTGACGCGGACGACGCCCCTGGGGTCGAAGTACCAGCCGCGCCCGCGGGACACCTGGCCCGGCACCCGCTTCAGCGCCATGCCCGGCGGCACCCCCGTGCTGGAGGGACCGGGGTAGCCATGTGCGGCGGGGCTGGCGGCGGAATTGGTGCTGGCCTGCGGCGCGCTACTGGCCGAGGCGGCAGCGGCGGCAAACACGCTCAGCACTGTGCCGGCGGCCAGCACGGCGGCGGCCGCCGCGGCCAGGCGGCCCCGGTTGGTCATTTTCCCGGACATAACAACCCCTCGGGTGATTCCTCGCTCTTTGCTGTCATGGCCAGCCTTCGGCCCGGCTGGTGCCCGGTCCTAGAGCGGAACGCCCTGGCTGCGCAGGGAATTGGGCCTGGGCTATTCAGACCCGCCCATCCGGCCCGGGCCATCCGGCCCCCTGCACCGGGCGCTCACCCGGCGAACGGCCCGGGCCATCCGGCCCTGGCCGGCCTGCCAGCCGCCCGCACCGGCCGGGGCTGAGCCATCGGAGGGGATAAGACTGATTGCTATCGATTGATTACTTCTAGTAACCTGTGTCCTGTCGGCCTGGTCAGGTCGTCGTGTGCCGGGGGACCCATGACGCTGCGATCTGCCGGCGGCAGTCAGCTGCCGCCTGGGGACGGCCGGAGGCTGCCCGGCGCCGACCCGTGGCCGCCGGGCGGCGATAGCGCCGCTCCGGCCGGCCTCGTGGGCCGCCGCATCCTGGTCGTTGATGATCACCCGCGGGTGCAGGCGATGACCGGTCGCGCCCTGCAGGCGCACGGGTGCGTGGTCGATACGGCCGGCACCCTGGCCGAGGCCCGGCGGCTGGACCCGGGCGGGTACGACGTCGTGGTCGTGGATGCCCGGCTCGACGGGGACGACGGCATGGACCTGGTGGGCGAACTGGCCGCGGCCGACCCGGCCGCGGCCAGCCGGTGCCTGATCATCACCGGGGCCAGCCTCGGCATCCTCCCGGGCGGCGTCGCGGTCCTGGCCAAGCCGTTCGAGATGGCCGAACTGGTCAGCGCGGTATCCGGCGTGCTGACCCGCGCCACTCAGGCATCCGGCCCGCCCGGCCCGCCAGCCCCGCACGCCCCACCGCGGCCGCGGCCGCCGGCTGCCGCACCGATGGCCGCCGCCTCACCGCCAGCCAGCGGACCGGCCACCAGCGGACCCGCCACCAGCGGACCGGCCCCCACCCACCCGGCTGGTCCGGCCGGCTCCCGGCCGCTGGATGTGCTGGCGATGACCAGCCTGTGCCGGGCCAGCGAGCAGGCCGGCCTGGCGGGATTCCTGCATGATCAGCTGGTCCAGGACCTGGCGGCCGCCAGTTTGGAGCTGGAACTGCTGCGCCGTGCGGTCCCGGCGGAGGCGGCCGGCCGCATCGACACGGCCCTGGGCCTGCTCCGGAGCGTTAGCCAGGCCGCGCGCCAGCTCATCGACGACTACGAACCGATGCCATGGGCCGCCGCTCAGCTCGCCGCGGCCGTCACCCGCCGGACCCGCTGGCTGTTCGCCGAGCCGGTGACGGTGGATGACAGCGGCTGGCCGGTGCCCGTCGATCCGGGGGAGGTTCCGGTCATCGCGGGCGCCGCCGAATTGCTGCTCTACTGCCTGCGGCCGGGCGATCAGCCAGCCCGGGCACGGGTCACGGTGTGGGCCCAGGATGGATCCGCCCTGCTCGACCTGGCGGTCACCGCTTCGGACGCGGGCGGGCCGCCGATGAGCGACCCGCACGCCGCCCGGGAGCTGCTGCTAGCGGCGGCCGCCGCGCTCGGGGCCGTGGCCGAAACCGCCCTCGGCGCCATGCACTGGCGGGCCGCGGTCCGGCTGCCGCGCCCGGCCGGTGAGGCCGCGGGCTGGCTACGGGATCAGCCCGGCCAGCTTCTCGGTGGCGTTCCCTGACCAGCCGTTACCTGTCCAGCGGTCCTTGCGCCCGGTCCGGCTGAAGTAGGCCACCTGCCCGTGGAAGCCGCCCCGCGGGTAGTACACCCGGCTGAAGAGGTTGCCGGTGATGCGGATGTTGTACTCGGCGGGACCGCCCGGCTTCTGCCCGCCGTAGATCGTGTAGCCGCCACCGGCCAGCAGATTGCCGGAGATGATCCGGTTCGCCTGGACACCGAAGTCCTCGAACAGGCTGATCGCGTCGGTCTGGATCCGGTGGTTGAAGACGGTGTTGCCCCGGATGACCAGGAGCGCGGTGTTCCCGCCGTTCGACGTAATGCCGTTGACGTGATCGCCAGGCCGGTAGCCCATGGCGTGGATGTAGCAGCCTGCCACCAGGCCCGACTCCACCTGCACGCCGGTCGCGGTATGCCAGATGTCGTCGCGCAGGATGGATAGGCCGGTGGAATTGCCATAGATGTCCTTGATGCCCACCATGAGCCGGTTCCGGCCGGCGTACGGACTGTAGATGTCGGTGTTCTCGATGGTGACCCGGTGGGTGTGGTGCAGGCTGACCCCGAACCGGTTGCCGCTGACCACGATCCGGTCGTCTCTGATCGTCACCCGCGAGGCGGTCACGCTGACGTTGTAGGGGATGTACAGCCCTTGGAGTACGGCACCGTTGCCGACCACCCGGACCGCGCCAGCGGGGTCGAAGTACCAGCCCGGGCCGTGCGAGACCTGGCTGGGCACGCGGCGCAGCCTCATCCCGGCGGGTACCCCGGTGTTGGTGGTGTCGGGGAAGCCGCAGGCGTGCGGCACGGCGGCGCATGCGGCGTGCCGGAGCGCGGGGGGAAGGCTGGCTGGCCGGCCGCCCGGGATGGCAGGCGGCACCGCAACCGCGCTGCCGGCCGGTCCCGGGGCCGTGGCCGCCGTGGCGCTGAGGGCACCCGACCCCAGCCACCACCCCCCCGCCAGGGCGAGGACGATGCCAACGGTGGCCGCGAGCAGGCGTGCTGCGTTCAGTGTGACCTCATCTCATCGGGGGGCGGTCACCCATATCAGGTGAAGTGACCGGATGGCCCGGATGTCACGCCAACAGGCCATTCGATTGCACAAAGTAATCACGCGGCAGTGGTTTGTCGAGCCGGTTTACCTAAAACACAGAGCACGTTTTGCCTAACGCACACAGGACGCGGAGCCGGCCGCATGGAATCGCCCGGCAAACACCGGTCCAGCACTATTGAACCCGATTAGTACGCAAGGCCCGGCTGACTCTGTCCGGGCGCATCTGCCAGGGACGATGCCGACGCTACGGCCGTGATAACAAGGGAAATCATGCGTACCCCGGCGGTGGCGCTCCATACTTGTGCGCTGTGATCTCGGTGGTGATTCCCGCACATAATGAGGGCCCGGTGATAGCCCGTCTGCTGGGACGGCTGATTGGCGAGGGCGCGGCCAGCGCGGCGGGCGGGAACGGCAGCGAACTCGACGTGATCGTTGTCAGCAACGGGAGCACCGACGGCACCGCCCAGGTCGCCGCCTCGTTCGGCCCGGGGGTCCGGGTGCTGTCCATCCCGGTGGCTTCCAAGCGGGAAGCGCTCCGGGCCGGGGACCGGGCCGCGGCCGGTTTCCCCCGCGTCTACGTGGACGCCGACGTCGAACTTGGCCTGCCGGACGTCCGGGCCCTGGCGGCGGCGCTGGGGCAGCCGGGGGTGCTGGCCGCTGCTCCCCGCCGGGCCCTGCGGACCGAGCACAGCCGATGGCTGGTCCGCTGGTACTACGACATCTGGTCGCGGCTGCCGGAAGTGCAGCGGGGCCTGTTCGGGCGCGGTGTCATCGCGGTGAGCGAACGTGGCCACCAGCGCCTGGCGGCGCTGCCGCCCCTGCTCGCCGACGATCTGGCCGCCTCGCTGTCCTTCACCCCGGCCGAGCGGGAGGTGGTGGCCGGTGCCTGTGCCGTGGTCCAGGCCCCGCGGACCCTGCCCGATCTGGTGCGGCGGCGGGTCCGGGTGGTGACCGGAGTCGCCCAGATCGAGCGGACCGCGCCGGTGGGGGATGCGGCCGCCCGGACCCGCCTGTCCGACCTGGCCGGCCTGGTCCGCGGCCAGCCCTCGCTGGCGCCGCGGGTGCTGGTCTTCCTGGCGGTCACCCTCGTCGCCAGGCTGGCCGCCCGGCGCGTGCTGGCCCGCGGCGACTACTCGACCTGGCTCAGGGACGAGAGCAGCCGCCGGCCGGCCGGGCCCGGCTGACGATCCCCGGCCGGCTATGCACGGCCCTCCGCCATTTCTCCGTTATCAGCCTCCGAAACAGCCCCGCGCACCCGGCCAGTTCGTAAGAGTTTCCCGGTAATGTTGAGCCAGGCCTCCTTCCCGCGGGCGGCCGGGCAAAAGCACCTGCGCAGGGCATCAGAAGCCGGAGCGCATGGCTGGCGACAAAGCTGGCATAGGCCATTAAATGCTCTCGCCGGATGCCGGAACCCGGATACCGGCCAGCGGCTGGAATCCGGGTATCCCAGGTTCGCGGTATTTGCACACTGACGGGGATACCAGCTCGCATAACCGGGGGCGGTACGGGCATGACCAGGGACGTAACAGCAGCAAATGGCAACGATGCTGGCCGGCGCCGGCGCGCGCGGACCGGCCCGGGCCGACGGCCCGGCCGGGCCCGTGGGTGACGGGTCACCGGGGGTGGAGCAGGCGGGGGCGATCCGGGGGCAGGCGGGGACGTGGGACGGGCTCATTGTGCTCTGCGCGGCCAATGACTTCGACGGCATGAAGATGGGCGACCGGCACCTGGCCGATCACCTGTCCCGGCTGGCGCCGGTGCTCTACGTGGATCCGCCGCGGTCGTGGCTGACCCCGCTGCGTGATCCTGCGGCGGCCGCCGTGCCGCGCGGGCCGCGGCTCACCCTGGCCGCGCCGGGGCTGGCGCGGCTCACGCCGGTGGTGCAGCCCGGCCCGTCCCGGCGGGGCGCCACCGGCCTGACCAGCGCCCTGACCCGCCGCTATCTGCGCCGCGCCGCGGCCGCGCTGGGCGGCCAGGTGGACGCGGTCGTTTCGGGCTGGCCCCAGTACCCGGTGTTCGGAAGCTGCCGGGAGCGGGCCCGGGTCTACTGGGCCAAAGACGACTTCGTCGGCGGGGCCAGCCTGCTCCGGCTGAACCCGCGGCTGCTGGCCGCGCGTGAGCGGCAGGTGGTGGCGGGCGCGGATCTGGTGCTCGTGGCCAACCCGGTGGTCGCCGCGACCTGGCGCGAGCGTGGCATGGACCCGGTCCTGATCCCGTTCGGCACCGACGTCGACGCCTACCGGGACGTGGACCGGGCCGTGCCGCCGCCGGACGCCCGGCTGCCGCCCCCGGTCGCCGGTCTGGTCGGCCGCATCAACGGCCGGACCGACCTGGGCCTGCTTGAGGCCATCGCCGAGCGGGGCCATTCGCTGCTGCTGGTCGGGCCGAAGGACCCGGCCTTCGAGCCGGCGCGCTTTGAGTCCCTTCGGCGCCGGCCCAACGTCCGGTGGGTGGGCGCCAAGCCGTTCGAGGCTCTTCCCGGTTACCTGAAGGTGATCGACGTGGGGCTGGTGCCCTACCGCGACAGCGCGTTCAACCGCGGCAGCTGCCCGCTCAAGACGCTGGAGTACCTGGCGGCCGGCCGGGCCGTGGTGGCCACCGACCTGCCCGCGGTCCGGTGGCTGGATACCGGCCTGATCACGATCGCGTCCGGGCCGCGCGCCTTCGTGGCCGAGGTGGACCGGCTGCTGGCCGAGCCGCTGACGGCGTCGCTGGTCGCCGCCCGCCAGCGGTTCGCGGCCCGCCACAGCTGGGCCGGGCGCGCCGTGGACATCCACGCCGCCATCTCCCGCGCGGGCCGCCGCCCGGAGCCGGCCAGAAAGCACATATTACCGGCATCGGCTGACTAAATGCTTCTTCGCGGCCAGCATAACTTAAATGCCCTACTCGCGGGATGGCGGATGGCAAGTGATGGAAAACATTGCGTTAATAGCGCTGCGGCAGGCGCGGGATTTGTTTTATGCTCTGCACCTGATCGCAGCAATAGTGTCACTCGGCCTGGTCACCGGGGATCCCTGCTGATAGTTTCGCGAATATTGGGGTTTATACCGGTGACGGGTATCTGACGGTCAGGGCACATAGCTATAAATCATTCTTTGCCATCGCGCGTGCCGGTGAGCGCACGGAGCGGTGCGGCCAAATCGGGGGGTATGGCAAGCGTGACCGGGGAGACATTCGTTACCGAACGCCGGTCCGGGACGGGGCAGGTCACGGCCGTCCGTGGCAGCCAGGGCTGGCTCACCAGCTACCTGCGCCGGGCTGCGCTGGCGGACATGGCGTGCGCGCTGGCGGCGGGTGCGCTGGCCTCGCAGACCCGGTTCGGCGGCCCGGCCTACCTGCCGCGCTTCTACCTGTGGCTGACCTGTGCCCTGCCCGCCATCTGGGCGGTGTCCGTGCTGCTGGCTGGTGGGTACGACGCCCGGTTCGTCGGCCTCGGCTCGGACGAGTTCCGCCGGATCCTGAACGCGGCGATGTGCCTGACGGCGGGCGCCGCCATCGTCTCCTACGCGGCGCACCTGAACCTGGCGCGCGGCTACCTGGCCGTCACCCTGCCCTGCACCGCCGCCCTCGACCTGACCGCCCGGTACCTGCTGCGCAAACGGCTGCACCGGCTGCGCCGCCGCGGTTCCTGCACCCACCGGGTGATCGCGGTCGGCCACGCCGCCGCCGTCGCCGACCTGGTCAGCACGCTCGGCCGGGACGGCTACCACGGGCTGTCGGTGGTCGCGGCCTGCGTGGCCGGTGATCCGTCGGCGACCGATCTGGGCGGGGTGCCGGTGGCCGGTGGCCTGGCTGCGGTCACCGCCGCGGTCAGCCACTTCGGCGCGGACACCGTGGCCGTGCTCAGCTGCCCGGAGATGAACGGGACCCGGCTGCGCGAGCTGGCCTGGCAGCTGGAGAAGACCGGCACCGACCTGTGCGTGGCGCCCGCCGTGCTGGACGTGGCCGGCCCCCGGACGACCATCCGGCCGGTGGCCGGCCTGCCCCTGCTGCACGTCGATCACGCGGAACTGGCGGGCGGGAAACGGCTGATCAAGAACGTGTTCGACAAGGCCTGCGCCTGCTCCGCGCTGATCTTGCTGGCCCCGGTGTTCGCGGCCATCGCGGTGACCATCAAGCTCACCGATCCCGGCCCGGTCCTGTTCTGCCAGACCAGGGTCGGCAAGGACGGGCACACCTTCCTGCTCTACAAGTTCCGGACCATGGTGGCCGGTGCGGAGGCGCAGAAAGCCCGGCTCACCCGGCACAACGAGGGCTCGGGTGTGCTGTTCAAGATGCGCCGCGACCCGCGGGTCACCGGCACGGGGGCCTGGCTGCGGCGGTGGTCACTGGATGAGCTCCCTCAGCTGCTTAACGTGATGCTCGGGGACATGTCGCTGGTCGGGCCGCGGCCCGCCCTGCCGGAGGAGACCGCCCGGTACGGCCACCACATGCGCCGGCGGCTCGCGGTCAAGCCGGGCATCACCGGCTTGTGGCAGGTCAATGGCCGATCCGACCTGCCCTGGGAGGAGGCGGAAAGACTGGACCTCCGTTATGTCGAGAACTGGTCGTTCGCCCTTGACCTTCAGATTCTGTGGAAGACGTCGGCCGCGGTGATCTGGGGCCGCGGCGCATACTGATCTCGTGCCCGGACCCGGCGGGCCAGCCCGGGCGGCCGCCAGGACTGGCCCACTGCCGCTGGTTTCGGCCGATAGTCTCTGCTCCGATGGATATTCGCACCACCGCGGACAGCTCCGTGCCCGCAGCCAGCCCGGACGCCGGCGGGCCGGCCGCCGCTGCGGGTACCGAGGCCGGGCCGGCCCGGCGGCGCCGGGCGGATCTGGCTGGTGTGGCCGCGCTCACGGCGCTGGCCGCGGCCGGCTACTCGGTGTTCGCGCTGGCCCGCTACTACACCTTCCACACCGGGTCCTATGACCTGGTGATCTTCGACCAGGCGGTCCGGTCGTACGCGCATTTCCAGCCCGGGATATCGGTCATCAAGGGGGTGCACAACGGGTTCGGCCCCCACTTCTCGGTCCTGGGTGACCACTGGTCGCCGATCATCGCGCTGCTCGCCCCCCTTTACTGGCTCCACAACGGCCCGCAGAACCTGCTGATCGCCCAGTCGGTGCTGTTCGCGCTGGCGATCCCGCCGATATGGCTGTTCACCCGCCGGGCGTTCGGCGGCGGGCAGCGGGCGGTGCTGGCCGCCTACCTGGTGGCGGTGGCGTACGCGCTGAGCTGGCCGATCGCGTCGGCGATGAACTTCGGCTTCCACGAGGTGGCGTTCGCGCCGGTGCTGACGGCGGTCGCGCTGGAGCGGCTGCAGGCGGGCCGGCTGCGCCCGGCCCTGCTCGCGCTGGCGGCACTGCTGCTGGTCAAGGAGGACATGGGCTTCTTCATCGCCGGGATCGGGCTGTACCTGCTGGTCGCCAGGCCGCAGCAGGTGGCCAGGCAGCGGCTGGTCGCGCTGGCGCTGATCGGGGTGGGCTTCGCCGACTCGGTGCTGGCCATCTACGTGCTGAGCCCGGCCTTCGGCGGCCGGTCCAGCTACTACTGGGCGTACACCGCACTAGGCCGCAACGTCCCGCAGGTGCTGACGCACCTGGTCCTGCATCCGGCCAGCTCGCTCCAGCTGCTGGTCACCCCCGAGGTCAAGCTGCAGACCATGCTGTGGCTGTTCGGCGCGTTCTGCTTCCTGCCGCTGCGGTCCCCGATCGCGCTGGCCACCGTCCCGCTGCTGGCCGAGCGGATGCTGGGGTCGGTGTTCCCCGGCTGGTGGGGCACCTCCTTCCAGTACAACGCCTTCCTGGTGGTGGTGCTGGTGTGCGCGGCCGTGGACGGCGCCGCCCGGATCGACCGGTCACTGGCCCGCCGCCGGAAGCAGCCCGCGGACGCGGCCTCGACGGGCTACCGGCCCGGCCCCGTGGCGCTGGCCTCCGCCGGGGCGCTGTGCCTGGCCGCGCTGGTCCTGGTGCCCAGGTTCGCGTTCGGTGCCGCCCTGACGCCCTCGTTCTTCCAGCGGGACGCGCGGATGAACGCGGCCGCCGCCGCCGTCGCCGCGGTCCCGTCCGGGGTCACCGTGGAGGCGGTCAACCACCTCGGGCCGCAGCTGTCGGGCCGGGACACCGTGCTGCTGTGGGACGGGGATGGCTCGTCCCCGCTGCGGCCGCCATGGGTGGTCGCCGATGTGGCCAAGCGGGAATTCACGTTCCCCAGCCTGGGCGCACAGCGGCAGCGGGTCGCACTCCTGGAGCGCACCGGCTATCAGATCGTCTTCTCCCGGGGAGGCTACGTCGTGTTGCATCGCACCGGAGCCGGGGGATGAGCGCCGGGCCGGGGACCGCCGCCAAGGGGCTGTCGGCCGGCGGGGCCGAGGGCGAGCCCGCCGTCCCGCCGAACCCGGCCGGCTGGCTGATGGCCCGGCTGTCGGTGCTGCCCGCCCTGCTGGCCATGGCCTGGCTGCTGGCCGGGCTGCCGTTGCTGCTGGCCGGCGGGTTCACCGCCGTGCTCATGCTCGTGCTGTCGGTCCCGCTGGCGGTCGTGCTGGTCGTGCTCGGCCTGCGCTGGCTGCCCGGCCGGTGGCCGACCGGGCTGGCCGGCCCCGGCCGGGACGGCGGCGCCACGCCGTGGTGGGCCGCGGGCGGCGTGATCGCGGTGGCCGTGGGGTTCGGCGTCCAGCAGATGATCTACCACTCGCAGCAGATCATCGTCGCGCGCGACCCAGCGTCCTACGTCCAGTTCGGCGCCTGGATCGCCAGGCATGGCTCGCTGCCGATCCCGCAGCAGCGCGCCGCCTTCGGCGCCGCCCACCAGGCACTCCAGTTCGGCGGCCTGGCCTTCTACCAGGTCGGCCACACCGTCGTGCCGCAGTTCATGGCGGGCCTGCCGATGGTGCTGGCGGGCGGGTTCTGGCTGGGCGGGGTGAGCGCCGCGGTGGCGATCGCGCCGGTCCTCGGGGCGTGCGCGGTGCTCACGTTCGGCGGGCTGGCGGCCCGGCTGACCGGCCCGCGCTGGGCGCCGCTGGCCGCCCTGGCGCTGGCGGTGACCATGCCGGAGCAGTTCACCAGCCGGTCCACCTACAGCGAGCCGCTCGCCCAGATCCTGTTCCTCGGCGGGCTCTGCCTGGTGATCGATGCGCTCACCACCAGCCGGGACGGTGCGGAGCAGGCCGGCCAGGCCCGGCCCGGCGCGGGCCGGGCCAGCCAGGTGGTCGCCGCGCTGGGTGGCCTGGCGCTCGGGCTCACCCTGCTGGTGCGGATCGATGGGCTGAGCGACATCCTGCCGGTCATCCCATTCGCGGGGCTGCTGCTGATCGGCCGCCGCCCGCAGGCGTGGCCGCTGCTGGGCGGGCTGCTGGCCGGCGGGCTGTTCGGGCTGGCCGACGGCGTGCTGCTGTCCCGGCCGTACCTGGCCCACCTCGCCGGGTCGCTCGACCCGCTGGTGGGCCTGGCGCTGGTGGTGGTGGTCGGCACGGCGCTGGCGGTGCTGGTCTTCCGGGACCGGGGGCTGCCGCCGGTGCGGGGCTGGCTGCTCAGCGCCGCGGCCGTGCTGCCGTTCGCGGTGCTGGCCGCGCTGGCGGTCCGCCCCTACCTGGAGCCGGTGCCCCGGCTGCATCACCTGGCGCACGCCTCGCAGGCGCCCTACTTCGCCCGGAGCCTGGACTGGGTGTTCTGGTACCTCGGCGTGCCCGCCGTATTGCTCGGCGCGCTCGGCGCCGCCCTGCTCGCCCGCCGCTGCCTGCAGGGCCGGGCGCCGTCGTGGATCCTGCCGCTGATGGTCTTCGGCTGGATCATCGTCACCGTGCTGCTGCGGCCGGCCATCACCCCCAACCACCCATGGGCGAGCCGGCGGCTGGTGCCGGGCGTGCTGCCCGGGTTCATCCTGCTGGCCGTCTGGGCGTCCGCCTGGCTGGTCGGCTGGCTCCGCGAGCGGGGCTATGACCGGGTGCTGCGGGCCGGGCTGGCCACCGCCTGCGCGGCGGTGCTGCTCCTGCCCGGGGCCATCACCGCCTACGGCCTTGGCCTGAAGTCCGGCGGCCCGGCCGGGATCCGGCTGGTCGCGAACGGGCTGGCGACCCGGGTCTCCTACCCCGGTGAGATCCGCGCGGTGAACCGGATGTGCGCGGCGATCCCGGCGGGCGCTTCGGTCGTCATCATCAGCAGCGAGATCACCCAACGGCTAGCCCAGGTCATCCGGGGCATGTGCGGCGACCCGGCGGCGGGCGTGGCGCAGCCCGGGGCGGTCCCGGCGGTTGTCCGGGGCATCGAGCAGGCCGGGCGGCGGCCGGTGCTGCTGGCGTCCAGCCCGGCGCTGCTCACCCCCTACGGTGGCCCGGTCAGCCAGGTCATGGCGCTGCGCAGCCAGAAGGACGCCCGTACCCGGCTGGTCGCGCCCAGGAACACGCTGCCGTTCACGATGGACGTGTGGATGTCGGAGCCGGGCCGGTGACCGCGCCAGCCAGCGGGCCGCTGCCCGGTATGGACGCCGCCACCGGCCAACCCCGAGTAGTCTCTGCCCCCGTGAGCGATACCTCCTTGGCAGATCCTTTTGTGACCATCGTCCTGCCCTGTTACAACGAGCAGGACCACGTCACGACCGAGGTAGCCCGGATCTGCGCGGCCATGGACGCCAGCGCGTACCCGTACGAGCTGGTCGCCTTCGACGACGCTTCCACCGACGGGACGCTCGAGCGGCTGCACGAGGCCGCGCCCACGTTCCCGCATCTGCGGATCGTCCACTTTCACCGCAACGGCGGCTCCGGCACGGTCCGCCGGATCGGCACCCAGCAGGCCCGGGGCCAGATCGTGGTGTGGACCGACGCGGACATGACCTACCCCAACGAGCGGATCCCTGAGCTGGTCCAGATGCTGGAGAAGGACCCGGCGCTCGACCAGGTGGTGGGCGCACGGACCAGCGAGCAGGGCACCCACAAGTTCCTGCGGGTGCCGGCCAAGTGGTTCATCCGCAAGCTGGCCGAGGTGCTCACCAACGCCGAGATCCCGGACCTGAACTCGGGGCTGCGGGCCTTTCGCCGGGACGTGGCCCTGCCCTACCTGCGGCTGCTGCCGCCCGGGTTCTCCTGCGTGACCACGATCACCATCGCGTTCCTGTCCAACCAGCATGACGTGCTGTACGTGCCGATCGACTACGCCAAGCGGTCGGGCACGTCGAAGTTCAAATTCGTCCGGGACGCCTACCGCTACGTGCTCCAGGTGCTGCGGATGGTGATGTACTTCAACCCGCTCAAGGTGCTCATGCCGCTCGCGCTGACCCTCATCGGCCTCGGCATCGCCAAGGGCATCTTCGACCTCGCCGTGCATCCGCTGCGAGTGGCGGTCAACACCGTGCTGATCCTCGTGAGCGGGCTGATCATCGCCACGCTGGCGCTGCTCGCCGACCTGATCGTCCGGTCCCGGGGGGACGTGTGACCCGCCGGCGGCCGGCCCGCGCCCGGTGAAGATCGCGATCGTCGGGCCCGCCCATCCGTACAAGGGCGGGGCGGCACAGCACACAACGGCTCTCGCCCACCGGCTCTCAGCCGCGGGCCACCAGGTCCTCCTGCTGTCCTGGACCGCGCAGTACCCGAAACTGCTGTATCCCGGGCAGCTCACGGTGGACACCCCGGAACTCCCGTTGTTCGGCGCCACCGAGCGGGTGCTGGCCTGGTACCGGCCGGACGGCTGGTGGCGGACCGGCCGCCGGCTGGCCCGGGAGCGGTTCGACGCGCTGGTGCTGTGCGTGGTAACGCCCATTCAGGTGCCCGCCTACCTGACCCTGGCCCGGGCGGCCGGCTGCCCGGTGCTGGCCCTGTGCCACAACGTGCTGCCGCACGAGGGCCGCGCCTTCGACCGGCCGCTGATGGCGGCCCTGCTGCGCCGGATGGACGCGGTGATCGTGCACTCGGACGAAGAAGCGGCCGTCGCGGCCAGCCTGACCTCCGCCCCGGTGCAGGCCACGGTGATGCCGCCGCACCTGCCCGGGGTCGCGCTGGCCGGCCCGCCGCCGACCGGGCCGGCGGGCGCGCCACCCCCCGAATCCACGCACCACCGGCTTCTGTTCTTCGGCATCGTCCGCCCGTACAAGGGCCTTGACGTGCTGCTCCGGGCGCTGGCCGGGGCCAGCCCGCCGGTGGCGCTGATCGTGGCGGGCGAGATCTGGGACGGCCGGGACGACCTGCTGCGGCTGATCGCCGACCTGGGGCTGGCCGAGCGGGTCAGGCTGGCCGAGGGCTACGTCCCGGCCGGGGACATCCCAGCCCTGTTCGCCACGGCTGACGCGCTGGTGCTGCCCTACCGGTCGGCCACCGCCTCGCAGAATCCACTGCTGGCGTTCCAGTACGGCGTCCCGGTGATCGCCACCCGGGCGGGCTCGATCGCCGCCACCGTGACGGACGGGGTCAACGGCCTGCTGTGTGCCCCCGGCGACGCCGCCGACCTGGCCCGCGCTATCGGCCTGCTCTACCAGCCGGGCATGCTGGCCAGGCTCCGCCAGGGTGCCCGCCCGGCCGACCCCGGGCCGCTCTGGGACGATTACCTGACGGCCGTCACCAAGGCCATCGCGGCCGCTGGCTGACCGTCAGCGCGGGCACTGGTCCGCGATATACGGGGAACATCGTCGGGGTAGGGGTGAGCCTGTGCAGGAGCCGGCTGGGCAGCGCATCGAGCAACTGGCGACCCGGGTCGCGTATGAGACCGCGTATCTACGTGTGCGCGAGGACCGAATCCGGCGGCCTGACGGCTCGGAGGGCATCTACTCCTACATCGAGAAGCCGGACTTCGCGCTCATCATCCCGGTCGAGGATGGCGGCTTCCATCTCGTCGAGCAGTACCGCTACCCGGTGCGGGCCCGGCTGTGGGAGTTCCCGCAGGGGACGTTCCCCGGCCTGGTCCCGGCCACGGACGCCGAGCAGCTGGCCCGGGAGGAGCTGCGCCAGGAGACCGGTATCACCGCCCGCGAGATGCGCCATCTCGGTCATCTGCACTGCGCGAACGGCCTGGCCAACCAGGGGTTCGACGTCTTCGTGGCGGCCGGCCTCAGCCACGGCCGCGCCGAGCTGGAGGTGGAGGAGCAGGATCTGCGGCACCGCTGGGTGCCCCGCGCCGAGTTCGAGGCGATGATCCGCTCTGGCGCCGTCACCGACGACTCCAGCCTGGCCGCCTACGCCCTGTTCCTGCTCAGCGAGCGGGCACCGGACCCGGCCGCCGTCGCGGACGGCGGCCGCTAGCCCGGCCTATCCGGGGACGGTGTCCTGGACCGGGGTGACCGGGGCGGGCGCCGGCCCGGAGCCGGGCTCGGCGGGCTGGCCGGCGGGCTTCGCCCGGGTGCCGCGGCCGAGTGCGAACGCGAGTGCGGCCCAGGCCAGGTCGGCGATGGTCAGCACGAGCCGGGAGACGACGGCGACCACGATCGCGGAGCCGCGGGGCATGACCGGCGCCAGGGCGGCGATGAAGGCCAGTTCCCGTGGCCCCACCCCGCCGGGGAAGGGGATGAGGACGAAGCCGACCGACCAGGCTAGCGCATAGGCGCCGGCCGCGATTGGCAGGACGTTGATGCCCTTTCCGGTCAGGTCGGCCACCAGCAGCCAGGCGTGCACGCTGAAGAAACCCCAGCCGAGGAGCGACCAGGCGACCGCCTTCGCCATCCCGGCCCCGCTCAGCCGGCGCTCCAGTGGCGGCCGCCGGGCCAGCCGGAGCAGCCGGTTCAGCACGTAGTTGGTCAGCGGCGGGTACAGGCCAACCAGCGCGGGCGGTGCCAGCGCCAGCGCCCACCAGTAGTGGCGGACGGCGTTCCCCGAGCTGAGCGGCAGCGTCGCGGCGGCGACCAGCAGGCCGGTGGCCAGCGTGATCAGCATGGCCAGCACGCTGGCGGTGGCCGACCGCTGGCGGGGTACCTGGTGCGCCCGGCCCAGTTCGACCTGCGCGGCCGTCACCCACACCGCGCCGGGCACGTACTTGCCGAGCTGGGAGATGAACATGACCCGGGTCGCGGCCCGCAGTGGCAGGTGCGAGCCCAGGTCAGAGACCACCGTGCGCCAGGCCAGCATCATGCAGCCCAGGCCCACGATGCCGGCCACGACCGCGCCCGCGACCGAGCCCCAGACCAGCTGGTGCAGCGCCTTGGCCACGTCGGCACGCTGCGTGGCCAGCCCGTAGCCGCAGAAGCCAAGCGCCACCGCGAGTACGGCGAGCTTGACCCACCGGCTGGTGGCCAGACGGCGCAACATTTTGCCAGCCTAGTAGGGCCGTGGCGGCACTGCGGCGCGGATGCCCCCAGCCGGGCCGGCTCCGGGAGAATCGGCTATCCCGGATTTCTCCCGGCATATCCGGGCGTCCCGGGCCGGACATCGGCCCGATAGGACCAGCTGCCCCATCTCCGGCCCATGAGCCGGTAATATCCGTCAGTGGTGGCAGCGCTACTCTGGGTCCTGACACGGCCGCTGCGGTGGTGGTGCTGGGGCAGCCACCGGTCCGGGCCGCCGCGGCCGCCCGGTGCCAGCCGGGTGCGCTCGCTGGGCAGGATGCCCCGCTTCAGTTTCTCGCCCGCCCACGCCACGTCCCCGCCGATATGGTAAATCTGTCCGGGTTGGCCCGGGTGGGGAGGAAGGGTGGATGGGCGCTGAATTGCACCTCACCGTGCTCGGCGCGGGGTACCTGGGCATCACCCACGCGGCCTGTATGGCCAGCCTGGGGTTCGACGTGCTCGGGGTGGACACCGACCCCGGCCGGGTGGACCGGCTCAACGACGGGGAACTGCCCATCTTTGAGCCCCGCCTCGGCGACCTGCTGCGGAGCGTGCTCAGTGCCGGGCGGCTGCGGTTCACCACGTCCTACCCGGAGGCGGCGGCCTTTGGTGACGTGCACTTCATCTGCACCGGCACGCCGCAGCAGCCGGGCAGCAACCGCGCCGACCTGTCCCAGGTGAACGCCTGTGTGGCGGCGCTGGCCCCGCTGCTCGACCGGCCTTGCCTGGTGGTCGGCAAGTCCACCGTGCCGGTCGGCACCGCCCGGCGGCTCGCCGCCGAACTGGCTGCCGCCCATCCAGGCGCGGAACTGGCCTGGAACCCCGAGTTCCTGCGGGAGGGCAACGCGGTCGCCGACACCCTGGCGCCGGACCGGATCGTCGTGGGTGTGACTTCGGGCCGGGCCGAGGAGATCCTCCGGCAGATCTACGCCAAGCCGCTGGCCAACGGTACCCCGTTCATCCTCACCGACCTGGAGACCGCCGAGCTGGCCAAGGCCGCGGCCAACGCCTTCCTGGCCACCAAGATCTCGTTCATCAACGCCATGGCCGAGATCTGCGAGGTGGCCGGCGGTGATGTCCGCGCCCTGGCCGACGTGCTCGGCGCGGATGAGCGGATCGGCCGGTCCTTCCTGCGGTCCGGGCTCGGGTTCGGCGGGGGCTGCCTGCCCAAGGACGTCCGCGCCTTCGTGGCCAGGGCCGAGGAACTGGGGGCCGGTCAGGCGCTCGCCTTCCTGCGCGAGGTGGACGCGATCAACCTGCGCTGCCGGGCCCGCACCGCCGACCTGACCCAGGAGCTGGCGGGCGGGAACCTGGCCGGGGTCCCGGTTTGCGTCCTCGGCGCCGCCTTCAAGCCCGGCTCCGACGACGTGCGCGACTCGCCGGCCCTGGACGTGGCCCAGATCCTCACCGGCATGGGGGCGCGGGTCACCGTCTACGACCCGGCGGCCATGGACAACGCCCGCCGGGTCAGCCCGGATCTGCGCTACGCCGGCAGCCTGGATGAGGCTGCCCGGGACGCCCAGGTCGTGCTGCTGCTCACCGAGTGGCCCGAGTTCGCCGCGCTCACGCCCGGCCGCCTGGAGACCATCGTGGCCCGGCGGAACATCATCGACGCCCGGAACGTGCTCGACCCGGGGAAGTGGCGGGAGGCCGGCTGGGGGTTCCGCGCCCTCGGAGTGGCGACCGGTACCGGCGCCCCGGTGCGCCAGGACTGAGGCGGGTCACGGCGTGGTCGTGCCCAGTCTCTTGAGCTGGTGGGCGCGCATGAAGGCCGGCAGCGAGTCGTATTCGAACGCGTGCCAGAAGCCGCGGTCGAGTGAGCGGTTCAGCCACACCACACTCTGGCTGCCCGCCCAGCCGGTGCCGGTGTAGGGCACGGTCGCGAACACCACGTTCCGCGGGCTGAGCCCGCGCAGGCCCAGGGCCAGGTGGGTCATCTCGCCGGCGCCCAGCGTGCTGTCCACGCTGACCGCCTGGGTGAGCGCGGATATCAGCGAGTTCAGCCGCAGCGGGTCCGACAGCGACGCCTCCCGGCTGAGCTGGGTGAACACGGCCCGCAGGAAGTTCTGCTGACGGCGCTCGCGGTCGAAGTCCCCGGCCGGCAGCCCGTACCGGTCACGCACGTACAGCAGCGCCTGGGTCCCGTCCAGATGATGGACCCCGGCCGTCCAGGTGGTCCCGTTCGCCGGGTCGTAGGAGGTGGCCGGGATGTCGATGGTCACCCCGCCGAGGGCGTCGGTCACCGCCTTGAACCCGTCCCAGTCGATGATCGCGACGTGGTCGATCCGCACGTGGGTGAGCCGCTCGACGGTGCGGACGGCCAGCGACGGGCCGCCGAAGAAGTAGGCCCAGTTGACCTTGCCGCGGCCGTAACCGGGGATGGGCACCCACGAGTCGCGGGGGATCGACACCACGTAGGCGCCGCGCCCGCCCGCGATCAGGTGGACGAGCATCAGAGTGTCGGTGCGGCCGCGGATGCCGCTGCGCGCCCCGCGGCCGGTGGTCGGCACCGCCGACCGGGTGTCCAGCCCCCCGACCAGGAAGGTCACGTCCTGCCCGGCCAGCCCACGGGGCCGGGCCGGGCGCTGCGCCACCGGGATCGACGCGAACGGGTTGCCGATCCGGTGGACGTTGTGGAGGTAGCTGCTGGCCATCAGGTACACGCCGGTGGCCAGGCCGGCCAGGACGACGGTCAGCACGACCACGCTGATCATGGTCACCCGCCAGGCCAGACGCCAGCGTGACCGCCGGCGGCCGCCGGTGGCCACCCGCGGCCGCCACCGTGACCACCGGCCGCGGGTGGGGGCCAGCGGGTGCCGCCCGCCCGGCGGCCCGGCGTGACGGCCGCCCGCCTGCAGCGTGCCTGGCCGCCCGCTGCCCGCCTCCAGCGTTCCCAGCAGCCCGCTGCCCGCGGGCCCGGATTCCGATTCGTGTCCTGCCACCGGCGGCACCTCATCGTCAGATCGCTCAGCACCGCGGGAAAGAAATGCTCCCGCAGGCTTAAAGAAAGCCCAGTCCCAGCCCCGCCCGCCGGGTGAGACAGGCCAAGCTGGCTTTTCCGCGGAGCCACCGGCGCGCTGCCGGAATGTTATCCCAGGCACCCCACGGTCCCCCGGTGCGGAGTATGCCAATCCGGCGGCGAGGATAAACCGCACCGACCGGCTGCCGAGCTCTTTTCTGATTGTTCGTGCAGTTCAGTGGGTTCGCAGCGGCCGATGGCCAGCGCCGGCGCCGCGGTTATACCGGCTGACTCTTATGAGTGGACACGCCGGTGATAAGCGGAAGACCACCGACCGGTAGCGTAATGGCGGTAATGTGCCGTTGCTGCGCCTGCCCGGCTCATGAAAACCGAATTGGCTCGATGGTGCACGCGGTCTGGTGCGGGCGGGCCACCGGGACGGCTAGCCTGGTCAGGTTGTGCCACCTCCGACGCCAATGAGGGGAATCCGCCCGTTGCGGCCCGACCACGAACTCGCCAGGGAACTCGCCGCGCAGGCGGGTGAGCGCCTGCTGGCGCTGCGCGCGGGCGACCGCGAGCCGGATGAGCTCCGCCGGGCCGGTGACCGGTCCGCGCACGAGTTCCTCGCCGCCGAGCTGGCCCGCCTGCGGTCCGGCGACGCCCTGCTCTCCGAGGAAGGCAAGGATGACCCGGCCCGGCTGGCCGCGGACCGGGTGTGGATCGTGGACCCGCTGGATGGCACCCGGGAGTACGGCGAGCCGGGCCGGACCGACTGGGCGGTCCACGTGGCCCTGTGGGAGCGCGGCGAACTGGCCGCGGGGGCGGTAGCGCTGCCGGCCCAGAACCGGATCCTGTCCACGGCCGAGCCACCCAGCCGGGCCGGGCCGGAGATCGCGGCCGGGGCGGGCGGCCAGCCGTTGCGTATCGTCGTGAGCCGCACCCGGCCACCGGCCTTCCTGGCACCGCTGGCCGCCCGCCTGGGCGCGGCGCTGGTGCCGCTGGGCTCGGCCGGGGCGAAGACGGCAGCGGTCATCCTGGGCCAGGCTGACGCCTACGTCCACGACGGCGGCCAGTACGAGTGGGACTCGGCGGCGCCGGTGGCCGTAGCGATGGCCGCGGGCCTGCACGCGTCCCGGCTGGACGGCTCGAAGCTGGCATACAACCAGGCTTCACCCTGGCAGCCGGATATCCTGATCTGCCCGGAGGCCCTCGCCGGCGCCCTGCTGGCGGCGATCGGCGACGTGCGCCCACCGGCAACTGAATAGGGTGCCGCCACCTGGGCGCCCTGCCCGACAACCCGGAGTCCCCCCGATGCCATTGACGCGTTCCGACTACTCGCTCTCCCAGCTCGACGTGCTGGAAGCCGAGTCCATCCACGTCATGCGCGAGGTCGCCGCCGAGTTCGAGCGGCCGGTGCTGCTGTTCTCCGGCGGCAAGGACTCCGTCGTCATGCTCGCGCTCGCGGAACGGGCGTTCCGGCCGGCCAGGATCCCGTTCCCGGTCATGCACGTGGACACCGGGCACAACTTCCCCGAGGTGATCGAGTTCCGGGACCGCCGCATAGCCGAGACCGGGGTGCGGCTGGTGGTGGCCTCGGTGCAGGAATCCATCGACGCGGGCCGGGTCGCGGAAGAGACCGGCCGCTGGGCCAGCCGGAACCGGCTGCAGACCGTCACCCTGCTGGACGCGATCGCCGACCACCGGTTCGACGCGGTGTTCGGCGGCGCGCGCCGGGACGAGGAAAAGGCCCGGGCCAAGGAGCGGGTGTTCTCCTTCCGGGACGAGTTCGGCCAGTGGGACCCGAAGAACCAGCGGCCTGAGCTGTGGAACATCTACAACACGCGGATCCGGATGGGCGAGCAGATCCGGGTCTTCCCGCTGTCCAACTGGACCGAGCTCGACATCTGGCAGTACATCGCCCGGGAGGAGCTGGACCTCCCGTCGATCTACTTCGCCCACGCCCGCAGCGTGTTCGAGCGGGACGGGATGCTCCTGGCCGACAACCCCTACATCGCCCGGGGCGATGACGAGCCGGTGTTCGGGGCCACCGTCCGCTACCGCACCGTCGGGGACATGACCTGCACCGGGGCGGTCGAGTCGGCGGCCGTGGCGATCGAGGACGTCATCGCCGAGATAGCGGCCACCCGGATCACCGAGCGCGGCCAGACCCGGGCCGACGACCGCACCAGCGAGGCCGCCATGGAGGACCGCAAGCGAGAAGGGTACTTCTGATGCCGAACGTGACCGGCGCGGACAGCCCGGCGGCAGGCCACGGGCCGGCCCGGCACACCGACATCCTGCGGCTGGCCACGGCCGGCTCGGTGGACGACGGCAAGAGCACCCTGATCGGGCGGCTGCTGTACGACTCCAAGGCCATCTTCGAGGACCAGCTCGCCGCGGTGGAGCGGACCAGCCGGGCCCGGGGCGAGGACTACACCAACCTCGCGCTGCTCACCGACGGGCTGCGGGCCGAGCGGGAGCAGGGCATCACCATCGACGTCGCCTACCGCTACTTCGCCACCCCCCGGCGGAAGTTCATCATCGCCGACACCCCCGGGCACATCCAGTACACCCGGAACATGGTCACCGGGGCCTCCACCGCCGACCTGGCGATCATCCTGGTCGACGCCAGGAACGGGCTGACCGAGCAGAGCCGGCGGCATGCGTTCCTGGCCACCCTGCTGCGGGTGCCGCACCTGGTGCTGGCGGTCAACAAGATGGACCTGGTCGGCTATGAGCAGGGCGTCTTCGAGAACATCTGCGATGAGTTCAGCGCGTTCGCCAGCAAGCTTGACATCGGCGACCTCACCTTCGTGCCGATCTCCGCGCTGCACGGCGACAACGTGGTCCAGCGCTCGGAGAACATGGCCTGGCACGACGGGCCACCGCTGCTGCGGCACCTGGAGCACGTGCACATCGCCTCGGACCGCAATCTGATCGACGTCCGGTTCCCGGTCCAGTACGTCATCCGCCCGCACCAGGCCACCCATCCGGAGCTGCACGACTACCGCGGCTACGCCGGCCAGGTGGCCGGGGGCGTGCTCAAGCCCGGCGACGAGGTGATGCACCTGCCGTCCGGCATGACCACCAGGATCAGCCGGATCGACACCGCCGAGGGGCCGGTGGACGAGGCGTTCCCGCCCATGTCGGTCACCCTGGTCCTGGCCGACGATCTGGACATCTCCCGCGGCGACCTGATCTGCCGGCCGCACAACCAGCCGATGGTCGCCCAGGACGTGGAGGCGATGGTCTGCTGGATGTCGGACTCGGCCACGCTGACGCCGCGCAGCCGGGTCATCGTCAAGCACACCACCCGCACGGTGAAGGCGCTGGTCCGGGACCTGCACTACCGGCTCGATGTGAACACCCTGCACCGTGAGGAAGGCATCGACCGGCTGCGCCTGAACGAGATCGGCCGGGTGACGCTGCGGCTGACGCAGCCGCTGTTCTGCGACCCGTACAGCCGGAACCGGCAGACCGGTGGCCTGATCGTCATCGATGAGGCCACCAACGGCACCGTCGGCGCCGCCATGATCACCGAAGGCCATTGACGCCGGTCGTCCCGAAGCGTCCTCCCGGGGGCTCGTGGCCCGGGCTGGCTCACTGTGACCTCCGTCACACTGAGGGTGGCCTGCTTGGCCCCCGATCCCGGCGGCGGCTGGCGCTATCTGTTTGTAGTGCTGGGACTACCTTCCGTAATTAGGATGACTCAGCGTAACTGTAAAGATCTGGTCAGGTAATGGCGAGCGAGGCGAATCCCGGTAATCCGCCCGCCCACTCGGGGCGTCACATCTCTGCGGGCCACATGTCGCCGATGACATTTCCGGGCGGCTGGGCCAATGGCACTGCCGGTTACCGCAGGGAGGGAGAACGGACTATGCCTGGCACCTAGTCGGCCGTTCATCGCGCGGACATCTTATGTCCTTCTCTAAATCGACCTTGCCAAACGCCAAGGTCGGGTCGTTGTGTCGGCAGGTTCCGCCTCACAAGGCCATCCTTCATTACGGCTTAGCCCCCCTGACAGCGGGCGTTATTCGCCTGTACCAAATACTCGGTAGAGCGCCCAGAACACACCCTAAGCCTCGGCCTCTAGACCGGAGTGAGGCATTGGCATGACATGGAGGCTCCCATCGTGAATATCAAAGATGACTCTGCGTCCTTACCGGCGCCCGCTCCGTACGCCGGACCGGAGGAGTTGAAGGAGCTTTCACAGGCGGCAGAAAGAGACGCCAGCCAGCAGGCCGGCGTTGCCGCCTTAGTCAATCTCGCTCAGGCTGTCGCCGGAACGCGGCCGCTCACGATCACCAGACCTGGGAGCACAGATGTACCACGACGTTCACACTGGGATCGGGTCGGCGATCCTCACGGCGGCCGCGCTGATCGCGACAGCAGCTACGGCGATTGGCCGCCGCCGGGCCCGCAAGCACCAGGCGGCACAACGCCGCGGGCAGCCCGCTTCACGGCAACCGTACTGATCCCAGCTCACAACGAGGCCGCCACCGTCTACGACCTGGTCCGTGCGTGCGTGGAGCAGCCCTACCCACTCGATGACATCATCGTGGTCGCCGACTCGTGCACGGACGACACCGCCCGCGCAGCCTGGACGGCAGGCGCGACGAAGGTCCTGGAGGTCGACTACAAGGACAAGGCCATGTCACAGAACGCGGCCCTGTTCGACATCCGCTCCGATTTGGTCGTCGGATTCGACGGCGACACCATCCCCACCCCTAGCTGCATCGAGCTGATGATCGCCGACATCGAGCAAGGGTTCGACGCGACCTGCGCGACGATCTTGCCGATCCAGCCACGGGGGTTCTTCATCCGGGCGAGGAGGTTCGCCTACGCGCTCGGGCGCCGCTGGTGGCGGCTCTGCCAGGCCAAGGTGGGGCGCATCCAGGTCCTTACCGGTGCCTGTTACGTATTCAAGACCGAGGCGATCAAGAGCGTCGGTGGCTTTCCCGGCGGTCTGATCAGTGCCGACATGGATGCCACGTGGGCACTCCACCGCGCCCGGTACAAGCTCGGCTACGCGGGCAAAGCGCTCGCATACACCTACGACCCGGAGACCTTCAAGGTCTACCGGTCGCAGATGCGCCGCTGGTCGTCTGGCTACTTTCAGAACATGGCCAAGTACCGCCGCGAGCTGCTCCACTGGCGGTCGATGCTCGTGGTCTGGACGGCCCTGTTTGACCTGTGCTGCCTGTTCATCTACGAGACCGTGCTGGCTGTCACCTTAGCCACCGGCCATTACCGGTTGGCGTTCTCGTTCGCGGTGTGGCTCGGCGTTCACGCTGTCATCACGACGTTCCTGGTGGCGACCGTCGTTGGGGTGAAGGACGCTGTGCTCGGCTACTTCCCGTACCTGGTCGTGAACTACTACAACAAGTGGCTCTACCTGTGCGCTTTCGTCCGGGAGTGGATACTCGGGCGCCACTACTCCTCGTGGACTGGGCGGCAGGGCAGGAAAACGGTGATCACGCCCATGACCGGCCGTCGCAAGATAACCCTGTTGTGCCTGGTCGCTGCCCTCGCTGGTACCGTCGGCTGCGTCAAGGCGGTCCGGGATGCAGCCCACTACGTACCGCCGCCAGCAGCATCCGCGCCAGCGCATCCGGCGGTCAGCCACAACCGGTTGCGCTATCTCGGCGTCATCACCTCAGCGCCGACCGTCGCCCGCCTCGATGCTTTCGCAGCGATGGTCGGCGCGCGGCCGAATCTCGACGAGTATTACGTCCCGTGGGGGCGCAGCCTTCGTATGGGAACCGCGCACGCGCTGGGCGCCGCAGGTGCGCTGCCGATGGTCTCGTGGGAGCCCAGCACTGTCCCGCTCGCGGCCATCGCAGCGGGGCGCTCGGACGCCTACATTGCAACGCAGGCCCGCGCGGTCGCCCGCTACCGGGCACCGGTGGCGATCACCTTCGGCGCGGAGATGAACGGCTCGTGGGAGCGGTGGGGACCGGGGCACGCCACTCCAGCGCAGTTCGTCGCCGCGTGGCGGCGCATCCACGGCCTGTTCGCCGCAGCCGGCGCTGCCAACGTGACGTGGGTGTGGACGGTGAATGTCATCAACCGGCTCGGGGTGCCGATCCGTCCATACTGGCCCGGCGTTTCCTATGTGAACTGGGTGGGGATGGACGGCTATTGGCGCCGGCCACGATCGGCGACCGGCGCTACCTTCGTATCGGCGTTCGGGCCGACGCTGCGTGCGGTCCGCGGCTTCACCACGCAGCCGACGCTCATCACTGAGACCGGCGCCCTGCCGGGCATGAAGGTAACCGCGGTTCGCGACCTGTTTGCCGGTGTCGAGCACACGCCCGGGCTGCTCGGCTTTGCCTGGTTCGACGTGCGCGACGCGAAGGGTGATTTCCGGCTGGAGGGAAGCCCGGCCGCTGTGGCTGCGTTCCGGCGGGCAGTGGCCCGCATGCCTCCGGGTCACTAACCAGTAGCCGGTGGCCGGCCGCGCGGCGACATGGCGCTCCGAGCGGTAGGTGCTGGCCTGAAGGTCGTCGAGGTTCCGATTACATTCGTTGAGCGAGAGTACGGAGTCAGCAAGATGAGCAGGGCGATCGTGCTAGAGGCGCTCTGGCGGATCACCGTGTGGGGGATACATGGCCGGACGCGGCGGGAAACGACCGCAAGCTCGCTGGCCAGCCAGGGCACAGATCCGCTACAGGCACTCTGACCCGGCGGCGGCTCCGGGCGCGAACCCCGATCGTGCGGGTGAGCGGCCGCGACCGGGCGCCCAGCCTCCGATCACCACGTGGCTGGTCCGGGCCAGCTCGTCCCGCAGGGTCTCGCTCGGCCTGGTGGCGGCCATCGCACTCACCGACCACTTCGTCCAGTGGCACCGGCTGTCCTTCCTGGAGCGTGGCCTGGTGGACGAGCCGTGCCACTTCGCCACCGCGATGGTCGTGCTCGGCGCGCTGAGCCGGTGGCGCGGGCGCCCGCCCTGCGCCGCGTTCACCCGGGCGATGCTGATCTCCTCGGTGGCGATCGACGTGGACCACCTGCCTCTGGAGTTCGGCTCGCCCGTGCTCACGGCCGGGACGCCGCGGCCGTACACCCATGCCTTGTGGGTGGTCGTGCTGTCGGCCGCGATCGCGCTGGCGGCCCGCCGCCGGGCCAGGGTTTCCGGGTCTCCGGCCGCCACCAGCGTCACCGCGATCGCCGCGGGTACGGCGTGGGGCCTGGCCGCGCACTTCCTGCGGGACATCGCCACCGCGCCGATCTCCCTGTGGTGGCCGGTCACCGATGCCCCCGTCGAGTGCCCGTACGCCTGGTATCTGGTGGCGATGCTCATCCTGGTCGCCCTGCCCGTGCCCCGCCGGACCGGGGCCGCCGGCCGGGGTCACTGACCGCCGCGGTCCGCCGGGTAGCGCACCGGCGCTGGCACCTGGTGAGCGGACCAGCAAAAATGGTGCGCATGACACTGCCCAACGCCGCGCAGCACCCTGACCGGGCAAGATCCCCGGTGACGCCCTTCGACGATCTGGCCGGCTACATCGCGATCCCCCGGCTGACCGGCCTGCGGCTGGCACCGGACGGTACCTGGCTGGCGGCGAGCGTGCAGCAGCCGGACCCGGATGGCAAGAAGTTCAGCTCCGCGATCTGGCGGATCCCCACCGACCCCGGCCCGGACGCCGCCGCGCCCACCCGGCTGACCCAGTCGGCGCTGGGTGAGGACAGCCCGGTGTTCCTGCCCGACGGGTCGCTGCTGTTCGTCTCCCGGCGGCCGGATCTGGCCGCCGCCACGGCGGACAAGAACGGGGACGACCCCAAGCCGGCCCTGTGGCTGCTGCCCGCCGGCGGCGGCGAGGCCCGCCGGATCTCCTCCCCGCCGGGCGGGGTGAGCCGGGTCGCCGCCGCCCGCGGCCGCCCGGACCTGGTGTTCATGTCGCCGATGCTGGCCGGGGCGGCCGGGCAGGACGAGGACGCCAGCCGCCGCCAGCAGCGCAAGGACGCCGGGGTGACGGCGATCCTGCACGAGGCCGCGCCGGTTCGGTTCTGGGATCACGACCTGGGCCCGGATGAGCCCAGGCTGATGACGGCCACGGCCGCGAACGGCGGGCTGGCCGGGCCGCCCCGGGATCTGACCCCGCAGCCGGGCCGGGCGCTCGACGAGCAGTCCGCCGACGTGGCGCCGGACGGCTCGATGGCGGTCACCGGCTGGACGGTCTCGGACGGCGACGGCGACATGCGGGAAGAACTGACCGTCATCGACACCGCCACCGGTGACCGCCGGGTGCTGCTGGCCTCGCCGGGCCGTGACTACTTCGAGCCGCACATCTCGCCGGACGGCCGGCTGGTGGTCTGCGCCGCGGTGACCCACGACACCTACGACCGGCCCGGTGAGGCGACCCTGCTGGTCGTGCCGCTGGCCGGCGGCGAGGCCAGCGACCTGATGGCCGGGATGGACCGGCGGCCGGCCGAGGCCGCCTGGGCGCCCGACTCGCAGGCCGTCTACTTCACCGCCGACGACCACGGCCGGTGCCCAGTGTTCCGTGCCGGGCTGGCCGGCACCACGCCGGCCAGGCTCACCACTGACGACGGCGCCTACAGCAGCCTGTGCCCGTCGACGGACGGCCGCTACCTCTACGCGCTGCGCTCGGCCATCGACAGCCCGCCCGTGCCGGTCCGGCTCGACCTCAGCCAGCCGGGCAGCCCGCCGCAGTTCCTGCCCAGCCCGGCCGGGCCGGCCGAACTGCCCGGCCGGCTGACCGAGGTGGAGGCCACCGCCGACGACGGCACGGTGATCCGGGGCTGGCTGGCGCTGCCGGCCAGCGCGTCCGTACAGCACCCGGCGCCGCTGCTGCTGTGGGTGCACGGCGGGCCACGGATGAGCTGGAACGCCTGGTCGTGGCGGTGGAACCCGTGGCTGATGGTGGCCCAGGGTTACGCCGTGCTGCTGCCCGATCCCGGCCTGTCCAGCGGCTACGGGCACGACTTCGTCGCCCGCGGGCACGGCGACTGGGGCGAGCGGCCGTTCGCTGACCTGATGGCCATCACCGACGTCACCGTCGCCCGGCCCGACATCGACGCGGAGCGGACGGCGGCGATGGGCGGCTCCTACGGCGGCTACATGGCGAACTGGATCGCCGGCCACACCGACCGGTTCCAGGCCATCGTCAGCCACGCCGGCCTGTGGGCGCTGGACCAGATGTTCGGCACCACCGACATGCCCGCCTTCTGGCGGCGCCACTTCGGGGATCCGCTGACCCGCGCCGACCGCTACCAGGCCACCTCGCCGCACTATCACCTGGCCGCGATCCGCACCCCGATGCTGGTGATCCACGGCGACAAGGACTACCGGGTCCCGGTCGGCGAGGCGCTGCGGCTCTGGTCGGAACTGACCAGCCGCCCGAACGGGTCGCCGGACGTGAAGTTCCTGTACTTCCCGACCGAGAACCACTGGATCCTCACCCCGGGCCACGCCACCGTCTGGTACCAGGCGGTCCTCGCCTTCCTCGCCACCCATGTGCTCGGTGAGCCCTGGCAGCGCCCCGATCTGCTCTGAAGCCTCAGGCCGGGACCTGCCGCCGCTTGGCGGCACCAGCGTGGGGTGTGCCAGGGTTGACGCATGAGCCGAGCGCAGCTGGACAAGCGGCCAGCCGAGGTGGCCGCCATGTTCGACCAGGTGGCCGGCCGTTATGACCTGCTCAACGACGTGCTCTCGCTCGGCCAGGACCGCTGGTGGCGCAGGGTGGTGGCGAAGGCGGTGGCCGCCCGGGACTCCGAGCGGATCCTCGACCTGGCCGCCGGCACCGGCACGTCGTCGGTCACCTTCACCGCGTCCGGCGCCGCCTGTGTGGCCTGCGACTTCTCGCTGGGCATGCTCAAGGCCGGCGCGTCCCGGCTCGGCCGCCAGCCGGCGCGTCCCGGTGGGCCGGTCCGGTTCGTGGCGGGCGACGCGCTCCGGCTCCCGTTCGCCGACCAGGCGTTCGACGCGGTCACCATCTCGTTCGGCCTGCGTAACGTGGCCGACCCTCACGCCGCCCTGGCCGAGATGCTGCGGGTCACCAGGCCGGGCGGCCGGCTGGTCATCTGCGAGTTCGGGCACCTGCCCTCACCCCGGCTGGACGTGCTCTACGGCCGTTACCTGATGGCGGCGCTGCCGGCGGTCGCGCGCCGGCTGTCATCGGCCGGCGACGCCTATGAGTACCTGGCCGAGTCGATCCGGGAATGGCCGGACCGGGCCGAACTCGCCCGCTGGATACGCGCCGCCGGATGGTCGGCAGTACGCTGGCGTGACCTGACCCTGGGCGTGGTGACCGTGCACGCCGCCCGCCGTCCCGGTTAGCGGCAGCAAGCCAAAACCAAGGGTGATACCAACGGGGGATCCGCGCACCGCCGCGGTCGTCCGCTGGCCTGAGGGGCGGATCGATGCCGGGAACGGGAACGGTCTACACTCCGGAGAGAAAGCACTTGTGAACTGCTTCACAAGACACTGCTGCATGCGACAGTGCCTCGCGACACAGTCAGGACAGATTCGGTGACGCAGCCTGTGCCCCCCGCGGCGTTCGCTCATGCCCGGGCCGGGGATGACGATGCCGACGTCATCGTGGTCGGGGCCGGGCCGGGTGGGTCGTCGGCCGCCTATCACCTCGCCCGGGCCGGGCTGGACGTGCTGGTGCTGGAGAAGAGCACCTTCCCGCGCGAGAAGGTGTGCGGCGACGGCCTGACGCCTCGGGCGGTGAAGCAGCTCGCCGGCATGGGCATCCCGCTGAAACCGGAGGACGGCTGGTTCCCGAACAGGGGGCTCCGGATCATCGGCGGCGGGGTCAGGATCGAGCTGGACTGGCCGGAGCTGGCCAGCTACCCGGGCTATGGGCTGGTCCGCAGCCGGCTCGGCCTCGACGAGACGGTGGTGCGCGCCGCCCAGCGGGCCGGTGCCCGGCTGCACGAAGGCGTCACCGTGACCGGCCCCGTCCTTGACGACAGCGGCCGGATCGTCGGCGTCACCGCCCGCCCGTCCGGTGACGAGGAGGGCAGCGAGCAAACCTACCGGGCCCGGCTGGTGGTGGCCGCGGACGGCAACTCGTCCCGGCTCTCGCTGGCGATGGGCCTGCGCAAGCGGGACGACCGGCCGCTGGGGGTGGCGATCCGCACCTACTACCGCAGCCCGCGGCACGACGACGACTACCTGGAGACCTGGCTCGACCTCTGGGACGGCGACGCGCTGCTGCCCGGCTACGGCTGGATCTTCGGCGTCGGCGACGGCACCAGCAACGTCGGCCTGGGCCTGCTCAACACCAGCGCCTCCTTCCAGCGCGTCGACTACCGGGCGATGCTGCGCCGCTGGCTGGCGAACCTGCCCGCCGAGTGGGGCTACACCGAGGAGAACCGGACCACCCCGGTCCGCGGGGCGGCGCTGCCGATGGGCTTTAACCGCACCCCGCACTACACCCGGGGCCTGCTGCTCGTGGGCGACGCGGGCGGCATGGTCAACCCGTTCAACGGCGAGGGCATCGCCTACGCCATGGAGTCCGGCGAGACCGCCGCCCGGGTGATCGCGAAGGCGCTGCGCCGGCCGGGCCAAGCCGGCGCGGACCTGGTGCTGCAGAGCTACCCGCGGGCGCTGAAAGATGCCTACGGTGGCTACTACACGCTCGGGCGCAAGTTCGTCGGTGCGATCGGTCATCCCTGGCTGATGAAGTTCGTGACCCGGCATGGCCTGCCCCGGCCCACCGTCATGCGGTTCACCATGAAACTGCTGGCCAACCTGACCGAGCCGCGTGGCGGTGACTCGGCCGACCGGGTGATCAACGCGCTGTCCAGGATCACGCCCGCGGCCTAGGCCGGCCCTGGCGGCGAAGGAGACGAGAAGGGAGGGCACGGCGTGCTGAGCCTGTATGTGCCGATCCTGGTGCTGGCCGCGCTGGCGGCGGTGTTCGCCGTCTTCTCACTGGTCATGGGCTCGCTGGCGGGCCCGAAACGATGGAACCGGGCCAAGCTGCAAGCCTACGAGTGCGGGATCGAACCGACCCAGCAGCCGGCTGGCGTCCGGTTCCCGGTGAAGTACTACCTGACCGCGATGCTGTTCATCCTGTTCGACATCGAGATCATCTTCCTGTATCCGTGGGCGGTCACCTTTACCGGGCTCGGCGTCTTCGGGCTGGTCGAAATGGTGTTGTTCATCGCTTCGGTGCTGGTCGCCTACGCCTACGTCTGGCGGCGCGGCGGGCTGGAATGGGACTAGGCAGATGGGGCTGGAAGAAAAGCTGCCGAGCGGCATTCTGCTGACCACGGTCGAGAAGCTGGCCGGCTATGCGCGCAAGAGCTCGGTGTGGCCGGCCACGTTCGGGCTCGCCTGCTGCGCCATCGAACTGATGGCCACCGGCGGACCGCGGCACGACCTGGCCAGGTTCGGCATGGAACGGGCCTCGAACACGCCGCGGCAGGCCGATCTGATGATCGTGGCGGGCCGGGTCAGCCAGAAGATGGCGCCGGTGCTGCGGCAGATCTACGACCAGATGGCCGACCCCAAGTGGGTCATCTCGATGGGGGTCTGCGCATCCAGCGGCGGCATGTTCAACAACTACGCGATCGTGCAGGGGGTCGACCACATCGTCCCGGTCGACGTCTACCTGCCCGGCTGCCCGCCCCGGCCGGAGATGCTGCTGGACGCGATCGTCAAGCTGCACGACAAGATCCAGAACATGAAGCTCGGCGTGAACCGGGAGGCCGAGATCGCCGAACTGGAGCAGGCCAGCCTGCGGCGGCTGCCGCTGGTGTCAGGCTCCGGCCGTCCCGAGCCGGGGAGCCAGGCATGACCGGCGAGAACCAGCCCGAGCCGGACAACCGGCCCGCGGTGGCCGGGCAGGAACGGCTGGCCGAGCCGGTCGCGCGGTCCGGGATGTTCGGCACCCACACCACCGGCGACACCTCCGGCTATGGCGGCCTGCGGGTGCGCCGGCCGGCCGTGCCCGACAGCCCCCGGCCGTATGGCTCCTACTTCGACGACCTCGCCGACCAGCTCGCCAGCGGGCTGAAGCAGGCCGGCGCCGAGTTCGATGACGCGGTCGAGAAGGTGGTCGTGGACCGGGGCGAGCTCACCCTGCACGTGCGGGCCGAGCATCTGATCACGGTGGCGGAGGTGCTGCGGGACGAGCCGTCGCTGGCGTTCCAGCTGTGCCTGGGCACGAGCGGCGTGCACTACCCGTGGGAGACCGGCCGGGAGCTGCACGCGGTCTACCCGCTGCTGTCCATCACCCACAACCGGCGGGTCCGGCTGGAGGTGAGCGTGCCCGACGCCGACCCCAGGATCCCCTCGCTGACCCGCGTGTACCCGACCTGTGACTGGCACGAGCGGGAGACCTGGGACTTCTTCGGGATCGTCTTCGACGGCCACCCGGGGCTGACCCGGATCGAGATGCCGGACGACTGGAAGGGCCACCCGCAGCGGAAGGACTACCCGCTCGGCGGCATCCCGGTCGAGTACCGCGGCGCCCACGTGCCGCCGCCCGACGAGCGGAGGTCCTACGCATGACCGGTATGGCGGCACGCGCGGGGGGTTCCGGGGGGTCGCTCCCCCGGGCCAGCACCGCGCCACCGGACGAGCGGAGGTCGCAGGCGTGACCGAGACCGAGGGGCGGGTCTACCACGTCAGCGGGCAGGACTGGGACGAGGTGGTCGCCGCCGCGGACGAGGCCGGGGACCGGCCGGGCGAGGAGCGGCTGGTCGTCAACATGGGGCCGCAGCACCCGTCCACGCACGGCGTGCTCCGGCTGATCCTCACCCTGGACGGCGAGACCGTCACCGAACTGCGGCCGGTGATCGGCTACCTGCACACCGGCATCGAGAAGAACATGGAGTTCCGCACCTGGACGCAGGGCGTGACGTTCTGCACCCGGGCGGACTACCTGGCGCCGATCTTCAACGAGACCGCCTACTGCCTGGCCGTGGAGCGGCTGCTTGGCATCGAGGCGGAGGTGCCGCCGCGGGCCACCGTGCTGCGGGTGCTGATGATGGAGCTCAACCGGATCTCCTCGCACCTGACCGCGATCGGCACCTTCGGCCTGGAACTCGGCGCGACCACCGTCTTCCTCTACTGCATGCGGGAACGGGAGAAGGTGCTCGACGTGTTCGAGCTGATCTCCGGGCTGCGCATGAACCACGCCTACATCCGGCCGGGCGGGGTGTCGCAGGATCTCCCGTCCGGTGCGCTGGAGCGGCTGCGCGAGTTCCTCGGGGTGATGCCCCCGCTGCTCGGTGAGATCCGGGCGCTGCTGGACGCCAACCCGCTGTTTGCCCGGCGGACGAAGGACATCGCCTATCTCGACCTGGCCGGCTGCATGGCGCTGGGGGTCACCGGCCCGCTGCTCCGGTCCACCGGCCTGCCCTGGGACCTGCGCAAGAGCCAGCCCTACTGCGGGTACGAGACCTACGAGTTCGCCGTGCCCACCACCGATACCTGTGACGCCTATGGCCGGTACCGGATCCGGATGGACGAGATGGATGAGTCGCTCAAGATCATCGAGCAGTGCGTGGATCGGCTGGCGGCCAAGCGCCCGGCCCATGACCCCGTGATGATCACCGACGCCAAGATCGGCTGGCCGGCGCAGCTGGCGGTCGGCGCGGATGGGCTGGGCAACTCACCCGCCCACATCGCCAGGATCATGGGCCAGTCGATGGAGGCACTGATCCATCACTTCAAGCTCGTCACCGAGGGCTTCCGGGTGCCGCCCGGCCAGGTGTACGCCAGCGTCGAGTCCCCGCGCGGGGAACTGGGCTGTCACGTGGTCAGCGACGGCGGCACCTGGCCGTACCGGGTGCATTTGCGCGATCCATCGTTCACCAACCTGCAGGCCGTCTCGGCCATGGCCGAGGGTGGCATGATCGCGGACGTGATCGCCGCGGTAGCAAGCATCGACCCCGTGATGGGAGGCGTCGACCGGTAATGGCGTTCAGCGACGAGGTCCGCAACCGGCTGGACGCCGACGCCGGCCAGATCATCGCCCGCTACCCGCGCTCGCGGTCCGCCCTGCTCCCGCTGCTGCACCTGGTCCAGGCCGAGCAGGGCTGCGTATCCGACGACGGCATCGCCTGGTGCGCAGGCCAGCTCGGGCTGGCCGAGTCGGAGGTGGCGTCGGTGGTCAGCTTCTACACCATGTACAAGCGGCACCCGATCGGTGAGTACCACGTCGGTGTGTGCACCAACACCCTGTGCGCGATCCTCGGCGGCGACGAGATCCTGGCCAGCCTGCACGAGCATCTGGGGGTCGCCGACAACGAGGCCACCCCGGACGGCAAGGTCAGCCTCGAGCACGTGGAATGCAACGCCGCCTGTGATTACGCCCCGGTGGTGATGGTCAACTGGGAGTTCTTCGACAATATGACCCCGGAAACCGCCCGCGCCCTGGTCGATGACCTGCGGTCCGGCGCTGACGTCTCGCCCGCCCGCGGCCCGCGGCGGCTGTGCACCTGGCGGGAGGCATCCCGCATCCTGGCCGGATTCCCCGACGGGCAGGCAGCCGACGGCCCGCAGGCCGGTGAGCCCTCGCTGGTTGGCCTGCGGATAGCCAGGGAACGCGGCTGGACGGCACCGCCCGTGCCCACTAGCACCGTGCCGGCTAGCACCGGGCCCGCCAGCAGCGGGGAGGGCCAGCCGTGAGCGGCGTGCTCACCCCGGTCCTCACCGACCAGTGGGACCGGCCGGACTCGTTCACGCTGGACGGCTACCGCCGGGCCGGCGGCTACCAGGCGCTGGCCAAGGCGCTGCGGCAGCAGCCAGAGGTCATCGTGGCGGCGCTGAAGGAATCGTCCCTGCGCGGCCGCGGCGGGGCCGGCTTCCCGACCGGCATGAAATGGGGGTTCATCCCCCAGGGCGACGGCAAGCCCCACTACCTGGTGGTGAACGCGGACGAGTCCGAGCCGGGCACCTGCAAAGACACCCCGCTGATGATGGCGACCCCGCACCTGCTGGTGGAGGGGGCCATTATCACCTCCTACGCCATCCGGGCGGCGAAGGCGTTCATCTACATCCGCGGCGAGATCCTGCACGTGGTGCGGCGGGTCCAGCAGGCGGTCGCCGACGCGTACGCGGCCGGTTACCTGGGCGAGAACATCCTCGGCTCCGGCTATGACCTGGAACTCGTGGTGCACGCCGGGGCCGGCGCGTACATCTGCGGCGAGGAGACCGCGCTGCTCGACTCGCTGGAAGGGTTCCGCGGCCAGCCCCGGCTGAAGCCGCCATTCCCGGCGGTCGAGGGCCTCTACTCCTGCCCCACCGTGATCAACAACGTCGAGTCGATCGCGTCCGTGCCGTCGATCGTGGCCAACGGCGCGGCCTGGTTCGTCGGCATGGGCACCGAGCGGTCCAAGGGGTATGGCATCTTCTCGCTCAGCGGGCACGTCACCGTGCCCGGCCAGTATGAGGCCCCGCTCGGCATCACGCTGGCGGAGCTGCTGGACCTGGCCGGCGGCGTGCGGGCCGGGCACCGGCTGAAGTTCTGGACCCCCGGCGGGTCGTCCACCCCGATCTTCACCGACGAGCACCTGCACGTGCCGCTCGATTTCGAGTCGGTCGGCGCGGCCGGCTCCATGCTCGGCACCCGCGCGCTGCAGATCTTCGACGACACCACCTGTGTGGTCCGGGCCGTCCTGCGCTGGACCGAGTTCTACGAGCACGAGTCGTGCGGCAAGTGCACGCCGTGCCGGGAGGGGACGTTCTGGATGGTCCGGGTGCTTGAGCGGCTGGAGCACGGCCAGGGCTCCGAGGAGGACCTGGACAAGCTGCTGGACATCTGCGAGAACATCCTCGGCCGGGCGTTCTGCGCGCTGGGCGACGGCGCGGTCAGCCCGGTCGCCTCCTCGATCCAGTACTTCCGGGAGGAATACCTCGAGCACCAGAAGCGGGGCGGCTGCCCGTTCGACCCGGCCGCCGCCACCGCCTGGGCCAACGGTGCCGGGAAAGGGCTGACCCCATGACCCAGATCAACGACGCCGCCGCGGTGGCGCCGGTGACCGACGGTGTCGCCGTCACCATCGACGGCTTCGAGATCACCGTCCCAAGGGGAACGCTGGTGATCCGCGCCGCCGAGCTGCTCGGGCTGCAGATCCCCCGGTTCTGCGACCACCCGCTGCTGGCCCCGGCGGGCGCCTGCCGGCAGTGCCTGGTGGAAGTGGAAGGCCAGGTCAAACCGCTCGCCTCGTGCACCACCACCTGCACCGAGGGCATGACCGTGCGCACCCAGCTCACCTCCGCCGTGGCCGAGAAGGCGCAGCGGGGGGTGATGGAACTGCTGCTCATCAACCACCCGCTCGACTGCCCCATGTGCGACAAGGGCGGCGAGTGCCCGCTGCAGAACCAGGCCATGTCGGCCGGCCAGGGCGACACCAGGTTCACCGACGGCAAGCGCACGTTCGCCAAGCCGGTGGCCATCTCCAGCCAGGTGCTGCTGGACCGGGAGCGCTGCATCTCCTGCACCCGCTGCACCCGGTTCTCCGAGCAGATCGCCGGCGACCCCTTCATCGACTTCTTCGAGCGCGGCCCTGACCAGTACATCGGCACCGCCGACGGCATGCCGTTCAACTCCTACTTCTCCGGCAACACGGTCCAGATCTGCCCGGTGGGGGCGCTGACCGGCACCGCCTACCGGTTCCGCAGCCGGCCGTTCGACCTCCGGTCCACGCCCAGCGTGTGCGAGCACTGCGCGGCCGGCTGCCGGCAGCGCACCGACTCCCGGCGGGGCGAGGTCACCCGCCGCCTGGCCGGCAACGACCCGCGGGTCAACGAGGAGTGGAACTGCGACAAGGGGCGCTGGGCGTTCACCTACACCACCGAGCCGGACCGGCTGGCCACACCTTTGCTGCGTAACGCCGGCGGGGTGCTGGAACCGGTGTCCTGGCCCGAGGCGCTCGCCGCCGCGGCCGCGGGGCTGGCCCGGGCGCGCGGCCGGGCCGGGGTGCTCACCGGGGGCCGGCTCACCCTGGAAGACGCCTACGCCTACGCCAAGTTCGCCCGGATCGCGCTGGACAGCAACGACATCGACCTGCGGGCCCGGCCGCACTCGGCCGAGGAGGCCCAGTTCCTGGCCGCGCAGGTGGCCGGGCGGGACGTGACGGTCAGCTACGCCGACCTGGAGCGGGCGCCGGCGGTGCTGCTGGCCGGGTTCGAGCCCGAGGACGAGTGCCCGATCGTCTTCCTGCGGCTGCGCAAGGCGGCCCGGGAGGCCGGGGTCGCGGTCTACTCTCTCGCCCCGTTCGCCAGCCGCGGGCTGGCCAAGATGAGCGGCACGCTGCTGCCCACCGTCCCGGGCACCGAAGCCGCCGCGCTCATCAGGCTGGCCGCCGGGAAGCGGCTCAGCGAGGCCGAGCAGGCGGCGTCGCAGGCGCTGGCCGGCGACGGCGCGGTCATCCTGGCCGGCGAGCGGCTGGCCGAAGTGCCCGGCGCGCTATCCGCGGTGACCGCGCTGGCCGCGGCGACCGGCGCCCGGCTGGCCTGGGTGCCCCGGCGCGCCGGCGAGCGGGGTGCGATTGAAGCGGGCGCACTGCCGGGCCTGCTGCCGCTGGGCCGGCCGGTGGCCGATCCGCAGGCCCGGGCCGAGGTGGCCCGGGTGTGGGGCGTCGGCTCGCTGCCCGCCGGACCGGGCCGGGACGGCAGCCAGATCCTCGCCGCCGCCGCGGCCGGCGACCTTGAGGCCCTGCTCATCGCCGGCCTCGACCCCGGTGACCTGCCCGGCGAGCAGGCCGCGCTGGACGCGCTGGCGGCCACCCCGTTCGTGGTCAGCCTGGAAATCCGGGCCAGCGCGATCACCGACCGGGCCGACGTGGTGCTGCCGGTGGCGGCGGTGACCGAGAAGCCCGGCACGTTCGTGAACTGGGAAGGCCGGCCGGGCACGTTCGGCGCCGTGTTCGACGTGCCGGGCGTGGAATCGGACCTGCAGGTGCTGGGCCGGATCGCGGACGAGATGGACGTGCACCTGGGGCTGCCGGACGCCGCGGCCGCCCGGCGGGAACTGGTCCGCCTCGGCCCGTGGCAGGGAGCGGAGGCCAGGCCGCCAGCCGCGCACACCGAACCGGCTCCCGACCCCGGGCCCGGCCAGGCGGTGCTGGCCAGCTGGCACGAGCTGCTTGACACCGGCCGGATGAGCGACGGCGAGCCGTTCCTGGCGGGCACGGCCCGGCCGGTGGTGGCCAGGATGTCGGCGGCCACGGCCGCCGAGGCGGGCGCGGCCGACGGCCGCCCGGTCACGGTGTCCACCGGGCAGGGCGAGATCACCGTGGATGTCAAGGTCACCGCCATGCCCGACCGGGTGGTCTGGCTGCCCACCCACGCCCGGGACTGCGAGATCCGCCGCCAGCTCGGCGCCGGCCACGGCACGCTGGTGACCCTGAGGAGTCCGCAATGAGCAACCTGGCCGCTGCCGTGCGCATGATGCCCGCCGCCCGCGCCGCGCTGGCCGGACACGCCGCCGCCAGCGCGCCGCCGCCGCCCGACCCCACGCTGGCCAGCTTCATCGGCCAGCCCTGGTGGATGATCGTCCTCAAGGTCGTGGTGCTGTTCGCCTTCCTGATGCTGGTGACCCTGTTCATGATTTGGGCCGAGCGCCGGGTCATCGGCCGGATGCAGCAGCGGCCCGGCCCGAACCGGGCCGGGCCCTTCGGCCTGCTCCAGTCCCTGATGGACGGCATCAAGCTGCCGCTGAAGGAAGACATCGTCCCCCGGGGCGTGGACAAATTCCTGTTCTGGGCGGCGCCCGCGATCGCGGCCATCCCGGCCTTCATCAGCTTCGCGATCATCCCGTTCGGGCCGGAAGTCTCCATCTTCGGGGTCCGCACCCCGCTCCAGGTCGCCGACCTGCCGGTCGGCGTGCTGCTCGTGCTGGCCATGAGCTCGATGGGGGTCTACGGGATCGTGCTGGCCGGCTGGTCATCCTCCTCGCCCTACTCGCTGCTCGGCGGGCTGCGCTCGTCCGCGCAGGTGATCAGCTACGAGATCGCGATGGCGCTGTCCTTCGTGGCGGTGTTCCTCTACGCGGGGT
This sequence comes from Streptosporangiaceae bacterium, assembly GCA_036522155.1. Taxonomy (GTDB): domain Bacteria; phylum Actinomycetota; class Actinomycetes; order Streptosporangiales; family Streptosporangiaceae; genus UBA9676. The sequence goes on from DATDGI010000227.1 coordinate 47,800, forward strand.
CGCTGTCCACCACCGCGATCGTCACCGCCCAGGCGCACGGCGCGCCGTTCCGCCTGTTCGGGGTCACGCTGCACTACCCGTCGTGGTTCGCGGTGCTGCTGCTGCCGTCGTTCCTGGTCTACCTGATCACCATGGTGGGCGAGACCAACCGGCTGCCGTTCGACCTGCCCGAGGGCGAAGGCGAGCTGGTCGGCGGCTTCCACACCGAGTACTCCTCGCTCAAGTTCGCCCTGTTCTACCTGGCCGAGTACATCAACATGACCACGGTCGCCGGGCTGGCCACCACGCTGTTCCTGGGTGGCTGGCGGGCGCCGTGGCCGATCTCGATCTGGCCCGACGCGAACACCGGGTGGTGGCCGGTGCTGTGGTTCCTCGGCAAGGTCGGAATCCTGCTGTTCTGCTTCATCTGGCTGCGCGGGACGCTGCCCCGGATCCGGTACGACCAGCTGATGACGCTCGGCTGGAAGGTGCTCATCCCGGTCTCGCTCGCCTGGATCCTGATGATCGCCACCATCCGGGTGTGGCGCCAGCACGGCGGCAGCGTCCCGGTGTACATCGTCGGCGGCTGCATCCTCGCGGTGCTGCTGCTGCTCGGCTGGTCGGCGGACGTATCGGCGGAACGCCGCCGCCGGGCCGCGGCCGAGCCGGCCGAGGAGCAGGCCGCGGCCGGCCCGGCGGGCGGCCACCCGGCCGGCGCCGGCTTCCCGGTCCCCCCGCTGGACCTGCCCCACTACCACGGAGTCGGCGTGGTGATCCCCGCCGGGGAGCCGGGCGCCAGCTCCGCCGGCTCCGTCAAGGAGGTCACCGGTGCCTGAGTTCCTCGGCCCCGTCAAGGGCTTCGGGGTCACCTTCCGGCAGATGTTCAAGAAGGTGGATACCGTTCAGTATCCAGAGGAGAAGCGGCCGACCGCGCCGCGCTACCACGGCCGTCACCAGCTCAACCGGTGGCCGGATGGGCTGGAGAAATGCATCGGCTGTGAGCTGTGCGCCTGGGCCTGCCCGGCTGACGCCATCTACGTGGAGGGCGCGGACAACACCGAGCAGGAGCGCTACTCGCCCGGTGAGCGGTATGGCTCCGTCTACCAGATCAACTACCTGCGCTGCATCTTGTGCGGGCTGTGCGTGGAAGCGTGCCCGACCAGGGCGCTGACCATGACCAACGACTACGAGATTGCGGACACCAGCCGGGAGAACCTGATCTGGACCAAGGAGCAGCTGCTCGCGCCGCTGGAGCCGGACATGACGGCGCCACCGCACCCGATGCTGCTGGGGGAGACCGAACGCGACTATTACGGGCTTGGGGCGGCCGGTGTGGCCACGCCGACGCACCCGGCCAGCGATGCGGACACCACCGAGGGCTACGCGGGCGAGCCGCAGGAGGTGGCGGACTGGACGCCAGGGGCCGGGACCGCGGACGGCGGGCCGGGCGCGGAGCAGGCGGGTGAGCCGGGATGACCGGTCAGCTGCTGGCCGCCAGTCACGTCCAGGCGGACACCACGTCGGTGCTGTTCTGGGTGCTGGCGATCGTCTCGGTGGCGGCCGCGATTGGCATGATCATGGCCCGGCGGGCGGTGCACTGCGCGGTGCTGCTGGCCGTGGTGATGCTCTGCCTGGCCGTCCTGTACGCGACCGCGGGCGCGCCGTTCCTGGCGTTCGTCCAGATCATCGTCTACACCGGCGCCGTGCTCATGCTGTTCCTGTTCGTCCTCATGATCGTCGGGGTGACGGCGATCGACGCGACCAGGGAGACCATCCCCGGCCAGCGGCTGTGGGCCGGGCTGGCCGCGATCGCGCTGCTGGTGCTGCTGATCCTGATCGTCGGCCATGCCGCGATCGGCCCGGCCAGCCCGGCCGGCGGCAACTACGGGGCGTTCAACGTGCAGCGGGTGGCCACCCTGATCTTCACCCGCTACTTCTACCCGTTCGAAGTCACCAGCGCGCTGCTGATCACCGCCGCGCTGGGGGCCATGGTGCTGGCCCACCGGGAACGGACCAGCCCCAAGCCGACCCAGCGGGACCTGTCCCAGCAGCGGATGGCGGGCCCGCACCCGGCGCCCCTGCCCGGGCCGGGCACCTACGCCCGGCACAACGCGGTGGACTTCCCAGCCCTGCTGCCCGACGGCAGCCCGGCCGAGCTGTCGGTCAGCCCGGTGCTGGCCCGGCGCGGCGGCGGCCAGCCGGTGCCAGGCGGCGGCCAGGCAGGCCTGCCGCCCGGTGAACCAGCGGAGGCCGACGGGAAGGGGGATGACAGGCCATGAGCCCGGGAAACTTCGTCGCGCTCGCCGCGATCCTGTTCGTGATCGGCGCGGTCGGGGTGCTGGTGCGCCGGAACGCGATCGTCATCTTCATGTGCATCGAGCTCATGCTGAACGCGGTCAACCTGGCGTTCGTGGGGTTCGCCCGGCTGCACGGCACGGTGGACGGGCAGGTGATCGCGTTCTTCGTGATGGTGGTCGCGGCCGCTGAGGTGGTCGTGGGGCTGGCGATCCTGATGACGATCTTCCGTACCCGCAGGTCCGCGTCGGTCGACGACGCGAACCTGCTGAAGTATTGACTCCGGCTGGCTCCGGGGAGTCCTTCCCCCGGGCCGACACAGAGGAGCTGCTGTGACAGGCAAGCTTGCTGCCCTGCACGCGGTGGTGCCGGGCACGGCCGTCCTGCCGGCCGTGGGGGTCCAGCGTGCGGCGTGGCTGCTGCTGGCCTTCCCGCTGGCCGGCGCGGCCGTGCTGCTGCTCGGCGGGCGGCGGGCCAACCGGTGGGGCCACCTGGTCGGTGTCGCCATGCCGCTGGCCGCGTTCGCCTACGGGGTGATCGCCTTCGTGGCCATGCTCGGCTACCCGGGCAGCCAGCGTGTCCGGGAACTCACGGTGTTCACCTGGATCCACGTGGCGCGGTTCAACGTGCCGGTGGGGCTGCGGCTCGACCAGCTGTCCATCTGCTTCGTCCTGCTGATCACCGGGGTCGGCTCGCTGATCCACATCTTTGCCGTCGGCTACATGTCGCACGATCCCGAGCGGCGCCGCTTCTTCGGGTACATGAACCTGTTCGTGGCCTCGATGCTGCTGCTCGTGCTGGCCGACAACTACCTGGCGCTGTACGCCGGGTGGGAGGGTGTCGGCCTGACCTCCTACCTGCTGATCGGCTTCTGGCAGTACAAACCGGCCGCGGCGGTCGCGGCCAAGAAGGCGTTCATCGCCAACCGGGTCGGTGACGCCGGCCTCTCGCTGGCGATCATGCTGATGTTCGCCGAGTTCGGCTCGGTGTCCTTCACCGGTGTGTTCGGCCAGATCGGCCACGCCAGCCATGGCGTTGCCACCGCGATCGGCCTGCTGCTGCTGCTGGGTGCCTGCGGCAAGTCGGCCCAGCTTCCGTTGCAGTCCTGGCTGCTGGACGCGATGGAGGGCCCCACCCCGGTCTCCGCCCTCATCCACGCGGCCACCATGGTCACCGCCGGGGTCTACCTGATCGTCCGGTCCGGCCCGATCTTCGACTTCTCGCCGACCGCCCGGCTGGTGGTCACCATCGTGGGCGCGGCGACGCTGCTGTTCGGCGCGATCATCAGCTGTGCCAAGGACGACATCAAGAAGGCCCTGGCCGGCTCGACGATGAGCCAGATCGGCTACATGTTCCTGGCCGCCGGGCTCGGGCCGCCCGGGTACCCGTTCGCGATCGCGCTGCTGCTCGCGCACGGATTCTTCAAGGCCGGCCTGTTCCTCGGCGCGGGCTCCATCAAGCACGAGATGAACGACGAGGTGGACATGCGCCGCTTCGGCGGGCTGCGCTCGGTCATGCCGGTCACCTTCGTCACGTTCGGGGTCTGTTACCTGGCGATCATCGGCATCCCGCCGTTCTCCGGCTTCTTCGCCAAGGACACGGTCATCGACGCCGCGTTCAGCAAGGGGGGCACATCCGGCTGGATCCTCGGGATGGCGGCGCTGATCGGGGCCGGCCTCACCGCGTTCTACATGACCCGGCTGATGTTCATGACGTTCGCCGGGGAACGCCGGTGGCATCCCGACGCCCACCCGCACGAAGTGCCGCCGGTCATGACCTCACCGATGGTCCTGCTCGCGATCGGGGCATTTGCCTTCGGGGCGTACGAGATTCTCGGCGACCGGCTCGCCCATTTCCTGGGCCCGGTGACCGGCTACATCCCGGCCGAGCCGCCGGTGTTCAGCGCGGCCGGGATCACGGCGCTAGGGCTGGCGGTCGTGGGGGTCGCGGGCGCGTGGGCGCTGTACGGGCGCCGCCCGGTACCCGTCACAGCCCCGGCCGCCCGGTTCCCGGTCACCGCCGCCCGCCGGGACCTGTACGGCGACGCGGTCAACGAGTCGCTGCTGATGCGGCCCGGCCAGTGGCTGACCCGGCTGTCGGTGTACTTCGACAACCGGGGCGTTGACGGCCTGGTCAATACCGTCGCCGCCACCGTCGGCGGCACCTCCGGACGGGTGCGCCGGATCCAGACCGGCTTCGTCCGCACCTATGCCCTGTCCATGTTCATCGGTGCGGTGCTGCTGGTGGGCGCGCTGCTGCTGGTCCGGATCTGAGGGAGGCGGAATCGCGATGAGCACGTTTCCCTGGCTGACCGTCACGATGGCGATCCCGGCCGCGGGCGCACTGGCGCTGGCGGTCATGCCCGGCGCCGCCGCGGGTGCCAGCGAGGCCGACAACCACGCCCGCAACGTCATCGTCAAGCGGGCGGCGCTGGGGGTGTCGCTGCTCACGCTGGCGGTGACGATCGGGATGATCGTCAGCTTCACGCCGGGCGGGCCCGCCTTCCAGTTCACCCAGACCTACCAGTGGATACCGCAGTTCGGCATCCACTACGCGGTCGGGGTGGACGGCATTGGGCTGGTGCTGATCGGCATGACCGCGGTGCTGATGCCGGTGGTCGTGCTGGCCTCGTGGAACGACGCCGATCCGCCCCCCGTCACCGCCGATGATGGCGGCCCGGCCGGCGCGGCCCCCGCCCCCGCCCGGCCCCGGCACAGCGTCAAGACCTACTTCGTCTGGATGCTGCTGCTCGAGGCGATGGTGATCGGGATTTTCGCGGCTACCGACGTCTTCCTTTTCTATGTGCTGTTCGAGGCCATGCTGATCCCGATGTATTTCATGATCGGCAGTTACGGTGTCGGGCAGCGCCAGTACGCGGCGGTGAAGTTCCTGCTCTACAGCCTGCTGGGCGGCCTGCTCATGCTGGCCGCGGTGATCGCGCTGTACGTGTACTCCACTCAGGGCGGGCGCCAGGGCACGTTCCTGTTCAGCCAGCTGATCCACCTCGCGCTCAGCCCGGACGCCCAGCGGTGGCTGTTCCTCGGGTTCTTCATCGCCTTCGCGATCAAGGCGCCGCTGTGGCCGTTCCACACCTGGCTGCCCGACGCGGCGACGTCGGCCCAGCCCGGCGCGGCCGTGCTGCTGGTCGGTGTGCTCGACAAGGTCGGGACGTTCGGCATGATCCGGTACTGCCTGGAACTGTTCCCGTCGGCGGCCCGCTATTTCACTCCGGTGGTGCTGGTGATGGCGGTGGTCGGGATCCTGTACGGGGCGATCGTGGCCATCGGCCAGCGGGACATGAAGCGGCTGATCGCCTATACCTCGATCTCCCACTTCGGCCTGATCGCGCTCGGCATCTTCGTGCTGACCAGCCAGGGCCAGTCGGGCGCGACGCTCTACATGGTCAACCACGGCTTCGCCACCGGCGCGCTGTTCCTGATCGCCGGGTTCCTGATCGTGCGGCGGCGCTCCCACCTCATCTCCGACTACGGCGGGGTGCAGAAGGTGGCACCGCTGCTGGCCGGGCTGTTCCTGGTGGCGGGCCTGGCTGGCCTGTCGCTGCCGGGCCTGTCCACGTTCGTCAGCGAGTTCCTGGTGCTGGTCGGCACGTTCACCAAGTACAAGGCGGCCGCGGTGGCGGCCACCATCGCGGTCATCCTGTCGGCCATCTACATCCTGTGGATGTACCAGCGCACCATGACCGGGCCGGTCCGGGACGAGGTCGCCCATTTCAGTGACCTCAAGGCCAGGGAGCTGTGGGCGGTCGGGCCGCTGATCGCGCTGATCATCGTGTTCGGCGTCTACCCGCAGCCGCTGCTGAACATCATCAACCCGGCCGTCCACCGGACGCTGGTGCAGGTGCATGCGACCGACCCGGTGCCACCCCATCCCAGCTCCGAGCTGGCCATCCATACCGGCAAGAATGCGAGCGGCAAGGTGATCGTGATCAAGAAGGTGGTGGCCCCATGACGGCGCTCGCAGCGGCCGCCATCGTCCCGGCACACGCGGGCTACCCGCGGCTGCTCGCCGCGGTCACCACCATCACCCCGCCCAGCATCGAGTACCGGCAGTTGCTGCCGATGCTGCTGGTCTTCGGGGTGGCCGTGGCCGGTGTGCTGGTAGAGGCGTTCGTTCCCCGCCAGCGGCGCCGGGTCGTGCAGCTGGCGCTGGCCCTGGCCGGGCTGGCCGCGGCGTTCGCGCTCATCATCGTGGTGGCCGCGACGTCCTCGCTGTTCGCCCACGGCCGTCCCGGCCACCTGGCGGCGATGGGCGCGGTGGGGGTGGACGGCCCGACGCTGTTCATCCAGGGCACCATCTGCGTGCTCGCCTTCGCCAGCGTGCTGCTGCTCGCCGAGTCCGGGCAGGCGGGCGGCCACTTCGTGGCCCAGGCGGCCGCCGTGCCCGGCAGCGCTGAGGAGCGGGAGGGGGTGCTGGCCGGGGCCAGCCACACCGAGGTCTACCCGCTCACCATGTTCGCCGTCGGCGGCATGCTGCTCTTCCCGGCCGCGAACGACCTGCTCACTATGTTCGTGGCGCTGGAAGTGCTGTCGCTGCCGCTGTACCTGCTGTGCGGGCTCGCCCGCCGCAGGCGCCTGCTGTCGCAGGAGGCGGCCATGAAGTACTTCCTGCTCGGCGCGTTCTCATCGGCCTTCTTCCTGTTCGGCGTGGCCATGCTCTACGGCTACGCGGGCTCGGTGAACCTGGGCGCGATCGCGGCCGCGGCCGGGTCGGACGTGGGCAGCTCGACCCTGCTCTATGCGGGCATCGCGCTGCTCGGGATCGGCCTGCTGTTCAAGATCGGCGCGGTGCCGTTCCAGAGCTGGAAGCCGGACGTCTACCAGGGCGCCCCCACCCCGGTGACCGCGCTGATGGCGTCGTGCACCGTGGTCGCCGCGTTCGGCGCCCTGCTGCGCGTGTTCTACGTCGCGTTCGGCCAGCTCACCTGGGACTGGCGGCCCGCCCTGTGGACGGTGGCCATCCTCACCATGCTGGCCGGCGCGATCATCGCCATCACCCAGACCGACGTCAAGCGGCTGCTGGCCTACTCCTCCATCGCGCACGGCGGTTTCGTGCTCACCGGCGTCGTGGCCGCGACCGTGGCCGGCCTGTCCAGCACCTTGTTCTATCTGGCCGTGTACGGGTTCACCACTATCGGCGCGTTCGCGGTGGTGACCCTGGTGCGCGACCCGGCCGGGGAGGCCAACCACCTGTCCAAGTGGGCGGGCCTGGGCCGGCGGTCGCCACTGGTCGCCGGGGTGTTCGCCTTCTTCCTGCTGGCGTTCGCCGGCATCCCGCTGACCAGCGGTTTCATCGGCAAGTTCGCGGTCTTCCAGGCGGCCATCGCGGGCGGGGCGCTGCCGCTGGTCATCGTCGGCGTGCTGTCCAGCGCGATCGCCGCGTTCTTCTACGTGCGGGTGATCGTGCTGATGTTCTTCAGCGAGCCCGCGCCGGACGGCCCGGCCGTGATCAGGCCCGGCCTGTTCACCGGCGCCGCGGTCGCTTTTGGGGCGGTCACCACCCTGGTCTTCGGGATCGTGCCTGGGCCGCTGCTGAACCTGGCGAACCATGCCGCCTCGCATCTGTTCGTCCGCTGATGACCGGGCCGCGTCTTGGTGGTCGCGCCGCCGCATGACACCCTGGTGGCACGGCGCGCACGACGACTGGGAGCCCGAGTGATCACAGCTGTTCCTGTGGAGCTGGCCGACACCTCGCTGGCGGCGGAGGTAAAGGCGGGCCTGGCCGAGGTCGAGGAGGCCTTGCGGGCGGCGGTGCAGACCGAGGAGGCCCTGCTCGCGTCGGCGTCACGGCATCTCATCGACGCTGGCGGCAAGCGCTTCCGTGCCACCCTGGTCCTGCTGGCGGCCCAGTTCGGCAACGCGGCCGATGAGCGGATCGTGCCGGCCGCGGTCGCCATCGAGCTGACCCACCTGGCCACCCTCTATCACGACGATGTGATGGACGAGGCGCTGGTCCGGCGCGGTCACGAGAGCGCGAACTCCCGGTGGAGCAACATGATCGCGATCCTCACCGGGGACTTCCTGTTCGCCCGCGCCTCCCGGATCGTGTCCGATCTGGGCGCCGAGGCGATCCGCATCCAGGCGGATACCTTCACCCAGCTGGTCAGCGGGCAGATAGCCGAGACGGTAGGCCCGGCGCCGGGAAGCGACCCGCTGGCGCACTACCTGCGGGTGGTGCGGGACAAGACCGGGTCGCTCATCGCCACCGCCGGCCGGTTCGGGGCGATGTTCGCCGGGGCACCGCCGGCCGTGGTGACCCGGGTCACCACGGCCTGCCAGGCCATCGGGGTGGCCTTCCAGCTGTCCGACGACATCCTCGACGTCACCAGCGACTCGGCCGAGTCGGGCAAGACCCCAGGCACTGACCTGCGGGAAGGGGTCCGGTCGCTGCCGGTGCTGCACGCTCTGCGCTCGGCCGACCCGGCGGGCGGGCGACTCCGGCAGCTGCTCACCTCGGCCGACCTGACCGACCCGGAGCTGCATGCCGAGGCGCTCACGCTGCTGCGCGCCCACCCGGCGATGGCAGCGGCACGCGCGGACCTGCGGCAATGGGCGGAGACCGCCACCGATCAGGTGGCCGGGCTGCCCGACGTCCCGGCCCGGGCGGCCTTCGAGGCGCTCTGCGACTACGTCGTGCGCCGCACCAGCTGACCCGGCCCGTCGCGAACCCCAGCGCCGGCGCTGGTCACCGTGGCATCGTGGCGGCGGAGAGCGCCTGAAAGGCCTGGATGACGCTCTGCAGGTGCTCGTGCATGGCCTGTTCGGCCTCGCCGGGCTTATGCGCGGTGATCGCTGCGACAATCGTCTCGTGCTGCGGCAGTGAAACAGTCGGCCGCCCCGGCACCAGGGACAGCGAGAACTGGTGCCGGACGGTCTGGTCACGGAGCTGGCGGAGCAGACGGGATGCCGTCTCGTGGGCCGCGATGTCGCGGATCGTGGCGTGCAAACGGGCGTTGAGGTCGCTATAGGCCAGCAGCTCCGATTTCGCGACGGCGGTGCGCATGTCCTTGACGATCCCGCGCAGCATGGCTGCTTCCGCCCTGCTGACGCGTTCCGCGGCGCGTGCGGCCAGGTGGCCTTCGAGCAGGACGCGGATTTCGGTGATCTCGATGGCCTCGGCCAGGGATACCTCGCGGACGCGGGCCCCGCGGTTCCGCTGGAACTCGACCAGGCCCTGGGCCGACAGTTCCTGCAGGGCGGCGCGGAGGATGAACCTGGATGTGCCGAAGCGCTCGCACAGGTCGATCTCGACGAGCCGCTGCCGTGGTGCGAATTCCCCGTTCAGTATGGCCGCGCGAAGGGCCTCGGTCACGGCCCGCTTCGGGTCCTCCGGCAAGGTGCTCCTTCCCGTCCGCAGGCCGCCCGCCGGGACCCGGCCCTCCACCGGCCGGTGACGTCGCGGGCCGTCACCCGGCCCCCTCGATGGGCGGGGACCAGCCGCATCGACATGTAGGTACGCCGGCTTCCGTCTGGCAACGTAAGCCAGTGCGAGCGATATTGTCAACGATCCGTGATGCTCTGACCTCGGCGTCTCGGTACCCGTCCCTCCCCTGTGCCACGCCTGCCCTGGCCGGTTGCAGCCACGTAGCCGACCGCTAGGGGGCAGTACCCGGATCGCTGCTGGAGAGCAAAGGCCGCAAGATTGTTGACAGTACTCGCCGGCAAGTCTAGGTTCTCCGCAGAACGTCCCGGTCTGGCGCGCGATGAAGCGCGGGGAGCCCCGGAGGCTGAGCAGGCATGGCCAGATCGCCACGGCTGGCCTCGCGGGAATGCGTCACAAGTGAATAAATTTCTGCATTGCGCATAGTCGTACGCGAAGCGCACACTGGCTATGCTTCTCGCAGCACCTGATCTTGAGCTGAGCGTTGGTTCGAGGCGGGCCCGGGACGCCGGCGTGACGCGGGCGCCGACGTCGAGGGAACGGAATGGAACGTCAGGAAGCGCGCGGGGTGGCCACCGAGGATCTGCCGGTCAGCCGCCGCTCCCTGGTGAGGGGACTGGCTTCGGCTCGGTTGCCGCGGTGCGGTCCCGCCTCTGCGACAGGACCTCACGAGGAGATCGATGACATATGAGTGACCAGACTGTGCCGTCCGACAGCACCAGACCAGACGGCGGGATCAACCGGCGCAGCCTGCTCCGCGCGGTCGGCGCTGGCGCCGCCGCGGTGGGGGCCGGCGGGCTCCTTGAGGCGTGCAGTTCCGGTATCAAGGGCGCCAGCTCGGGCGCCACCAAGACCATCACGATTGGCTGGATCCACCCGCTGACCGGCCCCCTGTCCGGGTTCGGTGCGCCCGACAACTGGGTGCTCTCCAAGATCAAGGCGACCACGCCGTACAAGAACGGGTTCAAGATCGGCGGCAAGACCTACCCGGTCACCATCAAGTCCTACGACTCCCAGTCCAGCCCCACCCGGGCCGGCGACCTGGCCAGGACCGCCATCCTGACCGACCACGTGGACCTGCTGCTCGCGTCGTCCACGCCCGAGACCGTCAACGCCGTCGCCAGCCAGGCCGAAACCCTCGGCACCCCCCTGATCTGCTCGAACATCCCGTGGGAGCCCTGGTACATCAACCTCGGGGGCAACCCGGCAAAGCCGACGCTCAAGCCCAAGTACGTGGTGATGTACTTCCTCGGCGCCGAGCACCTCGTCAAGTGCTTCATCCCGATGTGGGACCGGATCCATGCCCAGCTTCACACCGACAAGGTGGTCGCCGCCGCGTTCCCCAACGACTCCGACGGCAACGCGTTCCGCGCGGTGTTCCCGCCGATCGCCAAGGCCGCCGGGTACGACATGGTCCTGTCGACGGCTTACCCCGACGGGACCACGAACTACTCCTCGATGATCTCCCAGTTTAAGTCGGCCAAGGCCGATTTCTTCACCAACGTGCCGCTGCCACCCGACTTCGCCACCATGTGGAAGCAGGCGGCGCAGCAGGGCTACAAGCCGAAGCTGGCGACGGTGGCCAAGGTGCTGTTGTTCCCGCCCGACGCCTATGCGCTCGGCAGCCTGGCGTACAACGTGGCCACCGACGCCTGGTGGGCGCCGTCGCTGCCGTGGAAGTCCTCGTTCACCGGGGAGACCTGCCAGCAGCTGGCCAACGATTTCGAGGCGGCTACCAACGGGCAGTGGAACTCCAACATCAGCAACTACAGCCTGTTCGAGGCCGCCCACGCGGCCCTGACCATGGCGAGCGACCCGCACGACAAGGCCGAGGTGGCCAGCACCATCCACCAGGTGAACCTCCCGCAGGCGGTGGCCGGGCCGCTGGACTTCGCCTCAGGCGGTCCCGCGCCGGGCGTGGCGATCACCCCGCCGGTCGGCATCCAGTGGCAGAAGGGCACGAAGTTCCCGGTTGAGGCCCAGGTCGTCGACAACACGCTGCAGCCACAAGCGAAGATCACCGCCAACCTGCTGCCAACCAACCCGTGACCGGATGACAGGCCCGCTGCTGGAACTCGACCAGGTGACGAAACGGTTCGGCCGGGTCGTCATCGCGGAGGACCTGTCGCTGGCTGTGCACCCTGGGGAGGTAGCCGGGATCGTGGGGCCGAACGGAGCTGGCAAGACCAGCCTGTTCGGCCTCATCTCCGGGGACCTGGCGCCCGGCGCGGGCGAGGTCCGCTTCGCCGGGCGCACGGTCACCAGGCTGGACGCGGCCGCGCGGTGCAGGCTGGGCATCGGGCGCACCTACCAGGTGCCGCGGCCGTTCGGCGACATGACCGTGTTCGAGAATCTGCTCCTCGCCGCCCAGCAGGGCGGCGGGCTGCGGCAGCGCGCCAGCTACACGGCGGCCGTCGGCGCGCTGGAGCGGACGGGCATGACCGGCCAGGCGAACGTGCCGGCCGAGCGGCTCGGGCTGCTCCAGCGCAAGCGGCTGGAACTGGCCCGCGCCCTCGCCACGCAGCCCACGCTGCTGCTGCTGGACGAGGTGGCGGGCGGCCTCACCGACCCCGAGGTCGCCCAGCTGGTCGAGATCGTCCGCGGTGTCAACGCCGAGGGCACCGCGGTGATCTGGATCGAGCACGTGGTGCGCGCCCTCACCGCCGTGGTGAGCCGGCTCATGTGCCTGGCAGGCGGCAAGTTCGTCGGCGACGGCGACCCGGCTACGGTGCTGGCCAACCCGGCGGTCCGCGAGGTCTTCCTCGGCACCGAGGTCACCGCGGCGCTGACCGGCGGAGCCCTGGAGGCGCCCCCAGAGGTCAAGGGGGATGGGGCCGCGGGCGGGGAACGGAACGGGCCGTGACCGTGTCGGGAAACGGTGAGCGGCCGGGCAGCGGGACCCCGCTGCTGGCGGTCACCGACCTGGTCGTGCACCACGGCCAGCTCCGGGCCCTGGACGCGGTCTCGCTGCAGGTGTTCCCCGGCGAGGTCTACGCGATCATCGGTGCCAATGGTGCGGGCAAGTCGACGCTGCTGCGCACGATCGCCGGCCTGCACCGTCCGACCACGGGCTCGGTCCTGTTCGACGGCACGGACGTGACCGGGCTGCGGCCCGAGCGCCGGGCCGCGCGGGGGATCGTCATGGTGCCGGAGGACAGGCGGTTGTTCGAGTCGCTGTCCGTTGAGGAGAACCTGCAGGTCGGCACCGCGTATGCGCGCCCGGGCCCGTGGACGATCGAGCGGGTTTATGAGATGTTCGGCTGGATGCCAGAGCGGCGCAACCAGCCCACCGCCCAGCTTTCCGGCGGTGAGCAGCAGGCAGTGGCCATCGGCCGGGCGCTCGTCGCCAACCCCCGCGTGCTGCTGCTCGACGAACTGTCGCTCGGTCTGGCACCGGTGGTGGTCCAGCGCATCTATGGCATGCTGCCGCAGATCCTGGCGACCGGCCTCACCGTGCTGCTCGTCGAGCAGGACGTGAGCCAGGCCCTGCGGGTGGCCTCACACATCCACTGCCTGCTTGAGGGCCGGACCACCCTGATGGGCAGGCCTGCTGACGCCACCGCGGACCAGGTCGAGGCCGCCTACTTCGGGCTGGCGGGCACCGCACCGGCCAGCCCGCCCGGTGAAGGGAGTGAGCCGTAATGGCCTGGGTGAACGCCATCATCCAGGGTGTGCTGACCGGCGGGCTCTACGCGCTGTTCGCCTGCGGGCTTTCGCTGATGTTCGGCGTGATGAAGGTCGTGAACCTCGCGCACGGCGACCTGGCCGTGGTCGCGGGCTACATCGCGATCGGCATCATCGCCGTCACCCACGTCCCCGTGCTCTGGTCGTTCGTCATCGTGGTACCAGTCATGGCGGTGCTCGGCTACGTCCTCCAGCGGACGATGATCCAGCGGGCGCTCGACCGCAGCATCCTCACCACTCTGATGGTCACGTTCGGGCTGTCGATAGTGATCGAGAACGGCCTGCTTCAGTTCTTCACCGCCAATACCCGGGGTATCGGCACCGGGCTGTCCCTGATCACGGCCTCGTTCAGCCTCGGCTCGCAGATCCAGATCGCCTACCTGCTCGTGGTCATCTTCGCCACGGCCGTGGTGGTGCTGCTCGGGCTGCAGTACTTCCTGTCCAGGTCCAAGTACGGCCGCCTGATCCGGGCCGTGGCCGACGACAGAGAGGCGGCGCAGCTCGCCGGGGCCGACTACCGGCACGTGTTCGGCATCGCGGCGGCGATCGCGTTCGGCACGGTGGCCCTGGGCGGCATCGCCTACGGCATGTATTCCCAGCTCTCCCCGACCACGGGCACCGACACGATCCTGCTGTTCGCGTTCGCCGCGGTGGTCATCGGTGGGCTCGGCTCCCTGTGGGGCACCCTGCTCGGCGGGGTGGTGCTCGGCGTGGCCCAGCAGATCGGCGCCCAGATCAACATCTCCGACGAGGTCCTCGCCGGGTACCTCGTGTTCCTTCTCGTGCTCGTGCTGCGCCCGCAGGGCCTGATCAGCCGGAGGGCATCGTCGTGAGCCTGGCCACGGAAACCACCGCCCGCCCGGCAGAAACATTCCGGGTCACCCGGTCGCGCCGGAACGTCGCCTGGACCGGGACGGGCGCGCTGGCCGTCGTCGTGGTGCTCTGGCTGCTTCCCTACATCGTGTACTCGGGCACCACATCAATCCTGGTGCAGGCGTTCATCGTGCTCACGCTGGCGAGCATGTGGAACCTGCTGGCGGGATACGCGGGGCTGGTGTCGGTCGGGCAGCAGGCGTTCGTGGGGCTGGGCGCGTATTTCGTGCTCATCCTCGCCATCCACGGCATCTCGCCCTTCGCCGCCCTGCCCGTGGCTGCGGTCGGCTGTGGCGTCGCGGCGGTACCGCTGTGGTGGCTGGTCTCCCGGCTCCGCAGCGGGTACTTCGCGATCGCCACGTGGGTGCTGGCCGCGACCGTGATGCTCATCATCGAGAGGTTCTCCTCGATCGGCGGCGGGACTGGCCTGCCGCTGCCCGGCCTGTCCGGGTTCAGCCCGGCGCTGCTCACCGCCTACACCTACTGGGCCGGGCTGGCCGTTACGGTGCTGGCGCTGATCGCCATTTACCTGCTGCTGCGCGGCAGGCTCGGCCTGGTGCTCACCGCCGTCCGCGACGACGAGGTGGCCGCGCGCAGCTCAGGGGCCCGGGTCGGCCTGGCCAGGATGCTGGTGTTCGTGGTCGCGGGCGCGGGCTGCGGGGCCGCGGGCGCGGTGCTGGCGATCAGCCAGCTGCAGGTGCAGCCGGGCGCGGTGTTCAACATCCAGTGGACCGCGGAGATGGCGTTCGCGACCATCATCGGCGGCCTGGGCACGATCGAGGGGCCGATCGTCGGCACGGTGGTGTACATGGTCCTGCAGCAGACGCTGGCCTCGTACAACGCGTGGTACCTGATCATCCTTGGCCTGGTGGCGATCTTCGTGGCCCTGTTCGCGCGCCGCGGGCTGTGGGGGCTGGTGGACGCCCGCATCAACGTGCGGCTGTTCCCGGTCGGATATTGGCTTCGGCTGGACGGAGAACGCCCGCGCAGGCTGCTCAGGCTGCCGCGGCGCGGCTGAGGCCGCGCGCTGAGTGACTAACTTGCCTGAACCAGGCCACGAAACCGGGCAATTTCGGCCAGCGTGGGGGTGGCCGGTGCGCGGTTGCCTGGCCACCCGGGGTTAGCGCGAAGGAGACGACATGAGCCCCGACGGAGCGGACGGCACACCCCATCTGGAGCGCACACCCCCACCGGAGCGAGGTATTGCGCGGCGGTCCGTGCTGCGCGGCCTGGGCGCGGGCGCGCTCGCCACCGGCGCCTGCGGCATCCTGGCCGCATGCGGTTCCGGGAGCAAGCCCGCGGCCCTCTCGTCCTCGCGCGACACGATCACCATCGGCTACATCAGCCCGTTCACCGGGGCGCTGTCCGGGTTTGCCGCGGGTGACCGGTTCGTCATCGACACCATCCGTGCCACCCCGGCCTTCGCGAACGGCTTCAAGGTCGGCGGCAAGAAGTACGACGTCAACATCGTGGTCGCGGACAGCCAGTCAGACCCCAGCCGGGCCTCGCAGCTGGCCCGCCAGCTCATACTCAGCAACGGCATCGACCTAATGCTGGTCAGCTCCACTCCCGAGACGGTCAACCCGGTTGCGGTGGTCGCCGAGACCGAGGGCGTGCCCTGCGTGGGCACGAACGACCCCTGGGAGTCGTGGTACAGCGGCCTGGGCGGCAACCCCACCCCTGGCCATGCCACCACCACGTACCAGTTCAGCACCCTGTTCTTCTTCGGCCTGAAGCAGCTCCAGGGCTGCTACGTGCCGATGTGGAACCGGATCAGCAGCTCGAACAAGAACGTCGCCTGCCAGTACCCCAACGACTCCGACGGGGAAGCGTTCCGGGCCGGTTTCGAGCCGCTGATCACGGCATCGGGCTACACGGTGGTGGACGGCGGCGCCTACAGCGACGGCACCGCCAGCTACTCCACGATGATCGCCAGGTTCAAGTCCCTGGACTGCCAGTACTTCACCAACGCGCCGATCCCGCCGGACTTCAACGTCTTCTGGCGGGAGGCCCACCAGCAGGGCTTCAAGCCGAGGCTGGCGACGGTGGCCAAGGTGCTGCTCTTCCCGCCGGACACGGCCGTGCTCGGCTCGCTGGTCAGCAACATCGCCACCAACTCCTGGTGGGGCCCGTACATGCCGAACCACTCCTCACTGACCGGCCAGACGGCTCGCTCGCTCGCTGACGCCTACCAGGCGCAGACCGGCAACCAGTGGGTGCAGGGCATCGGATCCAGCTACAGCCTGTTCGAGATCGCCCACGAGGTGTTCACCAGCCCCAACGTCACCGATCCGCATGATCCGCAGGAGGTCGCCGCCCAGCTGCACGCCGTCAACTACACCGGCATGTGCGGCCCGCTCGACTTCGCTGGCGGCCCGGCGCCAGGCGTCGCCATCATCCCCCCGGTCGGTGTGCAGTGGAAGGCGGCCGCGGGCAAGTACCCCTTCGAGATGAAGGTGGTCGACAACTCGCTCAACCCGGCCGTGCGCATCGAGGCCGACCTTGAGCCGACCAATGCCTGACGCCCCGTGATCACGCTGCCGGGACGGGCGCGGCTCACGATCCGGGCGGCCAGCGGCCGCTGAGGGTGGTCCGGGCGGCGGCCAGGTAACGGCCGGCCGCGGCCTGGCTCACCCGCATGGCGGCCGCCGCCTGCTCGGCGGTGAGGCCCAGGTAGAGCGTCAGCACGACGGCTTCCCGCTGGCCCGTTGGCAGCGCGTGCAGGGCGCGGATGAGCGGCCGCTGGCCGTCAGCGGAGCGGTGATGATGGGCCGTCCGGCGCGCCCGGGCCACCAGCAACCGGTGCAGGCACGGCAGTCCCTGCTCCGGTGCCTGGCTGAACGTCCGGAGACGGGACAGCGCCACAAACGACTCCACCACCACCGTTTCCACGGTGCCGGTATCGCCACCGGTCAGCAGGGCCGCCGCGCGGCAGAGTGAGCCATAGTGACGCTGGTACAGGTCCGACAGCGCCTGGCAGGTGTCCTGTTCTGCACCTGCCAGGGCGGCGTCCGGGCGCGGTCGCCCGTCGGCGCGTGGCCGCCGGAAGGCGCTGCCCAGGGCCACGCTGGGGACGCCGGCTGGCTGGCCGGTTCGCATCACGGGGACCCCCACCAGGCGAATTTCTCGGAAGGGAGATGCATGAACGTTCTTCAGTAGGATGATATAAGAAGAAAAGCGAAACTAAGAGAGCAATATACCACTCCGATGGCTAGACTCTTCTTCCCTCTTCCCGAAGGATGGGTGCATGGCCGGTGAGGATTGGCGGCGGCTCGCCGACTACGTGGTCGCGCGCCGCGTCGAGCTCCACATGATGGACCGGCGCGCGTTCGCCGCGGCGACCGGGGTAACCGACCGGACCCTGGGCAAGCTGGAGAACGGCCAGCGGGTCTCGGCCAGCACGCTCGGCGCGGTCGAGAACCAGCTCGGCTGGGCTCCCGGTTCGTGCCGCCGGATCCTGGCCGGCGGGGAGCCGCACGCTGGGCCGGCGCGCCAGACCGAGGCCGGGTATGACGACCCGACCCTCCAGCACCTCGCGAACACGCCGGGACTCCCCCCGGATGTGGTCCGCGGCCTTATCGCGCTCGCCCGTAACTGGCGGCAGGGTGAGGATGGCACCGACGAGTCGGCCCAGCGCCGGGCGTGATCGCTGGCCTTAGAGCTTGACCCCCAGGCAGACCCTGACCCCCAGCAGGATGATGCAGTGGCCGGTACCCTGCGGTGACGGCGTCGGGCTCGGTGGCGCCGGGGCGGTTGGTGATGGCGTGGACGACGGCCCGTGCGAGGTCGGCGTCGGCTGCGCGACCAGCGTGGCCACCGACGTCGGGCTGACCGCCGGTGCGGGCCCGGCCGTGCTGCCCGCGCGGCCGGGGTGCCCGCTCGGGGATGGGTGCGGGTGCGCGCCCGGCGGCGAGGCGGCCGGGCTGGGAACCGGCGACAGGCTGGTGACCGGCGCGGGAGGCCGGGCCGCGGCCGGGTGGGGTCCGTGCGGCACCGCGGCGATGTATACCGCCGCCGAGCCGGCCGCGACCACCGCCGTGGCGGTTCCCCAGGAGATCCAGTGAGCCCGGATCAGCCCCGCGGCGCGGCGGAGCCGGCCCAGGCCGAGCGCCAGCAGCGCGGCCGATGGCACGGGCAGCATGGCCCGCCAATCCCGCCGCCGCGAGGCGCGCAGCGCTATCCGCACCGCCGCCCGCTGGCGGTCGGACGGCAGCGCGTCCGACACATAGACGATCAGCTCGTCATCCGGGCCGCGCTGGGCGAGGGCGTTCAGGCCGGGTGGCAGGGCGACATGGCTGACGCGGATCATGACGCTTCCCTGACCGGCGAGGCCAGCTGCCAGATCGCCTGCCACCACTCGCGGGGATCTCCCTCGCCGCCGATGACCGCGATGACCTCGGCGCCCCCGATCTCCAGCCGCACCGGGACATCCCGCGGGCGCAGCTCCCGGGCCGCGGCGACCAGCTCAGGTGGCATCGGCGCGAGCGGCACCGGCCCGGTGACCGGCGCACCGGCGGCCGCGGCGATCATCTCGAACTGCTCCAGCCGCTGCCGGAGCTGGGCCTGGGCGGCCCTGGCCTCGGCCAGCTCGCCTTCGAGCCGCCGGAGACGGCGCCTTACCCGCCACACGGCCTGCGCACCTCCCATCAGGACTGCGCCAACCGCCCCGGCAACAGGCTATTACCGAGTTGACCTTTATGGGCAGGACCCAGCGGCGTTATCTATGACCGAACGGGGGCAACCCGGGGCGGGCCGCTGCGTCTGATCCGCGGCCAGGCGCTACCGGCGCAGGCGGGCGATCAGCTCGATCTCGACGGCGATGCCAAACGGCAGTTCGGCCAGGCCGACGGCCGACCGGGCATGGCGCCCGGCGTCGCCGAAGATCTCGATCAGCAGGTCCGAGCAGCCGTCAATGACCGCTGGGGTGCGGTCGAAGCCGGGTGCCACGTTCACCATGCCGAACACCTTGATGATCCGCTCGATCCGGTCGAGGTCCTGCAGTTCGGCCTGGAGCGTGGCGAGGATCGAGAGCGCGGTCATGCGCGCCGCCTGCCGGCCCTGCTCCAGGGTCAGGTCGCCACCGACCTTGCCCCGGATCATCTGGTCGCCGGCGATCGGGCCGTGCCCGCTGACATACACGAGCCCGCCCTCGATGACACAGCCGAGGTAGCTGGCCGCGGGCGCGAACAGCGGCGGCAGGACGATCCCCAGCGAGTCCAGCCGTTCCGCGATCGTCATGGCTGGCGGGCCGGCCGCCTTCGCCCGAACACGAAGTACGAGATGGGCAGGAACCCGGCGGAGCTGACCACGGCCACCACCGAGGCCCACAGCCACTTCGGGCCCCGGATCTGATCGGCTGGGCGGCGCTTGATGTCGATGAGTGCCGCGATCTTGAGGCAGCCCTCCGCGACCCCGGCCGCGATCAGCAGCTTCCGGTTGCGCTCGCTCAGTTCGCTCCACTGTTTCCTGGCGGCCATCACCAATCCTCCGCATCACGGCCGGGGTCCGATGGCTTCGACCCTACGCCGGCGCCGGCTGGCTGGCCCGGGCCGGGATCAGCGGCCGGTGGCAGCAGCGCCGTTAGGCAGCTAGGGGCCGGGGGCGGCCAGCCGGCACGAGGTGCTCTCTTGGCCGCCACGTATATGGCACCCTTAACCAGGGTCAGGTAACGCCAGTTCACAGGGGCCGCCGATGGCCCGATAACGGGGGATAGTCCCGAAGAGCGGGGTTCGCGGCATTTCCATCCAGCAAGACGCAAGCGACGGCGTGGGCACCGGGCTGGGCCCGCCGGGCTCA
The DNA here is from genome assembly GCA_036522155.1 of Streptosporangiaceae bacterium. Lineage (GTDB taxonomy): Bacteria > Actinomycetota > Actinomycetes > Streptosporangiales > Streptosporangiaceae > UBA9676. Next base: position 67,825 of record DATDGI010000227.1, read on the forward strand.
GCCGCGCCCGCCGCCGGCCCGCCGGTTCCCCGCCCGGCCGCCCGGGAGCCAGCCGGGACCCTGCGCGCCGTGGCCGACCAGCTGTTCTGGCCGGCCTGCCTGGTGACGGGGCTCTGGGCCGTGTTCCAGAACTTCGGCCGCCTCGGCATGCCCAACGTGCTGTCCGACGAGCCCACCTACGTTTACGCCGCCTGGCGGTACGTCGAAGACAAGGTGGGGCCGCCGCTGTCCGTCACCAGTTCGAGCAGCCCCTTCGACCGGGCCAATTTCCAGCATCCACCGCTGGCGAAATGGTTCTTCGGGATCGCCCAGCTGGTGGCGGGCCACCCCAGCGTGACCGCCGACCGGGTGGTGGCCGCGATCGCGACCGTCCTCACCGGCGTGGTCATCGCCATCTGGATCGGGCGGGCCGCCGGGCGATGGACCGGCCTGCTGGCGGGCGCATTGACCGTGCTGCTGCCAGAAGCGACCGAGGACACCTTGCTGCGGTTCGGGCGTTACGGCTTCCTCGACCCGGTCGCCGGGCTGTTCGCGGCCGTCTACCTGCTGCTGATCTGGGAATGGTTCACCAGCACCACACGCCGGCGCGGGTGGCTGTTCGCGGCGGCCAGCGGGGTGGCCATCGGCTGCGCCGCGGCGTCCAAGGAGAACGGCTTCCTGGCCGCCGTGGTGCCCGTGCTGGTCGTCCTGGTGGCCGCGGGGCGGAAGCCGCAGCTGCTCCGCCAGCGGCTCGCGCAGACCGCGCTGGCCCTGTTCACCTGCCTGGTCGCGTTCCTGCTGACCTACGCCCCGTTCAGCTACCCGCTGCAGCGGATCGTGTACCTGATCAGGTTCCAGATCGTGCATTCCGGCGGCGGGCAGCTGGTCGGGTTCGACGGCCAGGTCTCCGCTCACCCGCCGTGGTGGGCCACCCTGTGGTTCGCCGCCCACGGCCTGGGCGTGGCCGTCACGGTCTTCCTGCTGTTTTTCGCGGCCATCGCGTGCGCGCTGCGGCGGGACCGGCTGGTCGTGTTCTGCCTGGCGGCGCTGGCCGGCCCGGTCATCTTCCACTGTTTCATCGCCGGCGTGGCCCAGTCGTTCTACTGGACCCCGTGGGTGCCGCCGCTGTTCGTGCTGGCCGCACTCGGGGTCGCCGAGGCCGCGCGCCGCCTCCGGGCCGCCCGGTTGCCGGCCGCCCTCCAGGCCGGCGCCATCACGCTCGCGCTGCTGGCCCCGCTGCTGGCCAGCGTCTCGCAATCAAACCGGATCGCCGCGGTCTCCCCGGCCGGGCCGGAAGTGCTTGGCTCGGTGCTCAGGCAGCACGGGATCAAGGGCTGGCTCCTGTCGAGCGGCATCTCCCGCTACGAGTACACCTACTACCTGCCAGACCGGATCGTGCTGCTCCGCCCGCCGAAGCCGCTGAACGAAGTGCACGCCGTGGTCATCGGCGCCCCGCAATGCCGGCTGGAGACCGACGACCGCGCCACGCGCAGCATCGTCGCGGTGAACCTCGCGGCGGGGCGGCTGCAGCTCATCCACGCCGACCCGGCCATGAAGGTGTACGACGTCACCGGCAATCTCATCCGGCCGACCCGCGCCCAGATCGACCAGCAGCCGCCCAGGAACCTGACCGCCGGCTGCTGAGTCTCCGTCTGGCTGTGTCCGGGGCTGCCCGCCCGCGCCAGCCGCCTGCGGGCCGCCGCCGTCAGGGAGGGCCGCCGCGCCAGGTGGGCAGGGGGCGTTCGCCCACCGCCACCTGGTAGGCGGCGCGGGCCAGCAGCCGGGTGGAGTCGAGCGTGGGCAGCGGGGACACGTCCGGCGTGATCAGCAGCGGGATCTCGGTGCAGACGAGCGCGGCCGCGTCGCAGCCGCGAGCCGCCAGGTCCCGGATCACCCGCAGGTACTCCTGCCGTGACGGGCCGGAGAACACCCCGTTCACCAGCTCACCGAAGATGATCTCGTTCAGGATGAGGCGGTCGGCGGCGGCCGGGATCTCGGAGCCGATCCCGCGGGCGGCCAGCACCCGCGGGTAGAGCGGGCTCTCCATCGTGTACTTCGTGCCGAGCACCGCCACCCGCTGCCGCCCTTCCCGGGCCGCCTGGTCGGCCACCACCTCGGCGATGTGCAGGCCGGGGAGCGCGAGATCGGGGCCGGGGACTTCCAGGGCCAGGTGCGCGGTGTTGTCCGGGCAGGCGAAGAAGCCGGCACCCGCCCGGGCCAGCCGGTCCACGCTGACCGACAGCGTGGACCGGACGGCGGCATAGTCCCCGGCCTCCCATGCGGGCATGCTGGCGCCCAGGGCGATGTAGTCCATGGTTACGTCGGGGTGCTCGTTCCGCCCCGTCCGCTGGTGGCCCTCCTGGCAGTAGGCGAGAAAGCAGAGGGCGGCACCTTCGGTGCTGTGGGCCAGGATGCCGGCGTGGGCCATGGTCCGGTCAGGCCAGCCGCTCGTCGAGCATCTCGTGGCACAGGCCGAGGCACTCCGGGCAGATCCGGGCCCGGCCGGCCGACACCAGTGCCGGCACCTGGTGGCGGCGCTTCCCGCAGAACGAGCAGCGCTCGGCCGCGTCCCCGGGTGCGACCGGCGCCAGGACGGTATCGATGGTCGTGACCGGGCCGCCGGTGCCGGCTACCTGGTCGGCGAGCGGCACGCACCGGTTGCAGATATGGACACCCGGGCCCGAGATCAGCGTCTTCACCTGCTGCGCCGGGCGCCCGCAAAACGAGCACCGCCGGGAGTCAGCGGGATCGCCGCGGCGGGAACGCCAGCGCCGGCTGCCGCCGGCGGCCGCCACGATCTGGTGGACACGCTGATGGCTGAGGCCGAGCGCGCCGGCGATCTCCCTGAGCGATGCCCCGGCGAGCTGGAGCCGCCGGACGGTGCGATGGAAGTCGGCCCGCGCCACCTCGGCCGTGTGCTCGGCCTCGATGACCCGTGCCTCGGCCGCCTTCGCCTCGGCCAGGAGGTCGGCATCCACCGGCATGCGTCTAGTGTACATAGACGATTTACGGAAGCACAATGCCGTTGCCGCTGGCCACATGCCGTAACCGCCGGTCCCAGGGTGGGCGGGACCGGCGGTTACGGCGTGCGGGAGGGAAAGGTCACCCGCCGGGTGGGATGGGCAGGTTGCCTGCGCTTGGGTTCGGAGCCGGGGTAGCCGCCAGCGAGCCGTTCAGGTCCTTGTGCACGCGGACGGCGACGCCCTGGATGGTGGTGACCCCGTAGGAGAAGGCCGGGTGGGACGGGGCCTGGTGGGTCAGCACCACGATGCTGTAATCCTTGCTGCCGTCGCCCCTGGTGAAGCAGCCGATGCTGTTGACGTACCACGGGTCGGACGAGGACGGCAGCGGCGCCCAGCCGTTCTTCACGTGCACCGTGAAGCCGGACGGCGCGCCATCCGGTACGCCGAACCGCTCCGACGATATGACCTGGCTCATCAGGGTGAGCTCGTAGGCCTGGTCGCCCCGGGTGAGCAAGCTGCCCGGGGTCAGCAGATCCCAGAGCAGCACGGATTCGTTGTGGGCGGTGATCTCGGTCAGCCCCCAGTACCCGCCGGGGCCGAGCACCGTGTCGTTCATGTGGGCCAGGTCGAGGAACTTCTGCAGCCAGGTCCGGCCCACGTCGTTCCACAGGGCGGTCGCCGCGTTGTTGTCCGACACCGTGATCATCGCCCTGGCCAGGCTCTTCTGGTGGGCGGTCAGCCCGTGGCCCTGCGCCTCGGCCTTGTGCAGCAGCGCGCCCAGGATGGTGGCCTTGACCACGCTGGCCGAGTAGAAGTGCTCGTCGGCGTTCAGATGGCAGAGGATTCCCAGGTGCGGGTTGTTCACGTCGACCGCGAACGTGCCCGCCCGGCCGTTCAGCGCCGTGCTGATGTCGTCCGACAGTTTGCTGGCCAGGGCGGTGTTGGTCTGCCCGTTGACCGGGGATGCCTGGCAGATCTGGGTACTGGCCGCGGCCTGCGGGGCCGCCGCCACGAAGGACGGGGCCAGCATCGCCGTCCCCGTCAGGATGACCGTTCCCGCCCAGCGCAAAACGAACTTGACGCGCAACCCGACCACCCGTCCCGTCGGTTCCCAGACCGAAGCTGAGACGCATGATGGTGGAGCCCGGTTGGCCGCTTATGGCGGTTCTATGTGATTGGGGCCATTTTGTGACCTGCCCGGCCGGGCGGGCGGGCGCTCCGCCCGCCCGCCGGCCCGGTCAGTGCGCCTTCGGGCCCACCGCCTTCCAGTGAGGCACCGGCTCGTCGGGAACGTTCCACGACGCGTTCGGGGTGGACCGCAGCACGACCGCCCGCAGCCCCGGGTTCAGATCGCGGTGGATCTTCACGGCCACGTCCTCGATGGTGGCCACCCCGTACGCCATGTCGGGGTTGCCCGCGGTGAGCACCACGATGCTGTAGTCCTGGCTGCCGTTGCCCCGGGTGAAGGCGCCGATGCTGTTGATGTTCCAGGCGAACCCGTTCAGCGGCGCCCAGCCGTTCTTCACGTGCACCTTGAATCCGTGGGGCGCCCCGGCCGGGACGCCCCACCGCTGGGAGGGGATGACCTCGGACATCAGCCGGAGCTCGTAGCGCCGGTCCGTGGTGGTGAGCACCTTGTTGGGCTTCATCAGCAGCCAGAGCAGCAGCGTCTCGTCGTGGGCGGTGAGCAGGGTCCAGCCCCACGCGCCGCCGGGGCCAAGCACGGTGGCCCGCATGTGGGCCAGGTGCAGGAAGCGCTCCAGCCGGTACGTGCCGGCATCGACCCACAGCGCCGAGGCGGCGTTGTTGTCCGACTCGGTGATCATCAGCCGGGCGAGAGCCTTCTCGGTGGGGGTCAGGCCGCGGTGCTGTGCGTTGGCCTTGCGCAGCAGCGCGGCCAGGATGATGGCCTTGACCACGCTGGCCGAGAAGAAGCGCTGCCGGATGTCGATCCCGCAGCCGATCCCCAGGTACGGGTCGAGCATCCGGACCGAGTACCGGTCACCCCGGCCGCGCAGCGCGCGTGAGATGTCGCGGGAGAGCTTGCCGGCCAGCCTGGTGCGCGGTTTGAGGTGCCGCACCGGCCACGCCCGGCAGATCGGGGCGGCGGCCGCGGCGTGCCCCGCCCGCTGCTGGGCCGCCGCCGCGGCCTGCCCCGGAACCGCGGCCGCGGCCACAAGTGCGGCCGCCACCGATCCGGTCACCACTGCCGTGCCCATCCTGTGCCACGTCTGCCGCAGCCGCACCCACATCACCCGTCCCCCATCTGGAATCCGACTCATCTCCCGGGGAGACGCCCGATGGGGGAAGGCGCCGGTGACCCATGGCCCGGGCGGGCGGCCAGCCAGGACTACCTGGCCGGCCCGGTCCCGTCCGCCCGGGCTGAATCCGCCGTCAGGCCGCGGCCGCCGGGGCGCCCAGCGGGACCTCCGCACCCTCCGGCGGGTTGCCGAGGTGGACCCAGATCTTGTTCAGCTCGGCCTGGTAGTACAGCGACTGGAGGCTGGCCACGAACGACAGGAGCAGCCCGAGAACCCCGCTGCAGGTGGCCGGCAGCCCGGCTGCTTCCTGCATCCGGGCGATCCGGTCGCCGGTCCGGTAGACCGACACGAACGGCGGCACGATGATGATCCAGCCGAGCAGCACGGCCAGCAGTGCCCACGTCGGGTTGACCTCGATCCGCTGGTCGAAGTCGCGCGCCTCCCGGTTGATCTTGTAGTACCAGACGAAGTAATAGACCCCCAGCGTGATCAGTGGCCATACGAGCCAGACCAGGAAGATATTGCGCGTCTTACCGGCACGTCCGGTCATGTCTCCCCCCGAGTGACACCAGCGGGAAGACTACGACAGCTCCCCGGCGGATACATTCTGTAGCTCTATGGTGCTAGATACGTAATCGGAGAGGAGCAGCGGGGCCGGCCCAGGGGCCCCGGGGTCAGACCGGTGTCCCGCCCCGCCCCGCGCCGCCGCGGAACCGGCCGACCCCCTCGGCCGCGTCCGGGCCGGCCAGCACGGCCGCGCCGTACCGGAATTCGCTGGCCATCGCCTCGTCTTCGGCCAGCCCGGCGCCCGCCAGCGCGGAGGCGCGGTCGCTGCGCAGGCACGGCTGCGGCAGGGCGGCGAGTTCATGAGCCAGCGCCTCGGCCGCCGCCCGGGACTGCCCGGCCGGGACCACCCGGTTGACCAGGCCCATGGCCAGCGCTTCCGGGGCGGCGACCGGCCGCCCGGTGAGGATGAGGTCCAGCGCCCGGCCCAGCCCGATCACCCGCGGCAGCCGCATCGTGCCGCCGTCGATCAGCGGCACCCCCCAGCGGCGGCAGAACACCCCGAGCACCGCGTCCTCCTCGGCCACCCGCAGGTCGCACCAGAGCGCCAGTTCCAGCCCGCCGGCCACGGCGTGCCCGGCGATGGCGGCGATCACCGGCTTGGCCAGCCGCAGTCGGGTCGGGCCCATCGGCCCGTCACCGTCCGGCTCGGCCCGGTTGCCATCCGGGCCGCCCACCGCCTTGAGGTCGGCGCCAGCGCAGAACGTGCCGCCCGCGCCCCACAGCACGGCCACGTGCGCGCCGTCGTCGGCGTCGAAGTCACGGAAAGCACCGGCCAGGGCGGCGGCGGTCGGGCCATCGACCGCGTTGCGCACACCCGGTCGGTCCAGGATGACCGTGCTGACCGCCCCGTCCCGCTCCACCCGCACCGTCATCGCGTCCTCCCGGTCTGAAAATCCCACAAACGATGCATAACGGATAGCTCGGGGTGCCCGCGCCTCTCCGGCCGGACGTGGATGGAAGATCCGGGCCGTGCCCTGGGCATGGACCTGCTCGTCTGCGCCTGCACGACAGGCCCGCCCAGCCCGGGCGGCGCGTTAACCGGGCCCGGACCGGGCCCGGCGGACCCGGGTCAGGCGACCTGCCAGGTGTCCGGGCCGGCCAGCAGCGCCGCCAGGTCGCCCTCGCCCTGCTTGGCCCGGGCCTCCTCCAGCTGCGCGGCCATCATCTCGTCGTAGCTGGGGCGGGCGACCTTGCGGAACACTCCGATCGGCGTGTGGGTGAAGTCGGTGCCACCCAGCCGGGACAGCGCGAACGCGTACTCCGGGTCGGCCAGGCTCGCGTCGTGCACCAGCAGCGAGCCCTCATCCGCTCCCGCGGCCGGGGTCGCCTCCAATGATCCGTAGCGGCCGAACCGCAGGGCCTGGCTCCCGTCGGCGCCGAACCGGACCGGCTGGCCATCCTCCAGGCGGATGAGCCGGTCGTCCCGGGAGGCCGGGGCGGTCAGCGGCGCGAACGCGTCGTCGTTGAAGATCGGGCAGTTCTGGTAGATCTCGATGAACGCCGCCCCCCGCTGGTCGGCGGCGGCCTGTAGCACGCTGGTGAGGTGCTTGCGGTCGGAATCGATGGTGCGGGCCACGAAGCTGGCCTCGGCGCCGATCGCCAGCGACAGCGGGTTGAACGGGGTGTCCAGCGAGCCGAACGGGGTCGACTTGGTCACCTTGCCCAGCTCGGAGGTCGGCGAGTACTGGCCCTTGGTCAGCCCGTAGATCCGGTTGTTGAACAGCAGAATCTTGATGTTGACGTTGCGCCGCAGGGCGTGGATCAGGTGGTTCCCGCCGATCGACAGTGCGTCGCCATCGCCGGTGATCACCCACACCGACAGGTCAGGCCGGGTGGCGGCCAGGCCGGTGGCGATCGCCGGGGCCCGGCCGTGGATCGAGTGCATCCCGTAGCTGTCCACGTAGTACGGCAGCCGGGAGGAGCAGCCGATGCCGGAGACGATGACCAGATTCTCGCGCGGGATGCCCAGCTCGGGCAGGAACGCCTGGAAGGCGGCCAGGATGGCGTAGTCCCCGCAGCCGGGGCACCAGCGCACCTCCTGGTCGGACTTGAAATCCTTGGTGGTCAGTTTCTCGTCGGCGACCGGGACCAGGGTGAGCGAGGCCGGGCGGTGGGCGGTGGCGTCCGCGCCGTCGTTGGCCATGCTGATGTCAGACATTGGCGATCACATCCTGGATGACCCCGGCCAGCTCGGCGGCCTTGAACGGCAGCCCGCGGACCCGGTTGTAGGAGATGACGTCGGCCAGATAGCGCCCGCGCAGCAGCAGTGCGAGCTGGCCGAGGTTGATCTCGGGGACCAGCACCTTGTCGTAGGCGGCCAGCACCTCGCCCAGGTTGGCCGGGAACGGGGACAGGTGACGCAGGTGGGCCTGGGCGACCGAGCCACCGGCCACCCGGATCCGGCGGACCGCGGCGCCGATCGAGCCGAAGGTCGAGCCCCAGCCCAGGACCAGCACCCGGGCGCTGCCGTCCGGATCGTCCACCACGAGCGGGCCGATGTCGTGCGCGATGCCGTCGATCTTGGCCTGGCGCAGCCGCACCATCTTGTCGTGGTTGTCGGGGTCGTAGGAGATCGTGCCGGTCACGTCGGCCTTCTCGATGCCGCCGATCCGGTGCTCCAGCCCCGGGGTGCCGGGGATCGCCCATGGCCGGGCCAGCGTCTCCGGGTCCCGCCGGTACGGCTGGAACTCGAGCGCGCTGCCATCCTCCGCCTGCCACTCCTTGGGGCTGGAGAACGAGAACTCGTCCCGCAGCTTGGGCAGGTCGGCGACCATCGGGATCCGCCACGGCTCAGAGCCGTTGGCCAGGTAGCCGTCGGACAGGATGATCACCGGGGTCCGGTACTTGGTGGCGATCCGGACCGCCTCGATCGCGGTGTCGAAGCAGTCGCTCGGGGTGGCCGGCGCGAGCACCGCGACGGGCGACTCGCCGTTGCGGCCGTACAGGGCCATCAGCAGGTCGGCCTGCTCGGTCTTGGTCGGCATCCCGGTGGCGGGGCCGGCCCGCTGGATGTCGCAGATGATCAGCGGCAGTTCCAGCGAGACGGCCAGCCCGATGGTCTCGGCCTTGAGCACCATGCCCGGGCCGGAGGTGGTGCTGACCCCCAGCGCCCCGCCGAACGCGGCGCCGACCGCGGCGCCCACCCCGGCGATCTCGTCCTCGGCCTGGAACGTGCGCACCCCGAACCGCTTGAGCTTGGACAGCTCGTGCAGGATGTCCGAGGCCGGGGTGATCGGGTAGGCGCCGAGGAACAGCGGCAGCCCGGACCGGCGGGACGCGGCGACCAGGCCGTAGGCGAGGGCGAGGTTGCCGGTGATGTTGCGGTAGGTGCCCGGCTTGAGGCTGGCCGGCTTGACCTCGTACTGGACCGAAAACGCCTCGGTGGTCTCGCCGTAGTTCCAGCCGGCCTGGAAGGCGGCCACGTTCGCCTTGCCGATCTCGGGCTTGCTGGCGAACTTGGACTCCAGGAAGTGGATCGTGCCTTCCAGCGGCCGGTTGTACAGCCAGGAGAGCAGGCCCAGCGCGAACATGTTCTTGGCCCGCTCGGCGTCCTTGCGGGTGATGTCGAACTCTTCCAGCGCCTTGACCGTCATCGAGGTGATCGGCAGCGCGTGGATGTTGTAGGCCGCGAGCGACCCGTCCTCCAGCGGGCTGGCCTCGTAGCCGATCCGGCCCAGGTTGCGCTTGGTGAACTCGTCGGTGTTGGCGATGATGTCCGCGCCGCGCGGCAGGTCGCCGAGGTTGGCCTTGAGCGCCGCCGGGTTCATCGCGACCAGCACATCCGGCGCATCGCCGGGGGTCAGGATGTCGTGGTCGGCGAAATGGAGCTGGAAGCTGGAGACGCCGGGCAGGGTGCCGGCTGGCGCGCGGATCTCGGCCGGGAAGTTCGGCAGGGTGGAAAGGTCATTCCCGAAGGTGGCCGTCTCCTGAGTGAAACGGTCACCCGCGAGCTGCATGCCATCACCAGAGTCGCCGGCGAAACGGATGATGACACGATCGAGTTGATGGACCTGCTTGGCCACGATAGGAGGACCTCCTCGGCGCGCCGCGGGCGGGCGCCGGTGCCGGCGTAGGTCCGTGTGCGCTGCCCCAAAGCCTCACTGGCCTTTGGGTTCTGGATTTTGGACGTCGTTAGGTTACCCGCGCGGCCGGGTCGCGGGAGGTCGTACACAACTGCTTGAACAGGACTGTGACGCAGATCGCATTTGCCATGCCGGAGCCGGACTCCCTAGCCCCGGGCACTCCCCACCTGTATGACAGTTCCGCGCTCAATTATACCCTTCATGTCATAGGACGCGTGGCCGTGGCGGCCGGTTCACGGAACTTTTGCAAACCTTTGCGGGCACGCCCGTTCCGGCGGGTCCGTCCGGTCGGCCCGGCGCTGGCCAGCCGGCGCCTGGCTAGGCTGTCGGCATGGCTGCGGTGGACCTGCCGGCCCCCCGCCTGGGAGGTGCCGGGAGCGGCTGGGGCGTCGCTGTTTTCGACGCTGGCGGGGCGTGCGCGCTCCGGGTGTTCGACGCCGGGCTGGCCTGCTGTGCCGTCGAGGTCGCGGCCGCGCTCCGGCGCTGGCAGGCGCAGGCCCCGGCGGGCGCGCCCGGGGAGATGCTCAACGTCTTCGTCGTGGCCGGCACCGTGACCGACAAACTGGCCCCGTTCGTGCTGGCCGCCTACCAGCAGACGCCGGAGCCACGGCGGGTGCTGTCGTTCGGCGCCTGCGCCAACAGCGGGGGCCCGTACTGGGACTCGTACTGCGTCACCAAGGGGGTGGACCAGTTCGTCCCGGTGGACGTCTATGTGCCCGGCTGCCCGCCGCGGCCGGAGGCCCTGCTCGCGGGCGTCGAAGTGCTGCTCGGCCGGGAGCCTCCGCCGTGACGCCGGAAGAGATCGCGGCGGCGGTCCGTGGTGGCCTGCCCGCGGGTGTGGGCTGCGAGCCGGATCACCGCGGGGTGCTGCTCCAGGTGCCGCCGGGGCACTGGCTGGCCGCGGTCACCTTTGCCCGGGACCGGCTGGACTGCGCCTTCTTCGACTGGCTGACCGGGGTCGACGAGCAGGACGAGGGCTTCGCCGTGGTGGCGCACCTGTACTCGCTCACCGGCCGGCATCACGTGCTGGTGCGGACCCTGCTGCCGCGGCCCGCGCCGCTGCTGGCCAGCGTCACCGGGGTCTACCGGGGCGCGGCCTGGCACGAGCGGGAGACGGCTGAGATGTTCGGCGTGGTCTTCGAGGGTCACCCCAACCCGGCTCCGCTGCTGCTGCCCGGCGGGTTCGAGGGGCATCCGCTGCGCAAGGATTTCGCGCTCGCGGCCCGGGCCGCGCAGGAGTGGCCCGGGGCGAAGGAACCGGGAGAGCGGGAGGCGCCCCGGGGCCGGCGACGGCTGGCCCCGCCGGGTGTGCCCGAGGGATGGGAACCGCCGTGACGGCCCGGCCGCCGGGAGAGGGCGTCCCCGGTCCCGATGCCCCCGGTCCCGATGTCCCCGCCACCGATGGCTTGCCGCCGCGCAGCCGGGGCGTGATCGCGCTGCTGGAGGAGAACTGCACGGCCTGCATGCTGTGCGCCCGGGAGTGCCCGGACTGGTGTATCTACATCGAGTCGCACAAGGAGCCTGTGCCGGGGCCGGAGCACGGCCGTCGGGTGCGCAACGTGCTCGACCGGTTCGCGATTGACTTTTCGCTCTGCATGTACTGCGGGATCTGCATCGAGGCGTGTCCCTACGACGCGCTGTTCTGGTCGCCGGAGTTCTCCTACGCCGGGACCGACATCGCGGCGCTCACCCACGAGCAGGCCCGGCTGCGGGAATGGATGTGGGACGTGCCACTCCCGCCCGCCCCGGATCCCGGCGGCCGCTGACCGATCGCCCGCCCGGCGCGCGTTCAGCGGTAATTGACGAACTGGATCGCGAGGCCGAAGTCGCCGCCCTTGACCAGCGCGATCACGACCTGCAGGTCATCCTTCTTCTTGGCCGAGACGCGCAGTTCCTCCCCCTGCACCTGGGCGCGGACCCCCTTGGGCCCCTCGTCCCTGATGAGCTTGGAGATCCGCCGGGCGTCGTCGGCGGAGATGCCCTCCTTGAGCCCGACCCCCAGCCGGTACTCCTTGCCGGAGGCCCGCGGCTCACCGGCATCCAGGGTCTTCAGCGAGACGCCCCGCTTGACCAGCTTCTCTTTGAAGACGTCGAGCACCGCCTTGGCCCGCTCTTCGCTGTTGGCGCGGATGTCGACGGCGTGATCCCCGGACCAGGCGATGGACGCCCCAACCCCGCGGAAGTCGAACCGGGTGCCGATTTCCTTGGCGGCCTGGTTGAGCGCGTTGTCGACTTCCTGGCGGTTGAGCCGGCTCACGATGTCGAATGATGACTCGGCCACTCCACACCTTCCTCTGACCTGCGTGCGAGCACAGTCTCACGCGTCCCCGTTCACCGCACAGGCTCCTGGCGCGTCGAGCATACGGCGACCGAGCGGGCCCAGGACAGTCCTGAGGCCGAGCATGAGGCTCGACAGAGAAGGACCCCCCATGCGGCCACTCCGTGTCGCCGCCGCCCTCGCGGTGCCTCTCCTCACCGTACTGGCGGCCGGGCTCTCCGCTTCACCGGCAGATGCCGCCACGCACACCGTTCACACCACCGGCACGGCCGGCTGGTCAGCGACCGCTCAGCGTTCTCGACCTTCCTGGAGCCCTGACCCCGGCCCGAGCGGCCGCCCGGTCTCGCGTGTCAACCGATCCGGCGGCTTGGGCGTCCGATGCATAGAGCCATAACGTGGCCGCCCGACCCCGGGCGCTGCTCCGGCTCTGGCCGTGGAAACTCCGCCTTCCCGGAGGGTCCCCGGCCAGGGCGGTGATCTCCAGCGCCCGGCCTGGCCGCCCCGTCCCGCCCATCCCCCGAGGGTGCGGGACGGGGCGGCGCCTTGCCTGGCGTCCGGGCCGCCCGGACGGCCCCCGGCCGGGCACTTCCCGCGTGCGACGAGGTGCCCGCCGGTCCGCTATCCTTCACTGTGCTGTCCACTGGGCGGCATGCGGCAGGTTGCCCGAGCGGCCAAAGGGAGCGGTCTGTAAAACCGTCGGCTTAGCCTACGTTGGTTCGAACCCAACACCTGCCACCAGGCAAAAGTGCTGGTCAGGGGCTCTCCAGCGCCCCTGCTTCACTCTGGGGTATGCAGCCAGAAGCCACGAAACGCCGCCGTGTGCAGGATGTCGTGGGGTATCCGTGGGATGGCGCGAGGTGGATCGCGCCCAGGTCCAGGCGCCGGACAATGCTGATCAGGGCGCTCGACAAGGAGAAGTCATGGCGACCTTCGCCCGGTCGGAAAACCTGCAGGGAGCGGAGTTCATCGGCGCGGACCTGCGCGGCGCACGGTTCATCGAGTCTGACCTGTCCGGCGTGGTGATGCGCGGAGTCCAGGTGGAGGGCGCGGACATCGATGCACCGTGGCTCTCCGACGGCGACAGCTTCTTGCGTGTCAACGGCGTCGACGTGATCCCATTCGTCGAGGCCGAACTCAACCGGCGCTTTCCCGGCCGCGCCGGCCGGGGCGCCGGAGACCGGGATGGTCTGCGCGCGGCCTGGGCCGCGCTCGAACGCACATGGGCCGCCACGCTCGCGCGCGTCGCGACGATGCCGGCCGGCACGGCCGGCATGCCGGTGGCCGGCGAGTGGTCGTTCGCGCAGACACTGCGGCATCTGGTCCTGGCCACGGACATGTGGCTGGGCCGTGCGATCCTGGAGATCGAGCAGCCGTTCCATCCCATCGGCCTTATGGACACCGGCACCGAGGAAGACGGCCTGGATACGTCCATCTTCGCGACCGCAACTCCGTCGTACGCCGAGGTGCTCGAGGCCCGGGCGGGCCGCGTCGCGATGGTGCGCGACTTCCTGGCCACAGCCACACCGGACGTCCTGGCCGCAACGCGCAAGAACCCACACGATCCCGAAGGCCAGGAGACCACCCTCTCGTGTCTGCACGTGATCCTCGAGGAGGAGTGGGAGCACCACCGGTATGCCGTGCGTGACCTCGACGCGATCGAGACGAAGTACGGAGCATAACGGTGACCCCGTGTTCGCCCGGTGATCCTGGCTAACTTCCCAGGGGCCGAACGATCGGGAAGGGCGGGCGCACTTTGACCTCCTCACCTAGTGGTGGGATATCCGTGGGATGACCGCCCGCCGAGCCAGCCAGGCTGCCCAGGCTTTAGCAGGTCAGCGGGTCCGGGGCCAGCGGCTACTGCCTAGCCGGCGCTGGCGGCCAGGTCCTGGTAGGCGGGAAGGAGCTCGTCCCACCGCGCGTCGGCGTCGCGGCGCTCACGCCCGGCGAGGTGGGCGGCGAGATCTTCGGCGTGGACCTGGATCCCCGCCCCATAGGCGGCGAGCTGGTCCAGGGGCATGCCCCGTTCCTCCCAGACCAGGATGGTCTGGTCGCCGTCGGCGGTCAGCGTGACCTCAATGACATCCTCGTCCGGCTGGCCCAGTGCCATGGTCAGCAGCAGCCGCCGCGGGGGCTCGCACGCTTCCACGCGCCCAGTGCCTTCCGATCCGCTGGCAAAAAAGCGAAAGCGGAACTCACCGCCGAGGCGGAGGTCGCCCTCGACCTCGCCCATCCAGCGGGCCAGGCGGCCGGGGTCAGTGAGTGCCGACCACAGGTCGCCGATATCGGTGCCGTAGCGGTCTTCGATGCGCACGACGCCCTTGCCATCTGCTGACCGCAGGCTGCCCAGGATGCGGCCGCTCCCACGTGCATTGCCGGTCATCTGATGCTCCTTCGTTCGCGTTTGCCCCGGGCCACCTCGATGTGCAGGGCATCCAGCCGCTGCTCCCACAGGGCCCGGTACCGGGCCAGCCAGTCATCGACCTCGGCGAGCGGCTGCGGGCGCAGGCGGTAGACCCGCCGCTGCGCGTCCGGGCGGACCTCGACCAGCCCCGCCTCCCGCAGCACCCGCAGGTGCCGCGATACCCCCGGGCGGGCGATCGGCAGCAGGGCCGCCAGCTCACCCGCGGTCGCCGGGCCGCCGGCCAGGGTTTCCAGCAGCGCCCGCCGGCTCGGGTCCGCCAGTGCCCGCAGGACAGCTTCCATGCCGTGAATGTACCAAATTAGTTACGTAACTGTCTAGGTACATAAGCGAGCGCAAGCGTGCCATGCCCCGGCCCTGCCGTGCGCTAGCCTCGACGTGGCGCTTGGGAGTCTCCCCCTGGCTCCCAGCCGTCACGCTTGGCACGTTCTAGTTCCTGCCGCTCCGGGAGTAGGTCATGGCAGACGCGGAAGACGAGGACAAGCGAGCCCTGCTGGACTTCCTTCACTACCAGCGCGATTCGGTTCTTTCCATCGTGGACGGGCTGGACGAGGAGGCGTGGCACCGGTCGGTCGTGCCGTCGGGCTGGACGCCAGCCGGGCTGGTCGAGCACCTGGGTGGCGCCGAGCGGCACTGGTTCCAGTCGGTCGTGGCCGGTTCAGATGATGAGCTGCCCTGGGATGAGGGCCGACCTCCCTATGACCCGGAGGCAGCATTTGTCTGTGACCGGTCCTCAGCAGAGGTGATCGGCTACTACCGCGACCAGTGCGCGCGCTCGGATGCCGTGCTGGCGGTGACGCCGCTGTCGGCGCCGCCACGTGGCAGGCACGGCGACCCGGAGATGGACGAGCCGCCGAACGTGCGCTGGGTCGTACTGCACATGATCGAGGAGACCGCTTCTCATTCCGGCCATCTCGAAATCGCCCGCGAGCTGCTCGATGGCAGAACCAACCTGGGCCTGCGTTAATTAGCAGCCGCTCGTGGCCGTGGGCCGGCGGTGAGTTACCGGTGAACTCGTGTCGCCCGGGCGCGGGCATGACTGATGCGGCATAATGACGGCGTTCCGTTGCTGGTCAGGGCGGTCAACGTGAGCGGGGGATTCGGCGCGGGGGCGTAGTTGACAGCCATGCGGGATCGCCGCTCCGTTATCACAACGCGGGGGAAATCGGTGAAACGCACGTCGAACGTGACCGGGGCCAGGAGACACACCATGGCCTGGGCGGCGGTGAGCCTGAGCGCACTGGCCTTGCCGCTGGCTGTCCAGGGTGCCCCGGCGGTGGCTCACTCGCTGTCCGCGTACGGGGGTACGGCCAGCACGGCCCAGCACTGGGGTTCGCTCTTCGGGGGAACCAAACCGTTCACCCCCCAGGACCTGACCAAGTCCCCGGCTCCGGTGAGCCTGCCAGGCCCGGTCAAGGAGATCGCGACCTCCAATTCGACCGAGTACGCGTTGCTGACGGATGGCAGCGTCTACGCCTGGGGCCTGGGAAACAAGGGCCAGCTGGGTGACGGCACCACCACGAGCTCCGTCAGCGCGCCGGTCCGGGTTCACTTCCCGGCGCGCGTGAAGATCGCCTCTCTGCCCATCGATGTCATGCCCTATGACACGGGCCTGGCCGTCGACACGGCCGGTCATGCCTGGGGGTGGGGTGACAACTCGGGCGGGGAACTGTGCCTGGGGAACTCCAGGGAGCACACCACGCCCGTCAAGCTCCCGTTCTCGCATGTGACGACCCTTGCCGGGGCGTTCGAGCATGCCCTCTACGACGCGGGCGGCCAGGTCTGGGCGTGTGGCCTCAACGGGGTCGGCGAGCTGGGCGACGGAAGCACGAAAGCCAGCTCGGTGCCGGTCAAGGTGAAGGGGCTCGGCCCTTCCGCTCATGTGACCTCGCTGGTGGCCGCGTTCGCCAATTCCGGTGCCTTGCTGGCCGACGGGAAGTACCTGGACTGGGGGTACAACGGCCAGGGACAGCTCGGCATCGGCACCCTGAAGAAACCGGCCGACACACCAGTCGCGGTGACCCTGCCCTCCCGGGTGAAACAGGTGACGCAGGGCGGGTCGGCGCCGGGTAACGGGCAAACGCTGGTCCTCCTCGCCAACGGCTCCGTCTACGCCTGGGGCGATGACGGGCAAGGCCAGCTCGGCGACGGGAAGACGGCGGTGGAATCCTCACCAGAACTGATCACCCCGCCCGCCGGGGTCACCTACCGGGAGCTGGCGTCTAGCGGCGCCACTTCCTACGGCGTCACCGTCCACGGGAACGTCTACGCCTGGGGCGGCGGCAAGGAGGGGCAGGTGGGCGACGGGACCACCACGAGTTCCGCCACGCCGGTCAAGGTCGCGTCCGGCGCCACGGGGATTTCCGCCACCGCCGATGATGTGGTGATCGCCCGACGATGACCGTCGCCCCGTATCTCAGCGACAGCGGAATTCACAGAATGGGGGAACTGGTGCCGGGCCAGCAAGCAATGGGGGAGCTCTTCGGCAGGCACATGGATGCGGAACTCGCGGGTGACCTCGAGTCAACCATGGAGACGATGACCGATAACCCGCATCTCGTCAACGTGCCCTCGATGGTGGGAGGGGTGGGCCGGGACGGTGTCCGCGCCTTCTACGCCAACCACCTCATCGGCAAGTTCTTCCCGGCCGATGTTGAGTTCACCCAAGTGTCGCGGACCTACGGGGACACGCGGCTTGTCGATGAGCTCATCATCTCTTTCACCCACACCCAGGAAATCGAATGGATGCTTCCCGGCGTGGCCCCCACCGGACGGCCGGTGTCAGTGGCGTTTGTGGTCATCGTGGGGATAGAGGACGGGAAAGTCGCCTACGAGCACATTTACTGGGATCAGGCCAGCGCTCTGGTCCAGCTGGGCCTGCTCGACCCGGCGGGCCTTCCAGTGGCCGGCCGGGAAGCGGCCGCCAAGCTGCTCGATCCGGCCATTCCCTGCCCGCACCTATGAGCCAACCCTTGGTGGTGGGCGGAATCCCGGCGGAAGCCGGGGTGTCTGCTCAGAGCCGCAGGAACATGGCGTCCAGGCCGACCAGCCCTAGTGCCTTCCCGTAGAGCTGGCGCATCTGGCTGAGCATGTCCGCCTGCTGGACCCGTTCGATGATCTTGCCGTCTTCGACCCGCACATAGTCGAAGAAGCTGGCGGCGAAGGAACGCTTCGTGGCGGGCGCGCCATACAGCCGCCCGGTGGCCGTGCCGTGGACCTTACCGTGGGCTACCGCGACGTCGGCGTCCGATAGCACCTGGGACAGTTCCACCCGCAGGTCGGGCAGGCCCTGCCAGACCTTGCGGATCGACGCCTTCGCGTCCTCCCAGCCGACAAACCCGCGGGTAAACCCGATGCAGTTTTCCCGGTAGCGCACGGCGTCGATGAACTGTGCGGCCCGGTCCAGATCGTGCTGGTTCACCGCGTCGATGAACCCCGTGTAGATCGGTCCCGCGTCCATCGGCAGCCCCGCAATCTGATCAGAGTTGAGATTATCAGAAAGCTGACTATCTGTCCACGCCCGGTAAGGTAGGTGGCTCACCGGCACGGGCTGGTGACCGAAGGAGAGGCGATGGTCCGGGCAACGGCGGCAGGCAGCGGCAGCGGGCAGGGATCAGCCCCGGTGCCAGACCTGCCTCCGTCCATGCGCGACCGGGTGCCGTTCCTGCTCTTCCGCGCATCGCAGATCTCACTGGCCACCGCCAACCAGATGCTCTCCCCGACGGGGCTCAGCGCCCGGCACGTCGGCATCTTGACTATGGTGACCGAGCTGGGCCCGATGACCCAGAAGGCCCTGGGTAACGCGCTCGGGATAGACCGGACCACCATCGTGACCCTGCTGGACGACCTGGAACGCAAGGGCTACGTCATCCGGCAGCGCCATCCCCGTGACCGGCGCGCGTTCCTCATCCACCCGACCGGTCCCGGCCGCGATGCGAAGACCGCGGCCGTGCGGATCCTGGACGAGCAGCAGCGCCGTTTCCTGGCGCCGCTGACGGCGGCGGAGCGCAGGCAGCTTGCCACGCTGCTCAAGCGGCTTCAGGCGCCGCCCGTGACCGCACCGGAGCGGGGATGATCGCGACCCGGGCCGGGGAGCATTCCGTTAAGCAGAAATAAAGAACACACCCGGGAGCGGCCAGGGATGATCACGGTCATCGGTGAGTCGCTGGCGGACGTGGTCGCCCGTGCGGGCCAGGACGGGCTGACCGTCCACCCGGGCGGCAGCCCGGCCAACGTCGCCGTCGCGCTCAGCCGGCTCGGGCAGCGGACGGCGCTGGTGACGCAGCTCGGGGCCGACGGCTACGGCGCCCTCATGCGTGCGCATCTGGCCCGCAACGGGGTCGAGGTGATCCTCGCCGGCCCGGTGGACCGGCCCACCAGCCGGGCGCTGGCCAGAATCGGCGCGGACGGTGCCGCCGCGTACGAGTTCGACCTCAGCTGGGATGTGCAGGGGATCCGGCTCGCGCCGGGCAGCACGGCGCTGCATTTCGGCTCGCTCGGCGTGACGCTCGCGCCCGGCGGGCAGCGCGTGCTCGCGCTGGCTGAGTCCACCTGCCGCCGTGGCGGGGTGGTGACCAGCTATGACCCGAACGCCCGGCCGTCGGTGACGCCCGATCAGCGTGCGGTGGCTGCCATCGCGGACCGGGCCGCCGCCTGCGCGCACATCGTGAAGATGAGCGAGGAGGATCTCGCGTACCTGTTCCCCGGCACCACGACCGACCAGCTCGCCGCCAGGTTCCTGGCTGATGACCGGCCAACCCAGCTGCTGGTCGTGACCAGGGGCAGCGGTGGCGCGGTGGTGGCGGCCCGGGCCGCACGGTTTTCCGTCCCGGCCGTCCCGGTCGCGGTAGTGGACACCGTCGGTGCGGGTGACACGTTCTCCGCCGCGATGCTCGCCGGGCTGGCCAGCGCCGGGCTGCTGGCCCCGGCGGCACTGGCCACACGGCTCGGCCGGGACCCGGATGTGCTGCATGAGGTGGTCGGCCAGGCACTGGCCGCGGCCGCGGTGACCTGCACCCGGCCCGGCGCCGACCCGCCGACCGCGGAGGAGCTGAGGCAGTTCCTGGCCCGGACGGCGGACCCGCCCGCCGATCACCGGCCCATCGGAGATCGTTGACAATGCCCGTGCCGCGACGGCGCCGCGACCGGCGGCAGGCACTAGCGGAAGCGCGGAAACAAGCCTGTGGAGGTTGTGATCTCGCCACAACCGCCGTCCTGCGCGGCCACAGGCTGCCGCTCGATTGTTGACACTTACTGGGCACACTCCTACGTTTCTCGCCAGGCACGCCGAGGAGGTCGGGCATGCAGGGGAGCACGGACGGGCGGCCGCCGTTTCGCGCCGATCATGTCGGCAGCCTGCTACGGCCGCGGGAGCTGCTAGCGGCGCGGGCGGATTTCGCGGCCGGGCGGATCGGGGCGGACGAGCTGCGCGAGGCGGAGGACGTGGCCATCGCCGAGGTGGTGCGCAGGCAGCAGGAGGTGGGGCTGGCCGCGGCGACCGACGGCGAGTTCCGCCGCGAGTCCTGGCATATGGACTTCATCTACCAGCTCGGCGGTATCCAGCAGGTCCAGGACGACACGATCAGGGTCGCCTTCCACAACGAGCAGAAGAGCTACGAGTGGGCTCCGCCGTCGGCGCACGTGGTCGCGCCGCTGACGCTGCCGCACACGATCTTCGGCGAGGCGTTCTCGTTCCTGGCCGGTACGGTCACCACCGCCAGGCCCAAGCTGACCATCCCCTCGCCGAGCATGGTGCACTACCGGGGCGGGCGGTCGGCCATCGACAGGTCGGTATACCCGGAGATGGAGCCGTTCTGGGACGACCTGGCGGCCGTATACGCCGAGGAGGTGCGGCGGCTGTACCAGCTGGGCTGCCGTTACCTGCAGCTGGATGACACCAGCCTGGCCTACGTCAACGACCCGGCGCAGCGTCAGCACATCGCCGACATCGGCGGGGACCCGGCGCACCAGCACGAGCGCTACATCGCCAGCATCAACCGGGTGCTGGCGGGCCGGCCGGCCGACCTGGCCGTGACCACTCACATGTGCCGGGGGAACAACCAGAGCATGTGGGCGGCCGAGGGGGGCTACGAGTTCGTGGCCGAGGCGCTGTTCAACGGGCTGGAGGTGGATGGGTTCTTCTGCGAGTGGGACGACGAGCGCTCCGGCGGGTTCGAGCCGCTGCGGTTCGTGCCCACGGGCAAGCGGGTGGTGCTCGGGCTGGTCACCACCAAGCGCGGTGAACTGGAGAGCAAGGACGAGCTGAAGCGGCGGATCGACGACGCCGCCCGGTACGCCGACATCGGCCAGCTCTGCCTGTCGCCACAGTGCGGGTTCTCCTCCACCAAGGAGGGCAACGATCTGACGGCTGACGAGCAGTGGGCCAAGCTCAGGCTGGTGGTCGAGACCGCGCAGGAGGTATGGGGTTCGTAGCCGGAGAGTGCCGGAGAGGAAGCGCGAGGTGGCGGCCGACCGCAAGCTGGCCGCCGCCGAGGCGGTCCGCGCGGCCATCTTGCGGGGCGAGTACGCGCCGGGCCAGCGGCTGGCCGAGACCGAGATCGGCGAGCGTTTCGGCACGTCCAGGTTCATCGCGCGGGCCGCACTGCAGGAGCTGTCCGCCCGGGGGCTCGTCGAGTTCCAGCGCAACCGGGGCGCGCGGGTGCGGGACATCTCGCTGGCCGAGGCGATCGAGATCACCGAGATTCGCCGTCTGCTCGAGGGCCACCAGGCCGCCCGCGCGGCGGAACGCGTCACCCGGGCGGAAGCGGCCGCGCTGCGCGGCATCGTCCGGGCCATGCGCGCGGCCGTGGCCAGGGCGGAATTCCTGCGCTACAGCGACCTGAACGCCGACCTGCACGCGGCGATCCGTGATATCTCGGCCCATCAGACCTCTGCCCGCCTGCTCGCCCAGTTGCGCGACCAGACCGTCCGCCACCGCTTCTCGCTCTCCCTGGTGCCAGGCCGGCCGGCCGTCTCGCTGCCGCAGCACGAGGCGATCGTCGCGGCCGTGACGGCCAGGGACCCGGCGGCGGCCGAGCGGGCTATGCGCGACCACCTGCAGAGCGTGATCGAGGCGTTCCAGGCGCTCGCCGCGGCGGCGGCGAGCCGGTAGCCCGGGGCCGGGCACATCCGGGATCATCCGCGTACACCACATAGACGCGCTTTGCCCCGCGGCCGCGGTTCCCGCCAGCGGGCGCGGGCACCGGCGCATCGCTCCGTCCTTAGCCCGCAGGCGGTGATCAGCAGCTGGGCGGCGCTCACATCGCCGCGCCCGGCCCGGCTCAGCCCGAAAGAACGGCTGGCACATCGCCCTTACCCGGGGCATGACCGTGGCCGGTCTCGTCCACCAAGCCGGCCAGAAGGTCGGCGATGTCCGCCGCGGCGCCGGGACGGCCCAGTGCGGCGGCGGCGGCCCCCATCGCGGCCAGCGCGGCCGGGTCGGCCCTTAGCCGGGCCACTGCGGCGGCGAGCTGACGCGTCTTCGGCACGTGCACGCCCGCCCCGGCAGCCACCACGAACTCGGTATTACCTTCCTCCTGGCCCGGCAGGTGCGACGTGAGCACGAGCGGCACGCCGCAGCAGGCCGCCTCGGCGATCATGCCCGGGCCCGCCTTGGTGACCACCAGGTCGGCACAGCGCAGCCAGTCCGCCATGTTGTCGACCATGCCGTGCACGGTCAGCCGGCCACCGGCCCGGGCGGCCAGCCGGGCCAGCTTGCGCTGGACCCTCCGGTTGCGGCCGCAGATGGCCACCACGTCGACGCCGTCGAGTCGGCGGACAAGGCTGGCCGCCCGCCGGAATATGCCGCCCGAGCCTTCCGCCCCGCCCGCCACCACCACAACGAACCGGCCGGTCAGGCCAAGCGCCTGGCGGATCGCGGCCCGCTGCCGCAGGGGCGGTGGGGTCCCGGTGAACGAGGCCGGGACCGGCAGGCCGATCTCCACGCATCGGTCCGGGCCCAGGCCGTCCAGCATGAACCGCTCTGCCGCAGCCGTGGACGGGACCAGCGTCAGGTCGGTGCCGCCGTCGCGCCAGGCCAGGTGCATCCGGATCAGGTCGGTGACCACGGTGATCACCGGGATTCCCGGCGTGATCCGGTCACGGGCCCGGACCGCGGGCCGGGCCGTCATGGCGTGGAACGCGACGATGGCCGCGGGCCGCCACGCCGCCACGGCATCGGCTACGCCGTCGGTCGCGGGCGAGAACAGGGTCCGCCGCAGGAACGCCAGGTTGCGCGGCGATCCCGCGAACCGCCACAGGATCCCCCACAGCCACGGCGCCAGCCGGACGCAGGGGCCGTAGAGGCCGACCGGCCAGCGCAGCCGGAACGGGACCGCGGGGCCACCCAGCGGGTCGACCAGGACCGGGGCGAAACGCCCCGGGTGCCGTGCGGCCAGCGCCTGGCTGACCGCACAGGCCGCGCTGCGATGACCGCCACCGGTGTCGGCGACCAGGAGGAGCAGCCGGAGCGGTGGCGCCGGCGGGCTGGTCACGCCCGGCCCTCCGCGCGCCTGGCCCCCGCCAGCGCGCCGTACCGGGAGTCCCATCCGCAGCCTGCTGCCGTGAGCGGGCTCATCGCCTGGGGGCACCGCCAATCACATCTGCCGGGTAGTTGCTGTGGCCAGGCAGCTTAATCGCACCCGCGAGCACGCGGCTGAACGGCGGGACGAAGACCAGCCGCTGGACGGTGAGATTGAGCACCGGCCCGGGTCGTGACCCTGGCCGGGGCCCGCCCGGCTGGACGGGCCTGGCTGGTGCGCGCGGGCTATAACCTGCTCTGCGGGGGAGCCAAGCCAGTGAGGATGGGTACTGGTGTCCAAGGGCAACAGGGACAGAGCGCGGGCCCGCGAAAAGATCACCCGGATGCGGGCCGAGGAGGCGCGGCGCCGGCGTCGGCGGCTCTGGATCGGCGGGGTCGGCGGCGCGGTCGTGATCATCGCCGCGGTGGTCGGGATCAGCCTGGCCGTCAGTAGCAGCGGCGGTGGCAGCGGCAGCGGAGGGAGTACGGGCCACGGCGGGACGCCGCACCTCCAGCTCGCGGCGCTGAACACGCTGGGCCCGCTCAAGCCTGTGCCGCCGCCCGGGCCGGCCGGACCCGAGGGCGTCCCGATCCCCGCCGCCACGCCGCTGACCGGCCTGGCCGCGGCGGCCACCGGGCAGCCGGTCGACCAGATCAAGTGCGAGACCAGCGAGCAGACGATATTCCACATCCACGCGCACCTGACCATCTTCGTGAACGGCACGGCCCGCCAGGTGCCGGCCGCGGTTGGTATCCCGGGCGCGCAGGCGCAGAGCACCCCGCAGGGCCCGTTCATCGGCAGCGGCACCTGTTTCTACTGGCTGCACACTCACGCTGCGGACGGCATCATCCACATCGAGTCACCCGTCCACCGGACCTACACGCTCGGCGATTTCTTCGACGAGTGGGGCCAGCCGCTCGGGCCGGACCAGGTGGGCCCGGCCACCGGGCCGGTGACCGCCCTGTACAACGGCCAGGTCTACCAGGGCAGCCCGCGCGACATACCGCTGAACGCCCACGCCCAGATTCAGCTGGAGGTCGGCAAGCCGCTCATCGCCCCGCAGCACATCACCTTCCCGTCCGGCCTATGACCGGGCAGCCGGCCCGCCCGCCGGGTCCCGGGAAAGATCATCAGCGAGGCGTCATCCGCATGGCGACCCCGGGCCCGGCCCGGAGCGGGCCATCTCGGTTCCCTGGAGTGTCTTGCCGGAGGCCATCGAGCAGGCGGGGCCGCTAGCCGGCCGGATCGTGATCGACACCACCAACCAGTTCGGCGCACCGCCGCTGCCCGCGGAGGGGGAGACCGCGGCCCATTTCAACGCCGCCCGGATGCCTGGGGCGCATTACACCAAATCGTTCAACACCCTCACCGCCGCCTTCCAGGCCGCGGCGGCCGGCCGTCAGGGCAGCGAACGGGTCGTCCAGTGGCTGTGCGGGGACGACCCGGGCGCCAAGGCCGTCGTCGGCGGGCTGATCACCGACGCTGGCTTCGTGCCGGTTGACCTGGGCGGCACCGCGGGCTGTGCGGTGATGGAGGCGCCCCGGCGGCCCGGTGCGGTCTACGGCGAGGAATACCGGCTCGCCGGCGCGCAGGCGGTGGTCGAGGCGGTCCGGGCCGGGCGCCCGATCCCCCCGGTGCCGCACTACGGCTGAGCCCGGCCGGCCCGGCTCCGTGCTGCCGGGGTTCCGCAGGCGGGCCACGGGCAGCAGGTAGCGTCTGTCCGTGGATGGAGGACCGGAAGGAACACCCCGATGACAAGTGAGGCGGCCCGCGGGCCGGGCCGGGCGGCCGAACTCCCGGAACCGTGGCGCTCGCTGGCGGTCACCGTGGTGGTGCCGACCTACAACGAGGCCGCGAACCTGCCGGTCCTGGCCGAGGCGCTGTTCGGCCTGCCGCTGGCCGGGCTGCGGCTGCTGGTGGCCGACGACAACTCACCCGACGGCACCGGGAAGATCGCCGACCTGCTGGCCGAGCGGTACGGGGACGACCGCCTCATGGTGGCGCACCGGCCCGGCAAGGAGGGACTGGGCCGGGCCTACGTCGACGGCATGCAGCGGGCGCTGGCCGCCGGGGCGGAATTCGTGATCCAGATGGACTGTGACCTGTCCCACCCGCCCGAGTGCGTGCCGCAGCTGCTCGGGACGCTCCTGTCCACCGGGGCCGACCTGGTCATCGGGTCCCGCTACGTCACCGGGGCCAGCCTGGCGGAGGAGTGGGGCTGGCACCGCCGGGCCCTGTCCCACTGGGCGAACCTGTACGTCCAGCTCCTGCTGCACATGAAGATCCGGGACGTGACCGCCGGGTTCAAGATCTGGCGGCGGTCCGCGCTGGAGGCGATCGACCTGGCCGGTATCACCAGCAACGGCTACAGCTTCCAGGTGGAGATGAACTACCGGGCCACCAGCCGTGGCCTGAAGATCGTCGAGATCCCGATCCACTTCTCCGACCGCAACGCCGGCGAGAGCAAGATGAGCCTGGGCACCCAGCTGGAGTCGGCCCTGATGCCGTTCCGGCTCCGCCGCCGCGCCCGATGACGCCCGGCTCGCGCACGCCTGGCCGCGCCCGCCGCAGGCTCCGCCGGCCCGTTCCCAGGGCGGCGGTAACGTTCCCGGAACGGTGCACGCGTAGGGTCGGGGGTTGTGAGCGGGGCTGACCCGGTGGCCGGGCAGGCGGCTGCGGCTGGCGCGGGCCGCTGGTCCCGGCTGGCCTCGCCCCGGAGCGCGCTGATCCTCGGCGGGTTCGTGCTGGTGGTGCTGATCGCCGCCGTGCCGCTGGCCCCCCTGGCGCATCAGGGCCTGAACTCTAGCGGCGGCTCGGTGCCGATCTGGGGCTCGGGTGCCTTCGCGGTGGTGGGGTTCGTGCTGGCCTGGCGCAAGCCGGGCAACCGGCTCGGCTGGGTCATCCTCGGGATGGCGGCTTTTTTCGCGCTCAGCGAGGACGCCAGTTTTTACACGGTGGCCGACTACCGGCTCCGGCACGGCACCCTGCCGCTGGGCTGGCTGGC
>DATDGI010000228.1:0-13363 GCA_036522155.1 Streptosporangiaceae bacterium
CGATGGCCCAGCAGGTCCTGGCGGCCGTGGCCGGGTAGGGCCTGGCCTCACGCCAGCGGAGCGGCCCCCGCCGGTCCGGCCGCCCCAGCCGGCCCGGGGTCGGCGCCCAGGCTGGCCAGGATGTCCAGCACCGGGTCCAGCTCCTCGTACAGGAACAGGACCGGGTCGGCCGGATCGGCCAGCGCGAGCGCACAGCGCAGCGCGTCCTCGGGCCCGGTGGCCGGCACAACGGTCAGCCCCGCCCGCCGCTGCCGCAGCGCCTCGCTGATCAGCGCGGTCATCTCGCCCGGTCGCCGGCCCCGCAGATCCTGGTCCTCGTACACCACCACCCGGCCGAACCAGTCGGCGATGACCGCGGCCGTGTCGGCCACCAGGTCGTCCCGGCGGTCCCCCGGCAGGGTGACCGCGGCGACCGGGTCACCGCCATAGGCGTCCCTGATCAGCTTGCCCATGGTGGCCAGCGCGGCGGCGTTGTGGCCATAGTCGACGATCACCGTGCGGCCCGCCACCTGGAAGGCGTTGCCCCGGCCCGGGTTCGCCCGCTCAGGGGTGAACGTGCTGAGCGCCTCCCGGATGTCCTTCCCGGTCACGCCGAGCGAACGGCAGGCGGCGATGGCGGCCAGCGCGTTGGCGATCAGGTGGGTGGCGGCGCCGCCGAACGAGCCGGGCAGCTCGTCCACGCCGAGCAGCACGGTCTCCTCCCCGCCGCGGGTCTCCACCAGCTGCCCGTCCCGCAGCTCACAGGTGATGCCGCCGCTGAGCCGGTGGGCCAGCACCGCCGGGTCCTGCCCGTGCAGGGTGAAGTAGCGGATCACCGGGTGGCGGTCCCGCACGGCGGGCCGGGTGGCCAGCGCGGCGGTCCGGCTGTCGTCGGCGTTGAGCACCAGCGTGCCGCCGTCCGCGATCTCCTCCGCCACCAGCGCCTTGACCTCGGTCAGGTCGTCGAGGTCGTGGACGCCGTCGGCACCGAGATGGTCGGCCGCGATGTTGGTGACGACCGCGACGTCGGCCCGGCCGTAGCCCAGGCCGCCGCGGATGATGCCGCCCCGGGCGGTTTCCAGCACCACCGCCTCCGCCGCCGGGTCGTCCAGCACCATCTCCGCCGACCGGGGCCCGGACGCGTCCGCGCGGTGGACCAGCTGCCCGCCGGAGTACACGCCGTCGGTGGTGGCCATGCCCACGTGCAGCCCGGCCTGGCCGAGGATGTGCCCGATCATGCGGGCCGTGGTCGTCTTCCCGTTCGTGCCGGTGACCGCGACGACCGGGATCCGGGACAGTGCCCCGGGCGGGTAGAGCCGGTCGATGATCATGCCCGCGACGTCCCGCGGCCGGCCGGCGCTGGGCGCCAGGTGCATCCGCAGCCCGGGCGAGGCGTTTACCTCCAGCACCGCCCCGGCCGGGGCGCCCCGCCCGGCCGGGCCGGACAGGAGCGGGGCGGCAATGTCGGGCAGCCGCACGTCGATCCCGCACACGTCCAGTCCCATCACCGCGGCCGCGCGGCAGCACATCGCCGCGACCTCGGGGTGGATCAGGTCGGTCACGTCGGTGCTGGTACCGCCGGTGGACAGGTTGGCGTTACGCCGCAGCGGCACCACCACGCCGGGGGCGGGCACCGAGCCCGGCTCCAGGCCCTGCCCGGCCAGGTACCCGAGCACCTGCCCGTCCAGCACGATCCGGGTGAGCGGGCGGGCGTGGCCGGGGCCGCGCCGCGGGTCGGCGTTGACCATCGCGACCAGCGCCGCGATGTCGTGGACCCCGTCCCCGGTGACCGCCGCGGGCCGGAGCCGGGCAGCGGCGGCCACCCGGCCGTCCACCACCAGCACCCGGTAGTCGTGACCGGCCACATACTGCTCGACGATGACCTCCGGACCGGCCCCGCTGGCCCAGCGGTAGGCGTCGGCCGTCTCGGCGGCCGACGACACCCCGGCGGTGACACCGCCGCCCTGGTTGCCGTGCCGCGGCTTGACCACCACCACCGGCCCGAACCGGCTCAGGGCGGTCACCGCCTCCGGGGCACTGCGCACGACGATGCCCGGCGGCACCGGCACGCCGGCCCCGGCGAGCAGCTTCTTGGCCAGGATCTTGTCGCACGCCAGGTCGACGCCGACGGCCGAGGTCTGCTCGGTCAGCGCGGCCCAGACCAGCCGCCGGTGGCAGCCGTACCCGAGCCGCAGCAGGCTGAGCCCGCCGACCCGCCGGACCGGGATGTCCCGCTGCCGGGCCGCTTCCGCGAGCGCCGCGGTGCTCACGCCCAGCCGGGACTCCTCTGCCGCCCGGGCGATCGCCCGCAGCGGGGGTTCCAGTTTCGGCATCCGGTCCGCGACCAGGTCGCCGACCAGCCGGATGGCCAGGACCAGCAGGTCCCGGGGGACCGGCGAGTCAGCGGGCTCGTCGGCCGGGCAGGCCATGACCACGTCGTAGCGGCCATCGGCGCCGGCCCACTGGGTGCGCCCGAAATACACATGCCTGCCCGCGAGCCCAGACAGCTCCAGGGCCACGTGCTCGGTGACGTGCCCGAAGTAGGTCCCGCGCGCCATAGCGTCGCAGAACCCGCCCGGCCGCCCGGCGGCGCAATGGTGGTCGGCCAGCCCGGGCAGCGCGGCGAGCAGGCGGGTGGCGAAGCCTGGATGCGAGGTCGTCTCCTGGCCAGCCAGTTCGTCCAGTTCCAGCCGGGCCACGGTGACCGGCCGGGACGTGTAGATATTCGGGCCGTTGACACGGCGCAGGCTGACAAGCCGCACGTCTGCTCCCCCGAGGACGTGGTGGGTGGACGGTCAGTAGCGGTTGTGCGCGGGGCCGATCGCTGGCGTCCGGCTGTCGAGGTCGTAGACGCAGCCGGCCGGCAGCAGGTGCAGCCGCACGTCGAACAGGGTGATCGGGTCGTAGTCCCCGGCCGGGTGCACGACCGTCGCGCCGTCCGCGTCCAGCACCCTGACCACCCCCGAGCCCAGCACTTCGAAGCGGTTGCGCCGGATCAGGATCGCGGTGTTCTCGTCGATCCCGACGCCGACCTGATCGGGGTCGAGCGCCACCGCGCTGAGCAGCCGTGGCAGCCGGCCGCGCTCGGCGAAATGCATGTCGATGAGCATCTTCGGGGCCAGCCCCAGGCCCGGGGCGGTCCGTACCGCCGCGGCAGAGACGTCGGAACCCCCGCCGCTGAGGATCATGGTCCGGCCGAGCGCGGTGGCGCCGGCGCTGGTACCCGCTATCACCAGCCCGTCATCGAGCCGCTGGCGCAGGACCTCGTTGGTGCGGGAACCGACCAGGGCCCGGATCCGGGACTGGTCGCCGCCACTGAAGAAGATGCCGGTGGAGTCACGCAGGACCGCTTCCGCCCGGTCGCTGTCCGCATCGGCCCGGCCGCGCAGCCGCAGTTCCCTGGTGTGCTCGACACCGAGCTTGCCAAATACCCGCTCGTACTCGGCATGCACCTCGTCGGGTACACCGGCCGCCGTCGTCACCAGGGTGATCCGGGCCCGCTCACCGCCGGCCAGGTCCACGAACCGTTCGAGGATGCCGGCGCCGCAGCATCTGTCCTCGCCGCCGCCGATGATCAGCAGCTGGCCTGGGGGAACACCATCTGGAGAGTGTTCATCCACGGTGCGTTGTTACCCAACGTAGCCACTTGCCAACCAAACGTTCACATCGTGGTACGTGCCCGGCGGTTCAGCCGTCCTCGTGCGGGCGCCGTGAGCTCCGGCCCCGGCGCCGGGCCACCGGCGGCTTGGCCAGTTCCTCGGGTATCCGCAGCAGCGGGTTGCTGGCGCTGTCCACCACCTCGCCGGCCACTTCGAGCACCCGCCGCCCGCGGGCCCGCGCGGCCGACCGCAGCAGCTCGAACGCCTGCCGTGGCCGCAGCCGGTGCCGCTCGGCGAGCACCCCGATCGCCTGCTCGACCCGCACCCGGACCGCGAGCGCGTGCTCGAGCTGGGCTATGGTCTCCTGCAACTGCCGGACGTCGGTCTGGTCGGCCCCGTGCACCGGGCCGGTGACGGCCGCGGCCGTGCTGCCTGGCGTCGGCGGCCCCTCCGGCGGCAGGTCGGCCGCGAGCAGATCGGCCAGGCCCATCGCGCTGGTCAGGTCGGAGACTTCCTCGTCACCCACCCGCCAGCCGGTGGCCGTCCGGCGGGCGACCGGCGGGTCACCGGTGCCGGACACCGAATGCCGGCCGCGGTAGCCGTCGCCCGGCCAGGCCCCGTTGTCCCGTCCGCCATCCCAGCCGGCCGCACCGTCTGCGGGCCGTTCGTGAACGCGGCGGCGGGAAGCCCCGCCGCCTGCCGCCCCGCCGTCTTGGGTTTCCTTCATGGTGTGGTGAGTTCACGCAGGTGAGCCCGGACCTGGGCGGCTGACGGGTTGGTCAGCGCGGTTCCGTCCGGGAAGACAATGGTGGGGACCGTCTGGTTGCCTCCGTTGACCGACATCACGTAGTCGGCGGCCGCCGGGTCCCGCTCGATGTCGACCTCGGTGACCTCGATTCCTTCCCGTGCAAGCTGGTTCTTCAACCGCCGGCAGAAGCCGCACCAGACCGTGGTGTACATCGTCAGCGGCAGTGACACACGCCTCTCCTTGACAGCCCAGCCTAGTTCCGGTGATGAAACACCGGGACCGCCTTCGTGCTTCCCGCCGGCGCTGGTAGTTCCGGCCGCACCAACGGCCCGGTGGCGACGGTGGCCCGGCGAGCGTCGGCGGCGTGCGCAAGGATGGCAGGCGGCACACGGACGGGAGGTGCGGTGGGCACGGACGACCTGGGCACAGGCGGCCTGCGCGCGGACGGCGGGGGCACGGGCGGCGTGGGCACGGGCGGCGTGGGCACGGGCGGCGTGGGCGCGGGCGGCCCGGAGGTGGGCGGACCGGAGGCGGTACTGGCCGCGCTCGACCCCGAGCAGCGGGAGGTGGCGCTGGCCACCCGCGGGCCGGTCTGCGTGCTGGCCGGCGCCGGGACCGGCAAGACCCGGGCGATCGCCCACCGGATCGCCTACGGGGTGCGCACCGGCGTGGTCGACCCGCGGCATGTGCTGGCGGTCACCTTCACCACCCGGGCCGCGGGGGAGCTGCGGGCGCGGCTGCGCCAGCTCGCCGGGGCGGCGGGCGGCGAGCTGGACCTGGTGCAGGCGCGCACCTTCCACTCGGCCGCGCTGCGCCAGCTGATCCACTTCTGGCCGCGCACGGTCGGGGGACGGCCGCCGGCCGTGCTCGATTCCAAGCTTGCCCTGCTGACCGAGGCCGCCCGGGAGCTCGGGGTGCCCGCCGGCCCGGCCGAGCTGCGCGATGCCGCCAGCGAGATCGAGTGGGCCAAGGCCAGCCAGATCCGGGCGGATGACTATGCCGTGGCCGCCGCAGCCGCTGGCCGCGCCCCGCCGCTGGGCGCCCCGGCCACCGCCGCCCTGTTCGCGGCCTACGAGCGGCTGCGCCGCGCGCGCCACCTGGCCGATTTCGAGTCGGTGCTGGAACTGACCGCCGCCATCCTGGCCGGGCACCGGCTGGCCGCGGCCGAGGTCGCCGACCGCTACCGGTATTTCGTCGTGGACGAGTTCCAGGACGTCAACCCGTTGCAGAAACTGCTGCTCGACGCGTGGCTCGATGGCCGGGACGACATCTGCGTGGTCGGTGACCCACGGCAGACCATCTATTCGTTCACCGGCGCCACCCCGGCTTACCTGACCGGCTTCGCCGCCAGCTACCCGCACGCCACGCTGGTGCGGCTGGTGCGGAACTACCGCTCGACCCCGCAGGTGGTGGCGGTGGCCAACCGGCTCAGCGGTGCGGTCCCCGGCCCCCGCAGGACCGTTCCCGAGCCAGACGCGTCGCTGCCCGGTGCCCCCTTGCTCGCCCAGCGCGACCCGGGCCCGGAACCGAAGTTCACCGGGTACCCCCACGACGCTGCCGAGGCGGTGGCGATCGCGAACCGCGCGGCGCGGCTGATCGCGGCCGGGGTACCGCCCCGCGAGATGGCCGTCCTGGTGCGCATCAACGTGCAGACCGAGCGCTTTGAGCGCGCGTTCGCCGATGCCGGGGTGCCCTGCCAGGTGCGGGGGACCGCACGGTTCTTCGAGCGGGCGGAGGTGCGGCAGGCCATGGGGATGCTGCGCGCCGCCGCCCTGTCCGCGGGAGCCCCGGACGCTGCGGGCACCAGCGCCGGGCCAGGGGCAGGAAGCCAGGCTGCCGGTCTCCCCGCCGCCGGTCCGCCCGCCGCCGGTCCGCCCGCCGCCGGCCTCCCCGCCGCCAGCCTCCCCGCCGCCAGCCTCCCGGCCATTCCCGCTGCGGTGGAGGTCCGGCATGTCCTGGCCGGTCTTGGCCTGACCAGGGAGCCGCCGCCGGGCCGCGGGTCGGCCCGCGAGCGCTGGGAGTCGCTGGCCGCGCTGGCCCAGCTGGCCGAGGACTTCTGTGCCGCCACCCCTGATGCCGGGCTGGCCGCCGTCGCCGCCGAACTCGCACGCCGGGCCGCCATCGAGCACGTCCCGGCGCTGTCCGGGGTGACCCTGGCGTCGCTGCATGCGGCGAAGGGGCTGGAATGGGACGTGGTCTTCCTGCCCGGGCTGACCGACGGGAACCTGCCCATCGTGCACGCGCAGACCGACGAGGCGGTGGCCGAGGAGCGGCGGCTGCTCTACGTCGGGCTGACCCGGGCCCGCCAGCGGCTGTACCTGTCGTGGGCGCTGGCCCGCACCCCCGACGCGCGGCCATCCCGGGTGCCATCCCGGTTCCTGGCCGGGCTGCGGCCACCGCGGACCCGGCCGGGACGGTACGGTGCCCCGGTAGCTGTGTCGCGCCAGGAAGCGCCCGCACCGGCCGGCGCCGCCGACGCAGGCGGATGAAGAGGTGCCGATGAGGACGGCGCGGTCATGAGCGACGCCCTGGACCGGCTCGTCGAGCTGCTTGACCTGGAGCAGATCGAGTCCGACATATTCCGTGGCCGCAGCCCGGACGACCGGCGGCAGCGGGTGTTCGGCGGGCAGGTGGCCGGCCAGGCGCTGGTCGCGGCGGGCCGTACCGTTCCCGCCGACCGGGCCGTCCATTCCCTGCACGCCTACTTCATCCGGCCCGGCGACCCGGCCGTGCCGCTGGTCTACCTGGTTGACCGGGTCCGGGACGGCCGGTCGTTCACCACCCGGCGGGTGTCCGCCATCCAGCACGGCAAGACGATCTTCACGCTGTCCGCGTCCTTCCACCATGACGAGCCGGGCCCTGAACACGCCATCGCCATGCCGCCGGTGCCGCCGCCGGAATCGGTCACGCCCACCGCGGAGCGGATGGCGGCCCTGCTCGGCCCGCAGGCCCAGTCGTTCTTCCGTGACAATCCGATCGACCTGCGGGTGATCGGGCCGCTCAGCTACGAGGCGCAGCGGGATCCGTCGCTGCGCACCGACCGCAACCTGGTCTGGCTGCGGGCCGACGGGGAACTGCCGGACGACCCGCTGCTGCACGTGTGCCTGATGACCTACGCCTCGGACATGACACTGCTCGACACGGTGCTGCTCCGGCACGGCCTGTCCTGGGCCGATGGCCGCACCAGCGGCGCCAGCCTCGATCACGCGATGTGGTTCCACCGGCCGTTCCGGGCTGATCGCTGGCTGCTGTACGCGCAGGACTCACCGGTCGCGGCCGGCGCCCGTGGCCTCGCCCGGGGTGAGGTGTTCACCCAGGACGGCGACCTGGTGGTGTCGGTCGTGCAGGAAGGCCTGATCCGCACCTCGGGGTGACGCCAGGCGGCCAGTGGGGGCGAAAATGTGACCCGGCGGTGAGCAGATCCGTACGGAAAATCAGTTGCCCCACCGCCGATCGCCTACCTAGGCTGCTGACATGTCCACGAGTGGGTCGACGACGCACGGGAGGAGGTGCCCACGATGAAAATCAGCATGATTCCTGGCCAGCCCGCCGGCGAGGCGCTTATCTGGCCGCGCTCTGCTGTCACGCGGGGCATCGGCCTGCCGGGTAGCGCCCCGGCCCGGGGCACCAATGCGGGCGGCTTCCTGGCCGCCGACCGGCGGAGGCCGCGCAGCCTCGGGCTGGCCGTCGTGCCGCAGCTGGCCTGCAACGAGTACCAGGACATGACCCGTGTCGCCGCCCACAGCGGTGACCATTCGGGTCCGCATCCGGCGTGGGATCCGGTCTAGAAAGACCGGCCTCGATCCCCCAAGGCCGCGGACCCGGAAACCGGGTCCGCGGCCTTAGCTATGTGCCGGGCCAGCGCGACCTCAGCCAGTCAGACCGACGAGCAGGGACGAGCAGGAGAGGGGATTGGACATGTACTGGCCCGGCACCACCGCCGTTGCATCGGGCACGACGGGTCCGGAAGCGGAGTCTGTACCAGGGGTAAGGCCGTGGGTGCCACCGTGCGCCGCCGAACCGGATCTGTTCTTCGCCGAGTCCCCCGAGGACGTGGAGACCGCCAAGGCCATGTGCCGGGGATGCGCGGCGCGGCTCGCGTGCCTGGCCGGTGCCCGGGAACGGCAGGAGCCGTGGGGCGTGTGGGGCGGTGAGCTCTTCCTGCGCGGGGTGGTCATACCGCGCAAGCGTCCCCGTGGGCGTCCCCGCAAGGAGGACGTCGCTGCCTAGCCGGGAACCGGGCCCGGGCAGCGCAGATGGCCTTCCAGATCGACGGACCCGCGAAAGGCGGTGAGAAACGTGTACCACATGTATGCCGGCACCCGGCATGCGCACGACCGGCGGCAAGACCTGCTGGCTCAGGCGCTGCAAGTGCGCCAGGCGCGGAGGCTGCGGGCGGTGCGGCGGTCATCCCGGCGGGTAGAGCGGGCGCGAGAACAGCTCTGCCAGGCCCAGTCGCAGGCCAGGCAGGCCGCCCGCGCGCTGGAGAGTGTCACCGGGTGACCAGGGGCGTGGCTGCCCCGGGCGGGTCTTACCAGCTCGGGGCGGCCACGTCGGCTGCTTCGCCGCCGGGCTCAGCGCCCGTATCAGGCGCCATGCCCGCATCCGGCTCCGGGCCCGGGCTGGGCCCCGCGTCGTCGTAGCCGGGCATCCACTTGATCACTTCCGCCCGGAACGGCCCTTCGCTTTCCAGCTGGCACAGCACACCCATGCCGGCCGTAGTGACCCGGTGGATGAGCACGTAAGAGGGCGGCAGGTTGAGCTTGCGGCCCAGGTTGGAGGACCGGGGATCGGCGACCCTGGTCGCCTCACCGCGCAGCCAGTCCCGGCTGAACCGGAACCGTTCCAGCCGCGATGGTTCTGCCAGGGGCGCCAGGAAGGCGCGCAGCGCCTCCGGGTCGATGTCGATGCCCGGCCGGAGGAAACCCTGCTCCCGCAGTTCGGCCTCGGCCGGGGCGAGGTCCGCGCCGTCGTGCACGATCCGCAGCAGCCGGCCGATGAAGGGCGGGAACCCGTCCGGCAGCCGGTCCACCGCGCCGAAGTCGAGCACCCCCAGCCGCCCGTCGGCCAGCAGCCGGAAGTTGCCGGGGTGCGGGTCGGCGTGCAGCAGCCCGGCCCGGGCGGGCCCGGAGAACAGGAAGCGGACGAACAGCAGGCCGGCCCGGTCCCGGTCGTCCTGGCTGCCGTCGCTGATGATCTTCGAGAGCGGGGTGCCGTCCATCCACTCGGTCACCAGGACGTGGTCGGTGGCGGCCACCACGCCCGGGATGAAGATGTCGGGGTCCCCGGCGTAGGCGGCGGCGAACGCCCGCTGGGCGCTCGCTTCCAGGGGATAGTCGAGCTCCTCGGCGACCCTGGCGCGCAGCTCGTCCAGCACCGGCCTGACCTCCAGCCCGGGCATGAGCGCCGAGAACAGCCGGGCGATCCGGCTGAGCTGGGTGAAGTCGCTGAGCAGGGCCTGGCCAGCGCCCGGGTACTGGATCTTCACGGCCACGTCGCGGCCGTCCCGCCAGCGGGCGCGGTGCACCTGGCCGATCGAGGCGGCTGCGGCTGGCTTGTCGCTGAACTCGGCGAACTGGTCCCGCCAGCCGGGCCCGAAATCCTTGGCCAGGACCCCGTGGACGGTGGCGGTCGGCAGCGGTGGCGCCGATTCCTGGAGCCGGGTCAGGGTCGCCCGGTAGGGGCCGGCGATCTCTGGCGGGAGGGCGGCCTCGAAGATCGACAGGGCCTGGCCGAACTTCATGGCGCCGCCCTTGAGCTCGCCAAGCACCCGGAAGATCTGCTCCGCGGTCCGCTGCTGTATCTCGGCCGCGACCCGTTCGGCGGGCCGGCCGCCCAGCCGTTTGCCGAGTCCCAGTGCAGTCCGGCCGGCCAGGCCAACCGGCAGGGTGGCCAGCTTCGCCGTCCGGGTTATCGCCCAGCGGGGGAGATCGCTCACCACTTCATTGTGAGTCACCGGCCTCGCGCCGGCCACAGAGGCACCGCTCATGTGGCCGCCAGCTGCGGCGCCGCCACTGCCAGTCAGGCAGGACGAGTTCCAGCGTGCCGTTGACCGCGGCGCTGGCCGCCGCGCCGCGGTCAACGAAACTGAGCACCTGCGCGGCGCCCTGGGCGGCCACCGCCATGGCTAGCACGGTGTCACAGGCTGGCGGGTCCGCGCCGCCTCTGGTGAGCTGGGCGAGGATGAGCGGCCAGGCGGGGTCGCGCTCGGCCCGGGCCAGGTCGAGGCAGCGCAGGCAGGCGGTCTGCCCGGGCAGGACCAGCGGGCCGACCACGCCGATGGCCTCACCCGCCGACATCGCCAGGTGCGGGACACCGGCCCGCAGCAGCGCCCCGGGCAGCTCGCGCTGGTAACTGTCGGCCAGGATCACCAGGTCAGGAATGCGTCCCGGGTGGCCCGCCCCGGGAGAGCCGGGCGGCGGCCGATGCCGCCGCGGGGCGGCGTCCTGCGCGACCGGCGGCGCTGCCACCCGGCCGGACGCGGCCACCAGTCCGATGCCCGCGGCCGCGAGCAGGCTGGCGGCGGATAACCCGATGGGGCTGAGCCCAGCGACCTGGACGCAGGCCCCCTGCCGGCGGGCCAGGGTGCGGGCTCCGCCGTCCCCGTCGCCGTGCGCCAGAGCGGCGGTCGCCAGTTCCGGGGCCAGCCGGTGGCGCAGCCCATGCGGCAGGCCGCGGTAGCTGCTGACCGGGTAGTCGTCCAGGGCCCCGCCCGCGGCCAGCAGTGAGATCACCCGGTGGACCATCGCCGCCGGGATACCAAGCTCGCCGGCCACGGCGAGGAGCTGGGCGAGATCGCGGCTGCCGTCCAGCAACGCGATCAGCCCGGTGGCCTGGCCCATGCCGGTGAGCGCGATGGCCCGGCGGTGGTCTATCCCGATCTGGACGGTGTCCCGGTTGCGCCAGACCGGT
Organism: Streptosporangiaceae bacterium; assembly: GCA_036522155.1. GTDB lineage: Bacteria > Actinomycetota > Actinomycetes > Streptosporangiales > Streptosporangiaceae > UBA9676. Next base: position 11,239 of record DATDGI010000228.1, read on the forward strand.
AACAGGCCTGGCTTGAGCGCGGGTCTCATGGCACCAGAGTGCGGGCGCCATCTGACAATCTGGGGGGGATCCCCGGGGGGAACCAGGCCGGTGCGATACCCGGAGGTTCCCTGCTGGCCGGCCGCCCCCCTTCCCCGGAAGTGACGTTAGCCTGCGCCCCGGGGACTCCTGCTGGCGACGTTAGGCGTGGCCGCCGCTCACGGTCAAACCGGCTGGTGGACAACCCTGTGGATAGCCTGGGGAGGACTGGCCGCTTTGCTGTGGAGGCACGCGGGAAAAGCCTGTGAATTCCGGGATATGGGTGCCAGAAAAGGGCTCCCAACTGCGCTCTTTTTATCCACCGCCTGTGGACAGCAGATAGTTCTCCCACCGAGGGGAAACCCGGCTGGCCGGGAGGGGTTACGGAGTTTCGGTGGGGGAGCCGGGGCCCGGGTCGCTGGGGGGGCCCGGGTCGCTGGGGGGCTCGGGGTCGAGGCCCGACATGTCCCAGTCGGTCCGCCCGGCCACGAACGCATCCGGGTCGTCGAAGTCGTCGTGTGAGGGCAGCAGATCGGGGTGGGCCCAGATGGCGTCCCGCCCGTCGATGCCCCGGGCCTCGGTGAGCTGCTGCCAGATGTGCGCGGCCTCGCGCAGGCGCCGCGGCCGCAGTTCTAGGCCGACCAGGGTGGCAAAGGTCCGCTCGGCGGGCCCGCCGGTGGCCCGGCGCCGCCGGATCGCCTCGGCCAGCGCCGTCGCCTGCGGCAACCGGTTCCCTGCGGCCGCGTCCACCACGGTGGCCACCCAGCCCTCCACCAGGGCCAGCGCTGTCTCCAGGCGGGCCAGCGCGGCCTTTTGCTGCGGGGTGTCCTCCGGCTGGAACAGCGCCACGCCGGACAGCGCCTCCCGGATCGCGTCCGGGTTGGCCGGGTCGATCTGCGGCATCGCCTCGCGCAGCCGGGAGGCGTCCACAGTGATGCCGCGGGCGTAGTCCTCGACCGCTCCCAGCAGGTGCGCCCGCAGCCAGGGCACATGGGCGAACAGCCGGTGGTGGGCCGCCTCCCGCAGCGCCAGGAACAGCCTGACCTCGTCCAGGCTGGTCGACAGGCCCTCGCCGAAGGCCGCTACCCCCGAAGGCAGCAGCGCGGCCGTGCCGGCCGGCCCGACCGGCAGGCCCACGTCGGTCGAGCTGACCACCTCCTGGGCCAGCGCGGCGACGGCCGAGCCGGCCTGCTGGCCGACCATCATCCCGCCGATGCGCTGCAGCATCGGGGCCAGCCCGGCCAGCCCCCCGCCGCCGAAGGCTTGCAGCGCCGAGCTCAGTTCGGGCGGCAGGCCGAGCCCGGCGTCGCCGGCGTCGCCGGGGACGTCGGTGAGCATGCCGCCCATCGCCTCGACCGCTTTCTGCGCGATCGGGTCGCACAGCTTCGACCACACCGGGATGGTGGCCTCCACCCATTCCGACCGGCTCCAGGCCTCCACCACCCTGACTCCGCTGGCGAAGCTGGTCGCCTCGTCCAGCCACAGGTCAGCGAGCCGTACGGCCTCGATGACCTTGTGCCGATCGGTGTCAAGCACACTGGGGTCGCCCTCGGCCGCCACCGTGTGGCGCGCCACGTTCCGGGCGAGATCCCAGTTCACCGGCCCGCCCTGCCACGACATCAGATCTGCGAACTGGCGCAGCGCCTCGGCGAACTGCTGCGGGTCGCCGAGCGGGCCCAGCGGGCCGAGCGGGCCGCCCTCGCCCGGCGGGTCACCGGACGATCCTGAGCCACCGGACCCGCCAGAACCCCGGCCCGGGCCACCGGGCGGGCCAAAGCCGAAGGGAGGATCAGCCATACCCACCGCCTCTCGGGCAGGATGGAAGGGTCACATTGCCACGTTATCCCGGGAGCGAGGCCGTTGAGGACCGCAGCCGCCGAGGTTCGCCAGGGGCGCACGGGGACAGCCAGGCCCGGGAGCCCGGGATGACGGTACCTCCCGGCGGGCCGCCCGCCGCGCCGCGCCGCCGGGTGCCGGTGCCGGCGGACCCGACGGCTGCGGGCCAGCCGGGATCGGGCCAGCCGGTCGCGGGCCAGCCGGGATCGGGCCAGCCGGCAAATGGCCCGCCGGAGACCGGAGGCCAGCCGGAACCGGGCCGGAACCGGGC
>DATDGI010000229.1:0-2726 GCA_036522155.1 Streptosporangiaceae bacterium
CCCAGCCACCCCGGCCCGGCCGAGGTCACCGTGCTCGGCGTGCTGGAGCCGGACCCGGCCACCATGGATCTGGCCGAGGCACCACTGGTCATGGCGGGCGGTGCCGGGCTCGCCGCGGGCCTGGACACCGCGACCGCCACCCTCACGTTCGGCCTGCTCAGCCAGGTGGCGTCCGCCCTGGGCGCGGCCGCCGGAGCCACCCGGGTCGCCACCGACGCGGGCTGGGCCACGCCCGGGCGCCAGATCGGCACCACCGGCGTGGCGATCCGGCCGCGGCTGTACGTCGCGTTCGGCATCTCCGGCGCGGTCCAGCACACTGGCGGCCTGGGATCGCCGGAGCACCTGGTCAGCGTGAACCTCGATGCTCACTGCCCGATGACGGCGGGCAGCTCGCTCGGGATCGTGGCCGACGCACGCGGAACCCTGGTCGCGCTGGCCGGCCGGCTGGGTGTGCCGGTACCCGGGGAGGTGCGCGATGCCTGACGTGCTCGACGCGGTGGTGGTCGGGGCCGGGCCGGCCGGATCGGCCGCCGCGCTGGCCCTGGCCCGGGCGGGCCGGTCGGTGGTGCTGCTGGAACGGGGCCCGTTCCCGGGGTCGAAGAACGTCTACGGCGGGGTGGTCTACGGCCGCATCCTGGACGAGGTGATCCCCCGCTGGTGGGAGCAGGTGCCGGTGCAGCGGTGGGTGGTCCGGCGGTCGACCATGGTGCTGACCGGCAGCCAGGCGCTGTCGGTGGACTTCCGTACCCAGAGCTGGGCCGCGCCGCCGTACAACGGGATGACGGTCTACCGCGCCGACTTCGACCGCTGGCTAGCCGGGCAGGCGGCCGCGGCGGGCGCGCAGCTGGTCACGGCCACGGTGGCGACCGGGCTGCTGCGGGACGGCCGGGGCGCGGTGACCGGGGTGCGCACCGACCGGCCGGGCGGCGACCTGCCGGCCCGGGCGGTGATCGCCTGCGACGGGGTCAACTCGTTCCTGGCCAAGCAGGCCGGCCTGCTCCCGGCCACCGACCCCGGGCACCTGACGCTCGGCGTCAAGGAGGTGCTCGGCCTGCCGCCCACGGTGATCGAGGACAGGTTCGGCCTGGCCGGCGGCGAGGGAGCGGACATCGAGATGCTCGGGGTGACCGGGGACATCCCGGGCGGCGGGTTCCTGTACACCAACCACGACTCGGTGAGTGTCGGGCTGGTGCTGTCGCTGACCGGGCTGGCGGAGGGGAAGGTCCGCCCGGAAGAGCTCATCGCCGATCTCAAGGCGCATCCGGCCATCGCCCCCTACCTGCGCGGGGCGAGCGTGCGGGAGTATTCGGCGCATCTGATCCCGGAGGGCGGCTACGACGCGATGCCCCGGCTGGCCATCGACGGCATGCTGGTGGCCGGGGACGCGGCCGGGCTCTGCCTGGCCACCGGGCTGTGGCTGGAGGGCGTCAACTACGCCATCGGCTCCGGGCTGGCCGCCGGCCGGGCGGTGGCGGCGGCGCTGGCCGCCGGTGACACCTCGGCCCGCGGGCTGGCCGGCTACCGCCGCGAACTGGAGTCGGCCTTTGTGCTGGCCGACCACAAACGGCTGCGGCGGGCGCCACGGCTGGTGATGAGCGACCGGGTGCAGCACCGCTACCCGGGGCTGATCTGCGACCTGGCCGAGGGCGTCTTCACCGTCACCAACCCCGAGCCCAAACCGGGCCTGCTGTGGCTGGCCCGCCGGTCCGCCCGGCGGCACCGGGTCCGCACCGGCGGCCTGCTGCATGACACCCTCGCCGCGGCCCGGGTGTTCCGGTGACGGCGCCGGGCCAGCCGCGGCGCGGGGCGCTGGTGCCGCTGGCGGAGCTGATGGCGACGGTGGAGTTCCGGGTCGGCCCGAGGGCGCACATCACGGTCGACCCGGACGTGTGCCGGTCCTGCACCACCCAGGCCTGTGTCACCGCCTGCCCGGCCGGCCTGTTCACCCCCGTGTCGGGCGGCGGGATCCTGTTCAGCTACGAGCAGTGCTTCGAATGCGGGACGTGCGACCAGGTCTGTGACTCCGCGGGCGCGATCAGCTGGAGCTATCCCGACGGCGGTGACGGCGTAGTGTTCCGCCATGGCTGACCTGGGGGAACCGGTGCCGCAGCCGGAGCAGCCTGACGGTCCGCTGATCGCCGTCTGCCTTCGGCATGCCGATCCGGGCCCGGACGTTGACGCCGCCACCGGCGAGGTCCGCCCGTACCCGCCGGCGGCCACCGCGTCCCCGGCCGAGTGGGCCGCGCTGGAACTCGGGTTCCGGGCCGCCGAGGCGTGGGCCGGGCGGGTACTCGCGGTCACCGCCGGGCCGCCCGCCGCCGAGGCCACCCTCCGGCAGGCGCTCGCCGCCGGTGCCGCCGCGCTGCGGGTGGATACCGGGGACAGCGGGCACGGGGTACGGGCCGGCACCGGGGACGGCGGGCACGGTGCCAGCGACGCCGCCGGACTGGCGGATGACGAGCACGCGCTGGCGATCGCACTGGCCCGTGCGCTGGGCCGGTACCGGCCCGCGCTGGTGCTGTGCGGGGACCGCTCGGCGGGCCGCGGCACCGGCGCGCTGCCCGCCTTTCTCGCTCATGAACTCGGGGCCGCGCAGGCCCTGGGGCTGGTGTCGCTGACGGTGGACGGCGATCACCTGCTGGCCGAACGGCGGCTGCCCGCCGGGCACCGGGAACGGCTGCGGGTGACCCTGCCCGCGGTCTGCTCGGTGGAAGCGGCCGGGGTCC
>DATDGI010000230.1:0-6661 GCA_036522155.1 Streptosporangiaceae bacterium
CGAGCTTGCGCCCTGGTCCTGACCCTGGCCGGGCTCGGCCTCGACCCGGCCGAAAGCGTCGCGGTGACGGTCGCCACCGGGACCGGCCACGGCGGCCCGGAGGCCGCCGCCCGGGTGGCCAGGTACCAGGCCCTGGACCAGGTGGCCGCCCGCACGGGGGCCACCGCCATCCTGCTCGGCCACAGCCGGGACGACCAGGCGGAAACGGTGCTGCTGGGGCTGGCCCGCGGTGCGGGCAGCCGGTCACTGGCCGGGATGCCCGCCAGCAGGGGCCACTACCGGCGGCCGCTGCTCGGCACCGGCCGGGCCACCCTGCGGGCGGCCTGCGAAGCGCTCGGCCTGCGGCCCTGGGAGGATCCGCAGAACGCCGACCCCGCCTTCACCCGGGCCCGGCTGCGGCACCAGGCGCTGCCAGCGCTGGAGGCGGCCCTCGGCCCGGGCGTGAGCGAGGCCCTGGCGCGCACCGCGGGCCAGTTGCGCGCCGACGCCGAGGCGCTGGACGAGATCGCCGCCAGCCAGGCCGGGCCGATGCGGGAACCCGGCGGCGGCTGGTGGCCGGACCTGCTCGCTTCGGCCCCGGCGGCGATCCGGGCCCGGGTGCTGCGCCGCGCCGCGATCGAGGCTGGCTGCCCGCCGGGTGCGCTCACGGCCCGCCATCTTGAGGCGCTGGCCGATCTGGTCACCCGCCGGCGCGGCCAGCGCTGGATTGACCTGCCCGGCGGCGTTCGCGGCAGGCTCCGGTATGGCAAGCTGATCTTCACCGTCGGCAGTGAGCCGGACGGGCCAGCGCCCGGTGAGCCGGGGCCCAGCGAGTCTGGGCCCACCGGGCCGGTGCCCAGCCAGGCTGAGCCCAGCGGGGCTGGGTCCAACAAGGCGGAGGTCGTGGTTGGACGCGAGTGACATGGGCGCCCAGCTCAAGGAGGTGCTCATCCCCGCCGGGCGGGTACGTGACCGGGTCGCGGAACTCGCCGCCCAGATCGACGCGGATTACGCCGGCCGCGAACTGCTGCTGGTGGGGGTGCTCAAGGGGGCGGTCATGGTCATGGCCGACCTGGCCCGGGCCATGCGGCTGCCGGTGGAGATGGACTGGATGGCCATCTCCTCCTACGGATCCGGCACGAGATCCTCCGGTGTGGTGCGGATTCTCAAGGACCTCGACACCGATATCTCCGGCCGTCATGTGCTGGTGGTGGAGGACATCGTCGACTCCGGGCTGACCCTGTCCTGGCTGATGGGCAACCTGCGCTCCCGTGAGCCCGCGTCACTGCAGGTCTGCGCGCTGCTGCGCAAGCCGGGCGCGCTCCGGATGGACGTCGAGGTGGCCTACACCGGCTTTGATATCGGGAATGAGTTCGTGATCGGGTACGGGCTCGACTACGCCGAGCGGTACCGGAACCTGCCGTTCATCGGGACGCTCGCGCCGCACGTCTACGGTGGGGATCCGGATGTCGCCGGCGGTGGGGAACACGACCAGCAATGACGAGCGTTGATGCGTGGAAAGGGCTACTGGGCAGCCCGTCGCGGTGCTTGTGCGCAACGGGCCCCGGGTGCGGTGTAACGTCAAGTATCCCGCGCCGCAGCCGGGAGTGACAGGAAAGCCGGTCATGGTCACTGGGACGCACGGCAGTCCCGCCGGAGATCGGTGGGGCACGACGCTGGTCAGGAGGAACCCGCCCCGAACAGGCGGGGTTGGTCGCCGATGGATCTGAAGCGTTATTTCCGCGGGCCCTTCATCGCGATCCTCGTGATGCTCGTGCTGTTCTTCATCGTGATCACGTACGCCAACCGCGGCACGCCCTACACCCAGACTGACACGTCGAGGGTCGTCTCGCTCATCCAGCAGGGCAAGGTCAGCCAGGCCACCATCACCGACAAGAACCAGACGATCCAGGTCACCACCACCGGTGGCCAGCGGTACCAGGCGTCGTGGGTGTCCGGCCAGGGTCACAGCCTGCAGCAGCAACTGCAGGCCCAGTACCAGGCCGGCCACCTCAAGGATGGCTACAACATCGTCGTGCCGAGCGGCAGCTCGGTGCTGGATCTGATCTTCAGCTTCCTGCCCTACATCGTGATCATCCTGTTCTTCTTCTTCCTGCTCAACCAGATGCAGGGCGGCGGCTCGCGGGTGATGAACTTCGGCAAGTCGAAGGCCAAGCTCATCACCAAGGACACGCCCAAGACCACGTTCGCCGACGTGGCCGGGGCCGACGAGGCGATCGAGGAACTCCAGGAGATCAAGGAGTTCCTGCAGAGCCCGGGCAAGTTCCAGGCCATCGGGGCCAAGATTCCCAAGGGCGTCCTGCTCTATGGGCCACCCGGCACCGGCAAGACCCTGCTCGCGCGGGCGGTGGCCGGCGAGGCCGGGGTTCCCTTCTACTCGATCTCCGGCTCCGACTTCGTGGAGATGTTCGTCGGTGTCGGCGCCTCCCGGGTGCGCGACCTGTTCGAGCAGGCCAAGGCGAACGCCCCGGCGATCGTGTTCGTGGACGAGATCGACGCGGTCGGCCGCCACCGTGGGGCCGGCTTCGGCGGCGGTCATGACGAGCGCGAACAGACCCTGAACCAGCTGCTGGTGGAACTGGACGGGTTCGACGTCAAGGGCGGGGTCATCGTCATCGCGGCCACCAACCGCCCGGACATCCTCGACCCGGCGCTGCTGCGGCCCGGCCGGTTCGACCGGCAAATCGTGGTCGCCCAGCCGGACCTGGCCGGCCGCCGGGGCATCCTGCGCGTGCACGCCCGCGGCAAGCCGTTCGCGCCGGATGTGGACCTGGACATAATCGCCCGCCGGACGGCCGGTTTCACCGGCGCCGACCTGGCCAACGTCATCAACGAGGGCGCGCTGCTCACCGCGCGGGCCAACGGCACCCAGATCTCGATGGCCGCGCTGGAGGAGTCCATCGACCGGGTGATGGCCGGCCCGGAGCGCAAGAGCGTGCTGCTGTCGGAGAGAGAGCGCAAGCTCATCGCCTATCACGAGGGCGGTCACGCGCTGGTCGGGCACGCGCTGCCCCACGCCGACCCGGTGCACAAGATCACGATCATCCCGCGCGGCCGGGCGCTCGGCTACACCGCGTCCGCGCCGCAGGAGGACAAGTTCCTGGTCACCCGGTCCGAGATGATGGATCAGCTGGCCATGCTGCTGGGCGGCCGGACCGCCGAGGAACTGGTCTTCCACGAGCCCACCACCGGCGCCGCCAACGACATCGAGAAGGCCAGCTCGATCGCCCGCGGCATGGTGACCGAGTACGGCATGAGCGAGCGGCTGGGAGCCCGCAAGTTCGGCACCGGAGATGGTGAGCCGTTCCTGGGCCGGGAGATGTCGCACACCAGGGACTACTCCGAGGAGATCGCCTCCACCATCGACGAGGAAGTGCGCCGGCTGATCGAGTCCGCGCACGACGAGGCCTGGGAGATCCTGGTCCAGTACCGCGAGGTGCTGGACGATCTGGTGCTGAAGCTGATGGACAAGGAGACGCTGAGCCGGCAAGAGGTGCTGGCGATCTTCGCCCCGATCAAGACGCGCCCGTCCCGCGGCTCCTACACCGGGTACGGCAAGCGGCTGCCGTCGGACCGGCCGCCGGTGCTCACCCCCAAGGAGCTCGCGCTGACCGCCGCCTCCGACGTCAAGGACCTGGCGCCCGGCAACGGCCAGTCCGGCCTTGGCAGCGCGCACAGTGGCCCGGCGGGACTGCCCGCACTGGGCGGCGAGCAAGGCGTCAGCGAGTCCCATTGACCGGCCCGGCCTCCGCCGGGCCCGGTGACGGCCCGGCCCGGTCACGTCTGGCCGCCGAGCATCCCACGCGAGCGGACATGAGCACACAGCCAATCGACACCGCCCGGATCGAGCGCGCGGTCCGGGAGATCCTGCTGGCCGTCGGGGAAGATCCGGACCGGGACGGGCTGGTGGACACCCCAGCCCGGGTGGCCCGCGTCTACGCCGAGCAGTTCGCCGGGCTGTCCCAGCACCCGGAGGACGTGCTGTCCACGGTGTTCGACGCCGGCCACGACGAGCTGATCCTGGTCCGTGACATCGAGGTCTACAGCACGTGCGAGCACCACCTGGTGCCGTTCTTCGGGTTCGCTCATGTCGGATATATCCCAAATGAGAAGGGTCAGATCACCGGGTTGTCCAAACTGGCCCGGCTGGTCGATGTCTACGCCCGCCGCCCGCAGGTCCAGGAGCGCATGACCAGCCAGATCGCGGATGCGCTGATGGCCGTGCTGGAGCCGCGCGGCGCGCTGGTCGTCATCGAGGCCGAGCACCTGTGCATGTCGATGCGCGGGGTCCGCAAACCGGGCGCGAAGACCGTCACGTCGGCGGTCCGCGGCAGCATCAGGGACAGCGACCGCACCCGGGCCGAGGCGATGAGCCTGCTGCTCCGCAAGGGCTGATCGGGCCCGGACCGGTGACCGCGGAACGCGCGGGCACGCTGACGTGGGAAAGGGGTTACCGTGGGTACCCCCTATTGCGGGAGATAGCACACGCCGCGGATTGGCGGGACTACGCTGAACCACCGTGATGCAGGGCCTGAAACATATGTCTGAACAGCACCACCCCAGCGCCCCGCCTCCTGGTCAGCCCGCCGAGGGTGACGAGGGGGGAAGTACCCGGGCGCACGCCAGGCGTGCGCCTGACCGCCGGCATCAGCGCCGATGGGTACCGTTCACCACGGGCTGGCTGTGCCTGCTGATCGGGATCGCCGACATCGCGGGCGTCGCCATCCCCAGCCTGCACCTGCATCACCGGCTGCACCGCCTCACCGTCTTCGTGCCCGGCAGCCTCACCAACGTCACCAGCACGGCCACGGTGATTGTCGGGCTGCTGCTGATCCTGCTCTCGCACGCCCTCCGGCGGCGCAAGCGGCGGGCCTGGCAGGCGGTCACTCTGCTGCTCGCGTTCAGCATCGTGATTCATGTGGTCCACGCCCCCTACCACGTCCAGGCGATCGCCGCCGCGGTGGTGCTGGCGACCCTGCTGTACTTCCGGGACGAGTTCTACGCGGTCGGGGATCCACGCACCCGGTGGCGGGCGGGCCAGGTCTTCGTGGTGCTGCTCACCGCGGACATCGCGATCGGGCTGACCTACATCCTGCTGGCCCGGCACCTGGTCCAGGACTACTCGCTCTGGCAGCGGATCGTGCACGTCGTGTACGGGCTGGTGGGCGTGTCCGGCCCGGTCCAGTTCGTGCCCGAGAGCCGGGCCGACCTGTTCAACCTGCTCACCAGCACGCTGGGGGTCTTCACCCTGCTGGTGACGACGTACCTGTTCCTGCGCCCGGCCCGGCAGGCCACCCGGCTCGGCGGGCAGGACGCCCAGGAGATCCGGGAGCTGCTCGCCAGGCACGGCGACCGCGACTCCCTCGGCTACTTCGCGCTGCGTGACGACAAGAACGTCATCTGGTCGCCGACCGGCAAGGCCTGCATCGGCTACCGGGTGGTGTCCGGCGTGATGCTGGCCAGCGGGGATCCGATCGGCGACCCGGAGGCGTGGCCGGGCGCGATCCAGGCGTTCCTGGACGAGGCCACGCGGCACGCCTGGGTGCCCGCGGTCATGGGATGCGGCGAACTGGGGGCTGAGGTCTGGTGCCGCGAGAGCGACCTCACCGCCCTGGAACTGGGTGACGAGGCCATCGTGGAGGTGGCCGACTTCTCGCTGCAGGGCCGGTCCATGCGCAACGTCCGGCAGATGGTCGCCCGGGTCGCCCGTCAGGGCTACACCGCGGAGATCCGCCGGGTCGCCGACATCAGCCGGGACGAGGTCAGCCGCATCGTCAACCGGGCCAACTCCTGGCGCGGCAGTCCCACCGAGCGCGGGTTCTCGATGGCGCTCGGCCGTATCGGGCGGCCCAAGGACGGCGAGTGCGTCATCGCCACCGCCACCGAGAACGGGACGCTGCGCGCCCTGCTGCACTTCGTCCCGTGGGGCTCGGATGGGCTGTCGCTGGACCTGATGCGCCGGGACCGCAACGCCCAGCCGGGGGTCAACGACTTCCTCATCGTCGAGGCCGTCAAGGCGGCCAGCAGCCTGGGCGTCAAGCAGATATCACTCAACTTCGCGGTCTTCCGTGCCGCACTGGAGCGGGGCGAGCGGATCGGGGCCGGCCCGATCATGCGCGCCTGGCGCCGCATCCTGATCTTCATGTCGCGGTGGTTCCAGATCGAGTCCCTGTACAAGTTCAACGCCAAGTTCTGCCCGGTCTGGGTGCCCCGCTTCTTTGTCTTCCCCGGCACCACCGACGTGCTGCGGGTCGGTTTGGCCGCGCTAGAGGCCGAGGCGTTCCTGGTGTGGCCGCGGCTGGGCATGCGCCGGCTGGCCCGCAAGCTCGGCCTCGGCCGGGTGCGCCGCGCCCTGCGGCAGGCCTTCGGGGCCGAGCGCAGCGCACCGCCCGACGTCCGCTAGGCCTGGGCCAGGCCCGGCGCGCACGGGGCCATCGGCGGCGGACCCAGTCACCAGTGGGCCGATCGCACTGGGGAAAGATCGAAGTGCCGCATAGGGTGACCCACATGGCGACCGAGGCAGGGCCGGGAGGCACCGGCGGGGTCCGCCAGCCCAGCCTGCCCCCCCGCCCGCCGCAGGCACCGGCGCCGCCCGGGCCAAGCCGCCCCGCCGGGCGCCCGCCCGGCCCGCCAGGGGCAGCCGCGCCGCCCGGGTCGGCCA
>DATDGI010000231.1:0-3137 GCA_036522155.1 Streptosporangiaceae bacterium
GTTGACCGGGCCCAGTCGCGTACCGCGCTGCGGTCCGCCACCGTGCCCGCGGCCCGGCCGCCCCGCCGACGGCCGCCCCGCGGCACCCGCCGGCCGGCCTCGATGTACGGGGCAAGTGCGTGCTCCAGCTTGGCCCGGTTCCTCTTGCCGAGGTCGATTTCGTAGGCCGCGCCGTCCAATCCAAAGGAGACCGTCTCGGCGCTCTCAGAACCATCAAGGTCATCTGTGACAATGACCGACACGCTCTTGGACATAGCACCGATGGTCCGCGCCCGGCCGGGTGTTTGTCAATGCGACACACAACGAAATGTACTTATGTGCCGGGAAGTCATGGTTATCGCAGCAGTTACCGCCGGCCGGGAATTGTTGGTCAGGCGCCGGGAGCCAGGCCCCTGATGTAGATGGGAGTGCCGTCGGACGGGCTGATCCGGATCAGTTTGTGGAAGAACCTGGCAATGTCCATCGGAACACGGACGCAGCCATGCGAGGCCGGCTGCAGCGGCACCGGTATGTCACCGTGGATTGCGTACAGCCCGCCGATGAAGAACACCGGGTTGTCCATGGTCCCGAGCGGGACGGTCAGCCACCCGTGGGCGAACCAGTTGGCCCGGTAGTCCCCGTCCGGGGTGATGGCCGGGCCGCATGTCCCGCCGCCCGCGCACGGGTAGTAGTAGCCGCCGCCCGCCGAGATGTGACTGATCAGCTCGACCTTGTTGTGGTGGTACAGGACCAGCACCTCGGCGGGCAGGTTGACCTCGATCCGCCAGCGGCCGCCGTGCCGGACGAGCACCCGTGGCCGCCGCGGGCTCACCAGCGCGAGCTGCATGGCGTGGCCGACGTCGTCGGCGTGCCAGCGGGTGTGCAGGCCCTGCACCTCCTTGAAGGCCCAGACGGCTTCCAGGGTGTCGGTGCCGAACCGGCCGTTCGCCGGGCCCGGGTAGTAGTGCAGCTGGGCCAGCCGCTGCTGCAGGGCCAGGACCGCCGGGCCGGTCATGCCCGGGAGCAGGGTTCCCTGGTACGGCGTGTAGGCCGGGGCCGCGGGGCCGGTCATGCCCGGGCGCAGGGTTCCCTGGTACGGCGCGTAGGCCGGAGCGGCCCGTCCCGCCGGAGCGGCCCGTCCCGCCAGCATGGCCCGGCCTGCCAGCGCGGACAGGCCCGGCAGCCGTGCGGGCTGTGCCGCCCCCGCGCCCGCCGACCGTGCAGCCACCGCGCCCGTGGCCCCGGCCTGGCCGGGCAGCCCGGCCAGCAGCGCCGCCGACACCGCCACCGCGCCCAGAGCACCTGGCCGGCGGCGGGCCACCCGGCCCACCCGGCCAGCGCGCGCTGCGAGTCTCATCCGCTGCTCCCCCGTCCCGACCGCCGGTTACGCACAGCGACCTAAAATAACATGCTGACTACTGTAAGTAGCCAGCATGCGGGGGGCCCGCGTCAGTCGCGGCGGATGGTGGCCAGCCAGGCGTGTGCGCTCAAGGTGCCGAATCCGGGATTGATTTCGAACTCCTCCGGCACGATGCTGACGACGGCCCAGCCGTCGCTGAACGCGGCGCGCAACTCGTCCTCCCTGACCCGCCGCGGGCCGAAGCCGCCTGGCTGGCGGTCGCTGAAGCACATGAGGTAGAGGGTCCCGCCCGGTTCGGCCACCGAGGCCAGGCTGGCCACGTAGCGGGCGCGGTCACCGTCGTCGAACACGTGGAACAGCCCGCTGTCGACGATGGTGCCGAAGGTCATCCCGAGCGCGCCGAGGTTCAGCGCGTCGGCGGTCTCGAACCGCACCGTCAGGCCCCGCTCGGCCGCCTTGCGGCGCGCCAGCTCGATCGCCCGCGCGGAGATGTCCACCCCCACCACGTCGGCCCCGCGCGCGGCGGCCAGCAGCGCATGCTCGCCGGTCCCGCAGCCCGCGTCGAGCAGCCGCCCGGACAGCAGCCCGGAGGCCGCCAGCCGGGCGAACACCGGCTGGGGATGGCCGATGTCCCACGGCGCGGGGGTCTGCGCCTCGTAGGCGCCGTCCCAGCCCGCGGTCACTGGCCGCCCGCCCCCGGCCAGGGCGCGAACACGTTCGTGACGCCGCGCACCGAACGCCGCAGCTGCGGGTAGTGGCGCAGCAGCACGTCGGTCATGGTCGTGCCCTGCACCCAGTCGATGCCGACCTGGGTGTAGACGTCGGCGTTGAAGTCGGCGGTGAAGTAGCGGTCGCTGTTCAGCCGCCGGGACGCCATCAGGATGAAGATGCGGAACGCGGTGTCGGAAAACCCGAACCCCGCCGGCCTTTTCTCGGCGAACATGCCGACGATGGTGTCCACCCGGTTGACGTCGCCTCCGTAGATGTCGCTGAGTTTCGCCGCGACCGCCGGGTCGCCGGCCAGTTCCGCGAACGATCCGGCGGGCTTCAGGTGGAGCAGCCGTCGGAACTCGTTGTAGCGGGGAACGCCCAGTTCCCGGCTGCGCAGGATATCGGTGGCGGCCAGGTCCATCAGCTGGTCGTTGTCGGGCCGCTGGAATTCCTGCAGGAAGCGCGGGTAGTTGTTGAGCACAAGCGCGCCCGGATAGGAGATCCCGAAACTGTAGAAAAGGTCGGCCAGCGCCAGCTTCTGCGTCGCCTCGTGCGCGCCAGGACCGGCGATCTCCCGGAACGTGCGCCGCGCCAGTTCGGTGCCGTCGGCCACCGACCAGAACGTGAAGTCGTCCGGGATCAGCGGGTGCATCCGGTAGACGATCGAGAACTCCTCGGTCAGCGAGTAGGGCACGCCGAACTGGTCGGTGGCGCTGCCGGGGATGCCGCTGATGACCTCGCTGCCGCTGATCCGGCCGAACCGGCGGCGGATCCGCTCGCCCGCCACCCCCCACCAGTTGGCGCGCAGCGCGGTCACCGTGGTCGGGTGGGCGATGATGGCCGGGGTCCATTCGACCGTGTGAATCTTCGCCACCAGCGCGGAGATGACCAGCCGGGCCCGCCGGTAGATGTCGTCGTCGGTCCAGCCCGGGTAGGCCTGACGCAGCGCGTCGCAGACCGCGTTGTGCTCCAGGACGAACAGGGTGAACATCATCTCCAGGCCCAGCCACCAGCCGGGCTGGTGGTCCGGGCTGAGCGCTGGGTCGGGCGGGAACTCCAGCCGCCCGTCGGCCGCTATGATCAGCTT
>DATDGI010000232.1:0-7656 GCA_036522155.1 Streptosporangiaceae bacterium
GGGGCATCGCCGGCGTGGTGAACGTGCCGGGGCCGGGCGATACCACGTTTGGCGACCTCCTGGGCGCGTGTGCCCAGGTCACCGCGCCGCAGCGGGGCGACGGGCTGGAACTGCGGTGGGTGGCCGACCCCGTGCTGCTGGCCGCCGGGGCGTCACCCTGGATGGAACTGCCGATGTGGGCGCCCGATCTGCCGGAGTTCGCCAGCATCTGGCGGGTTCCCAGCGACCGCGCGCTGCGGACCGGCATCCGCTACCGGCCGCTGCTGGACACGGTCAGCGATACCTGGCACTGGCTGCTGCAGGACGCGGCCAGCCGGGACCGGCCGGTCTCCGGGTTCGACCGGTTGCCCGGGATCGGCCTCGACCCCGCCCGCGAGCAGGAGATCCTGGCCGCACTGTGACCGGCTCACAGCCGCTGGGTAGGCTCGCGGCTCGTGAGCGACCGCGACGAACTGCTGCGCGTAATCAAGGACAAGGCCGTGCTGCACGGCGACTTCGTGCTGTCGTCCGGCCAGCGTGCGACCTGGTACATCGACCTGCGGCGGGTGCTGCTCAGCGGGCAGTCCGCACCGCTGGCCGGCCGGGTCATGCTCGCGGTCACCGCCGATCTTGACTACGACGCGGTCGGCGGGCTCACCCTGGGGGCTGACCCGGTGGCCGCGGCGATGATGCACGCGGCCGCGGGCCAGGGCCGGGCGCTGGACGCCTTCGTCGTCCGCAAAGCGGGGAAGACCCATGGCCTGCAGCGCCGGATCGAGGGGCCCGGCGTCGCGGGGCGCCGGGTCCTGGCGGTGGAGGACACCTCGACCACCGGCACCTCCGTGCTCACCGCCGTGGACGCGCTGCAGGAGGCGGGGGCGCTGGTGGCCGGGGTCGCGGTCATCGTCGAACGGGGCGCCCGTGACCGGGTCACGGAGCGCGGGCTGCCGTTCCGGGCCGCCTACGACATGGGTGACCTGGGCCTGGGCTGAGCCTCCTGCTCGCCGTCCCGCTGCCGCCCGTCCCCGGCCGGGCCACCCGGCCCGGGGCCGTGCTCCTGCTGTTCCCGCCGGACCTCACGCAGCCGGTAGGCGATGAACGCGGCGATGGCGAGGATCACCACGGCGGCGATCCCGTAGCCAGCGACCTTGATCCCGTTGCCCACGCTCGTCCAGGCGTCGCCGAGCGCGTACCCGATGAGGGAGATGGCGGTCACCCAGATCGCGGTGCCGACCAGGCTGAGAATGCCGAACAGCAGCGGCGGCACCTCGATGATGCCCGCCGCGATAGATACGAAGGTGCGGACGACCGGCAGCGCCCGCCCAAGCGGGATCGCCCAGATGCCCCGGCCGGCCACGAACCGCTCGGCCCGGTCCACATCCGCCTGCGTGACGAGCAGGTACTTGCCGAACCGGTGGACGAGCGGGCGGCCGCCTGCCCGTCCCACGCCGTAGGAGACGAACGAGCCGAGCAGCTCGGCCACGGTTCCCACCACTATGACGCCGACGATGCTGAGATGCCCCTGGAAGGCCAGTACGCCGGCAAAACCGAAGGTGACCTCGGAGGGAATCGGGACGCAGCACGCTTCGAGGAAACCGAACAGGAAGACGGCGGCGTAGCCCCAGTGGATGAGAAAGCTCTCCATAGCTCCCTGTTGTACCGCATGCGGGCGGGTGGCATGACCGGTGCGGCCGAGCTTAGGAGCACCTTTACCAGTCCGGCTGAGATACTGGGCCCACGACGAGACTGGAGGAGCCGACTGCTATGCCGATCGCCACCCCAGAGGTCTACGCCCAGATGCTCGACCACGCCAAGGAGCACGGTTTCGCTTACCCGGCGATCAACGTGACGTCGAGCCAGACGCTCAACGCCGCCCTCCGCGGGTTCGCCGACGCCGGCAGCGACGGGATCGTGCAGGTCTCCACCGGCGGCGCCGAGTACCTGTCGGGTTCAGCGGTCAAGGACATGGTCACCGGCTCCATCGCGCTCTCCCATTTTGCCCGGAGTGTGGCGGTGAAGTACCCGGTGAACATCGCCCTGCACACCGATCACTGCCCCAAGGACAAGCTGGACGGCTTCATGCGCCCGCTGGTCGCCCTGTCCAGGGAGCGGGTGGCCCGCGGGGAGGAGCCACTCTTCCAGTCGCATATGTGGGACGGCTCGGCGGTGCCACTGGCCGAGAACCTGGCCATCGCCGCCGAACTGCTCGACCAGTGCGCGGCCGCGCACACGGTCATGGAGATGGAGATCGGCGTGGTCGGCGGCGAGGAGGACGGCATCGTCGGCGAGATCAACGAGAAGCTCTACAGCACCCCCGAGGACGCCCTGGCCACCGCCGAGGCCATCGGGCTCGGTGAGCGGGGCCGCTACATCCTGGCCGCCACCTTCGGCAACGTGCACGGCGTCTACAAGCCGGGGCATGTGTCCCTGCGCCCGGGCGTGCTGAAGGAGATCCAGGACGTGGTCGGGGCCAAGTACGGCCTGGACAAGCCGTTCGACCTGGTCTTCCACGGCGGCTCGGGCTCCGCCCTGTCGGAGATCCGGGAGGCGATCTCTTACGGCGCGGTCAAGATGAACGTGGACACCGACACCCAGTACGCCTTCACCCGCCCGATCGCGGCCCACATGTTCTCGCACTACGACGGGGTGCTGAAGGTCGACGGCGACGTGGGCGACAAGAAGGCCTACGACCCGCGGTCCTACGGCAAGGCAGGCGAAGCCGGAATGGCCGCCCGGGTGGTCCAGGCCTGCGAAGACCTCATGTCGGCCGGCAAGCACCTCGCCTGACATGGAACCTCGGGATCTGCTGGCCGGGCCGCCGGCCACCTACCTGCCCGCGGACCCGGCGGCGGAGGAACTGGCCGCCGGCGTCGCCCCCGCCGCCGTGGCCGCCGCCCATCCGGGCTGCCTGGCCGCCTGGGCCGCGCTCGCCGAGGCCGCGCTGGCCGATGGCGAGACGGTGACCGCGTACGCGTTCGCGCGCACCGGCTACCACCGTGGGCTCGATCAGCTGCGGCGGGCCGGCTGGCACGGCCACGGGCCGATCCCCTGGGAACACGAGCCGAACCGCGGCTTCCTGCGGTCGCTGAACGCGCTCGGCCAGGCCGCCGCGGCACTCGGCGAGACCGGCGAGGCCGAGCGCTGCCGCCAGTTCCTGCACGATGCCAGCCCGGCGGCGGCCGCCGCGCTAACCAACTAGTCCCCGGGGCCACCGGCGGCGGGCAGGCGTGGAGTAACCTCGGACTCCGCGCGGCGGCGGCCGGGAAGGGGCTGGACAGATGCCGGCCATTGTGCTGGTGGGCGCCCAATGGGGTGACGAGGGCAAGGGCAAGGCGACCGATCTGCTCGGCGATCGCGTCGACTACGTGGTCAGGTACCAGGGCGGCAACAACGCCGGCCACACGGTGGTCATCGGCGACGAGAGCTACGCGCTTCACCTGCTGCCGTCCGGCGTGCTGTCCCCGCAGGTCACCCCGGTCATTGGCAACGGGGTCGTGATCGACCCCGAGGTGCTGATCGCCGAGATCGACGGCCTGGCCGAGCGCGGCGTGTCCTGCGACCGGCTGCTGATCTCCGCAAACGCGCACCTGATCATGCCCCACCACCGGGCGCTGGACAAGGTGACCGAGCGCTACCTCGGCGATGCCCGGATCGGCACCACGGGCCGCGGCATCGGCCCCACCTACGGCGACAAGGTGGCCCGCACCGGGATCAGGGTCCAGGACCTGTTCGACCCGGGCATCCTGGCGCAGAAGCTGGATCTGGTCCTCCGCGAGAAGAACCAGGTCCTGACCAAGGTCTACAACCGGCGCGGCATCGACGCCGCCGCCGTCACGAAGGAGTACCTCGGTTACGGCCAGCGGATGCGGCCCTATCTCGCCGACACCGCCCTGGTCCTGAACCGGGCGCTGGACGAGGACCGGACGGTCCTGCTGGAGGGCGCCCAGGCCACCATGCTCGACGTGGACCACGGCAGCTACCCGTTCGTCACCTCATCCTCGCCCACCGCCGGGGGAGCCTGCGCGGGCTCGGGTATCGGGCCGACCCGGATCACCAAGGTGATCGGCATCGTCAAGGCCTACACCACCCGGGTGGGCGCCGGGCCGTTCCCCACCGAGGCCACCGGCGAGGATGGCGACTGGCTCCGCCAGGCCGGCGGGGAGTTCGGGGTGACCACCGGCCGGCCACGCCGCACCGGCTGGTTCGACTCGGTCATCGCCCGCTACGCCACCCGGGTGAACGGAATCACCGACTTCTTCCTGACCAAGCTCGATGTCCTCTCCGGGCTGGACCGGGTCCCCCTGTGCGTCGCCTACGAGGTCGACGGGACCAGGCACGACGAGATCCCGATGACGCAGACCGGCTTCCACCACGCGGTCCCCGTCTACCAGTACTTCGACGGCTGGCAGGAACGCCTGTCGGAGGTGCGGGACTTCGCTGGCCTGCCGCGGAACGCCCAGGCCTACGTGCGCGCGGTGGAGCAGGCGATTGGCGCTCCGGTGGCCGCGATCGGCACCGGCCCCCGCCGCGACCAGACGTTCCAGCTGCGCCCGCTCATCTGACCGCCTCGCCGCCCCGGTCAGCCCGGCCGGTTCCGCCGGGGCCAGTCTCCCGGTCAGTCCGCACTCAGGAAACGCAGCACGGCCAGCACCCGCCGGTCCCCGTCGTCGTCACCCGGATGCAGGCCGAGCTTGGCGAAGATGCTGTTGATGTGCTTGGCCACGGCGCTGTCGCTCACCACCAGGGCCTTGGCGATGGCGGTGTTGGAACGGCCTTCGGCCATCAGCGCCAGCACATCGCGTTCCCGCGCCGTCAGCCGGTCCAGCGGATCACTGCGCTGGCGGACCAGCAGCTGGGCCACTACCTCCGGATCGAGCGCGGTGCCCCCGGCCGCCACCCGGCGCAACGCGTCGAGGAATTCGGCGACGTCGGCCACCCTGTCCTTCAGCAGGTAACCGACCCCACTGGTGTGCGCCGACAGCAGGTCAGCGGCGTAGCGTTCCTCGACGTACTGGGAAAGCACCAGCACGGCGACGGCCGGCCACTCCCGGCGGATGACCAGAGCCGCCCGCAGCCCCTCGTCGGTGTGCGACGGCGGCATCCGGACGTCCACGATCACCACGTCGGGCTGGTGCTCAGCCACCGCGGCCAGCAGCCCGTCCGCGTCCCCGGCCGCCGCGGCGACCTCGATCCCGGCCCCCTCAAGCAGCCGGATCAGCCCGGCCCGCAGCAGCACCGAATCCTCGGCGATCACGGTGCGCACGGCAGCTCCACCACGATCTCGGTCGGGCCGCCCGCCGGGCTGGTGAGCGAGAACGTGCCGTCCACTGACCCGGCCCGGCGGGCCAGCCCGGCCAGCCCGGTACCGAGGGCCTGGTCGGCACCGCCCACCCCGTCGTCGGTGACCGAAACCCGCAGGATGTCACCCGTCCGGCCGACCGCGACCTCAGCGCGTGAGGCGTGAGCATGCTTGGTCGCGTTGGCCAGCGCCTCGGAGACGACGAAGTAGGCGATCGCCTCCACCGTCGGGCTGGGGCGCACCGCCACCTCAACCCGTAGCCGGACCGGGAACGGCGCCCGGGCGGCGACGCCGGACAGCGCGGCGTCAAGGCCCCGGTCTTCCAGGATGGCCGGGTGCAGGCCACGCACCAGGTCCCGCAGCTCGGACAGGGCCGCCTTGGCCTCCTCGTGTGCGTCCTCGATGACCTTCCTGGCCTCGTCGGGGACTTGGGTCAGGCCGACCCGGGCGATGCCCAGGTTCATGGCCAGCGAGACCAGCCGCTGCTGGGCGCCGTCGTGCAGATCCCGCTCGATCCGGCGGCGCTCCGCGTCGGCCGCGTCCACCACACCTGCCCGGCTCTGGGTGAGCACCTCGACCCGGCGGGCCAGGGTTCCGGCGCGGTCCGGCCCGAGCAGCGCCACGGCGGCCACCGTGTCCAGCCGGGTGACCCCGGCCAGCAGCCAGGGCATGACGAGCAGCAGCAGGAACCCGGCCACGGTCAGCGCGGCCAGCTCCCACGAATGCGTCCGCTCGTAGGTGCCTCTCAGCACCCGCGCGTACAGGTATATGCAGGCCAGCGCCAGGCCGCCGATCCCGGTGCCGATCGCGGCCAGCCCACAGATCCCGGCCACCGGCGCGGCCAGGAGGTGGTAAAGGAGCTGCCGCCCGATGAACGCCCAGCGGCTGGCCGCCGCCGCCTCGCGGGCCAGCTTCCGCATGGCCGTCACCGACCGGGCCGACGAGGCAAGTTCCCGCCACGTCAGCGGCTCGCCCGCCCGCACCGCCGGGATGCTCACGCCCTGCAGGCGCCGCATCCGCCGCCGTTGCAGGGATGTGAGCGGGCGGGTGGCGGCGGCCACGACCACCACCCCCACCACCGCACCGCCGGCGATGACACTGCCCTTGCCCAACTGCCCCGTGCCTGGCACCAGCCCGTGATGGAGCACCTCCAGCCCGGCGACCGAGGACACGAACAGCAGCACCAGGCCAGCCGCCTGCAGCGGCAGGCTGACCAGGACAAAAGCCACGTTATGCCGCACCCGGGCCGGACGCCACGGGCCGGTGGCCAGCCACTGGCGCACGCGACGGGCGGCAGCGTTCGGGGACACGCACCAACCCTAGGCAGGCAGGTCAAGCCGGGGCCATCCAGCCAGATGCAGGCCCGGAGGTGCAGCAGGCACCACCGCAAACCGGGTGTGGCCGCTACTGACAAGCAGGCGCCCAGGTCAGGAAGCTCGAAGCCATGCCGGGACCAGAAGCTGACCGCACCGGACCCGCCCCGCACCTGGTGGCCGGCCCGCCCTGGGTGGTACGGGCCGCCCGCGGCCCGGGAGCACGGGCCGCGCTGGAGATATACGAGGGGCAGGCGCTGCTCGACGTCATGGTGGACACACCGGTCGCACCGCGGCTGCTGCGCGGCGCCCGGCGGCTGGACTCCCGCCGGCCCCGCCGGTCGCGGGCCATCGCCTGGGGACGCCTGCCCACGGACGGCGACGCCGCGGGCCGCGCGTACGGCCCAGGCAGCGGCCTGGCGGTGTGGTTCACCCGCGGCCGGCTGCATCGCCGGCCACAGCGGGCCGGGTTCGTCTGGCTCACGGCGTGGAGCTGGATCGCGGTGGCTGACGGCAGTTACCGTCATGCGGTCGTGACCTGCCACGGCCGGCGGGAACGGCTCGGGCTCCGGCGGGCGCGGCCGTGCTGAGCCAGCCGCGAACCACCCTGCCGCCGACCGCTGATGACCAGTGGCATACCGCCGCGGCCGGTGGCTGGCGGCTTGATCCGGCCCACCGCTGGCCCCCCGCCCCGGCCGGCCGCCCGCGGTTCGCCCCCGCTAACCACCGGCGGGCCACCGCCGGCCACCGATGGCGGCCCCGTGCGGGCCGCCGGTGGCTGGGCCGCGGCCTAGTCGCGGCTGGGCTCGGGATGATCCCGTGGCTGGCCGGGCTGGTGGTCCTGCTCCCCGGCCGTACCGAGGCATTTCACTGGGCCGCGGCCTGGACCGGGCTGGATGGCCTGGAGGCGGTCAGCCTGCTGGCCACCGGCGTGCTGGTCCTCCGCCGTGATGCCCGGCGCGGCCTGGCCGCCGCCGTTGCCGCCACGGTGCTGGCCATCGATGCCTGGTTCGACGTGCTCACCGCGCCGCCCGGCGGTGGGCTGGCCACCGCGGTGGCCATGGC
>DATDGI010000233.1:0-5980 GCA_036522155.1 Streptosporangiaceae bacterium
GATGCGGATCGACCTGGTGCTGGCCACCTCGCCGGTGGCCAGCCGGGTGCGCGCCGCCTGGGTGGACCGGCAGGCCCGCAAGGGCACCGCGCCCAGCGACCACGCGCCGGTGATCGTGGACCTGGACGAGGCCCCGGACGGCGACATCGGGCCGATGGTGCCGCCGCCGTCCGCCCCGGCCGTCCGGCCCGGTTCGGTCAAGCTGCCGCAGGCCCCCTGACCCCCCGGCGGCGGCCTGAGCCAGCCCGGACGACCCGGGCCCGCCGTGTTGCTAGGCTCCCTAAGGTGGAAAAGCGGGCGAGCGGGCCCGATACGGATGAGCTGGCGCCCGCCACTGATTCTGCGCTGAGCAGTGGCCCTGCGCTGGCCGGTGACCCCGCGCCGGGGACGGACGCCGCGCCGGGCACGGCCCTCGCGCGCGACGCCGGATCCACGCGCCATGGACGGCCCGTCCTGTTCCACCTCGCCGTCCTGGCCTGCTACCTGGCGGCCGGGGTGGTGGCGTCCTGGCCCCGGCCCAGTTACCTGACGGGCCGGATACCGGCCACGACCGATCAGAGCAGCTACGTCTGGTCGTTCTGGTGGGTGGCGCATCAGATCGCCCACCTGGGCAACCCCTGGTTCACCGGCCACATGGCCGCGCCGGTGGGCACCCAGCTCGGCTACGACACACTGATGCCGCTGGCCGGTGCCGTGCTGGCGCCGATCACCTGGCTGTCCGGCCCGAGCGCGGCCTACAACCTGCTCACCATCCTGGCCCCCGGCCTGTGCTGCTATGCGGCCTACCGGGCCGCCCGGCTGTGGCTGTCCACCCAGCTCGGGGCGATCACCGCCGGTGCCCTGTACGGCCTGGCGACCATGCTGCTGTACCAGGACTGGTACCACATCAACATCGCCGCGGGCGCGGTGTTCCTGCCGCTCGCGCTGGAGGCCGCCGTCCGGCTGCGGCGCCGGCCCCACGTGCGGACCGCCATCGTGCTGGGCGTGGTGATCGGCGCTGCCGCGCTGGTCAACCAGGAGTCGGCGGTCATCGCCGGGCTGGTCGCGCTGGCGGTGCTGGTGGACTGGCTGGCCCGGGACCGCTCGCTGGCCCACCTGGGGCTGACCGTGCTGGCCGCGGCGGCCGCGGTGGTGGTGGCCAGCCCCCAGATCATCGCCATGGCCGCCGAGCTGCGGGGCGGTGCCGCCGACGTCAGCGCGCACACGCTCGCTTCCTGGGACATGGCGTTCGGGGCCCCGCTCACCACCTTGTTCGCCCCGTCCCCCCGGCTGGCCGCCTACGGCATGACCGGGCTGGCGCATATCTACCAGTACAGCCAGCCCCGGGAGGGCATCCCCACGTTCGGCGTGGTGCTGCCCGTGCTGGCGCTGCTCGGGCTGGCGGTGAGCTGGCGCCGCCGCGGAGCCTGGCTGCTGGCGCTCGGCTGGCTGGTGGCGGCGGCGCTGGCGCTCGGCCCGTTCCTGATCATCGGCACCCACCGGTACACGCCGCTGGCGGTGTATTGGGACGACGAGCACATGTCCGCGCTGCTGCCCTACACCTGGTTCGTCCGGATCCCCGGGCTGGCTGCCTTCCGGGAGGCCGACCGGCTGGCGCTGCTGGGCCTGCTGCCGGCCGCGCTGCTGGCGGGCAGCGCGGTGGAGTGGCTGTCGCGGCGGTCCCGGCCGCTGGTCATCCTGGCCCTGGCCCTGGCCGCGCTGGAGGCCGGGTATCCCGGTTACCGGGGGATCAAGACCATCCCGACCTCGGCGGGCAGCGTGGTGGCGCCGATCGCCGCGGACCACTCCGGCTCGATCGTGGTGGACATCCCGTTTGGCCTGCGCGGCGGGGTTGCCTTCTACGGGCGGGAGGTGTCCCCGCAGGCCCTGGTGACGGCGACGGCCGACGGCCATCCACGGGCGGTGTCGGTCACCTCCTGGGTGTCCCGGCCGACCGTCTTCGCGATCGGCGCGCACCCGTTCTACGGCTGCCTGGTCGGGGCCGAGAAGGACGCGCCGTGCACGCCCGCGCAGCTGCCGGGGGCCCGCCGTGACGCGCTGCGGATGGGGGTCGGCTGGGCCATCGTCTGGAAGCCGACCATCCTGGTCGGGCCGTACCTGCGGGATCTGGGCTTCAAGGTGGACCGCCGTCAGGGCGGGGTCGTGCTGTACCGGCTGCCGCGCCCGCCGGGCCAGCCCGGCTAGCGGTCAGCCGGGCTTGGCGGGCGGCCGGGCTTGGCGGTCGGCCGGGCTTAGCCGTCAGGCGGTGAGGTGGCGGCCCAGGAACGCCAGCGACGGGGGCTCTTGCGCCACGAAGAACGGGAAGCTGTGGCAGCCCGGTGAGATGTCCACCACCGCCCCGGTCGGCAGCGCCCGGCTGAGCGCCACCACGCCCGGGTGGAACGGGTCGCTGAGCCCGGACGCCATCCGGACCGGGACCCCGGCCAGTGCCCGGGCGTGCGTGACCACGTCCGCCGCCGCGAACGCCGCCGCCGACGCGTAGGCGCCCGCGTTGGCCGCCCTGGCCTGCCCATAGCTGGTCCACACCGCCGGGCCGATGGCCGCCACCGCACTGACGATGGCGGGGTACTTCTCGGCCAGCAGCAGTGCCCCGTACCCGCCCATGGAGATGCCCAGGGTACCGATCGCCCGCGGGCCGCGGCCCAGCCCCCGGCGCTGGCACATCGGGATGAACTCGCCCATCACCATGGCCATCGGGTTGTCGCCTGGATGGGGGTTCCAGTAGCCGGGGCCGCCGTCGGCGGCCGCCATGGCCATCGGCGGCAGCGGCTGCCCGTTCACGCGCAACGCCAGTGCCTGCGCCATCGACATCCCGCTCAGGACCCGCGTGTGGTCGGCCCCGAACGCGTGCAGGGCCACGATCAGCGGAAGTTCGCTGCCCGGCTGGTGGCCAGGCGGCCAGGCGATGGTGTAGCCGACCGGCCTCTGCCGCGCGCGGGAGTAGAACGTGCCGGACACCGACGGCCCGGGCGGGCCGAAGCGCAGCGGCGGGCTGGCGACCGAGCAGGCGCCGTCCAGCTGGCCGAGCACCTGCTGCCCGGGCAGCACCCCGCGGGCCACCAGTTCCAGCGCGCCCGCCCCGGCCAGGCCGGCCACCGCCACCCCGCCCAGCCCGGCGGTCAGTACCCGGCGGCGGGTCCAGCCGCGGGCCGTCATCGCCGGGCCGCGGTTCCCGGCGGGCGGCTACCCATCGGCGAGCCCGTTCCGGCCAGCGCTGGGTTCCGCGCCAGGTGCAGTACCCGCCAGCCGGTGACCAGGGCGAGCGCCATTACCCCCAGCCCGGCGGCGTCGATCACGCCCGCGTGGAACAGCCCCCGCGGCCCTGGTCCCCCTTCGGTGAGCCAGCACAGCGCCCCGGCCAGGAAGGCGGCCATGCTCAGACTGGCCGCGCTCCCCACCCATGATTCAAAACGGATGGCTCGCCCTGACAGTTCAATCCGCCGCACGAGCTGAGCGGTGCCGGTCACCAGGCAGCACATCGCCACCGGGCTGACCACCATCCAGGCCAGCTCGGCCGCGGGGAAGGCGGCCAGCGCCGCCGGGTGGGCCCAGTAGGAGGTCACCGACAGGGTGCTCGCCCAGCTGAAGGCCGCGACCCCGCCCGGGACCAGCCCCGGGTGCGGCCACGGGTGGCCGCCGGTGCCTGGCCAGCCGTTCCCGAAGTGACGGCCGCCGGCCACCAGGACGGCCATGCCCACGCAGGTCAGCAGGGCCGGCCCGCGCAGGACGCGGCCCTGGCCGCGCCGGCTGGCCCGGATGGCGGCCCAGCCGGCCGGGATGGCGGCCAGCGCGGCCAGGGCCGCCAGCAGCAGCATCGCCCCAGACATCACGATCATCGCCACGCTGGTTGCCCGGGTCGCAGGTGGCGCCCATTGCCAGCCGATCGTGAGCTGAGCCCACATGGCGGCGGCGAAGGTGAGGAACACCGCGCAGGCGCAGGCCAGGGTGGCCAGGCCGGCCCGGGCGGCCCGCGCTGGGTCGAGGGGATGGGCGGTCAGCCCGGCGGCGCTGAACCGGGCGAGCAGACCGCTGCGGGCCACGTCCGCGGTCCGGCGCCAGTCCCGTGGCCGTTCGGCCAGGTCGGCGATGAGCAGTTCGGTGAACTCCTCGCCGTAGCGCGCCCGCCAGCTGGCCGGGTACCAGCGCAGCAGCCGCCGGGCGCTGCGGGCCGGATCGATGCCGGGCGTGGGAGTGGCGCCGGGCGTGGGGGCGGGGCGGGCCTGATCGCGGCTGGGCGTGCCCCCGCCGGCGGTGGCGGGCGCGGTCACGTGGTGCCCCAGCTGCCTGCGAGGCGGTCCAGCCGGTTCAGCCCCAGCTCGGCGAGCCGCTGCTGGGCCCGCAGATGCGCCTGCAGGGCCAGCGCCCCGGCGGCGGTGAGCCGGTAGGGGCGTCGGCGGTCGTCGCTGTCGAGCGCCTCGATCAGGCCCTGCCCCTCCAGCCGGCTCAGCGCCTCGTACAGCGTGCCGGGCGCCAGCCGCACACCGGCGAACTCCTCGATGTCCTTGGTCAGCGCGTACCCGTGCTTCGCGCCGTCGGCGAGGCTGGAAAGGATCAGCGCGGCCGGCCCAGCCGACCGGCCCAGGGCGCTCAGGGCACTGCCGCTCCTGGCGTGACCCTCAGCTGGGCTCATGCGCCGAATCTACTTCGGCTACCGATACATCGTCAACCGTTATACCGACTACCGAGCAAGGCCGCCGCCACGGTGGGCGGCGGGACTCTTGCCGGTTTGTGGTCATTCTGGGTCGTGAGAGCAGCCTTTCCGGCCACGGAGCGGGTCCGGGGCGGGCGGCGCCTCCCGGACGGGTCTGCGGGGGCCCGGCCCGCCCGGGAGGCAGCCTGTCAGGCGGCTGAAGGTGCTGCCGCTACACGCCGGACGGCGCGCTCGTGCTCGGGGCCGCGGTGGCCCCAGCGGTCCCACCGTGGGCCATGTTCGGGCACTTGTGCTTGGCCGTCGAGCGCTGCGCGGCCGCCGAACTCGTCGCCTGTGAGGTCGCGACCTGGGAGGTCGAGGCCGATTTGGTTGAGGCCGAGTGCGACTTCACGGTAGCCGAGTGCCCGGTCGTGGCCGCGCTGGCCATTCCCAGGCCCAGGGCCAGGCTGGCGCCCAGCGCCCCCGCGCCCACGGCGGTGCCGATCAGTGGCCGGGTGATCCTCACGTAGTACCCCTTTCTTCCCGCCCGGCCGGTCGCCGGGGCGGGCCGGCTGGCCCGCGGAATCAGTAGGCCAGCCGGAACTGGCCGGTCCCTTGACGACGCCTCTCACCGCCCTCTGAATCGCCCGCCGCTTCCGACTTGGTCGTTTCTGGTCGCCGGAGCAGCCCGAATCGACCACGTCTGCGGCGGAGGCCGCAACAGCGGAGCGAGGGTGGGGGAAGATGGCGGGATGCGGGATGAGGGGGCAGCCATGGGTGAGGCGGCGCCGCTGCCCAAGCATG
Source organism: Streptosporangiaceae bacterium (assembly GCA_036522155.1). GTDB lineage: Bacteria > Actinomycetota > Actinomycetes > Streptosporangiales > Streptosporangiaceae > UBA9676. The sequence goes on from DATDGI010000233.1 coordinate 5,435, forward strand.
CGACGGCCAGCGTCTTCGTGTTCTGCCCGCTGCCGGGGGGCTGGCACATCGGGCTGATCAGCCACCCCCGGCTACGCCGGATGATGATCCCGGGCGGGCACGTCGAGGCGGCCGAGTCGGTGGCGGAGGCGGCCGTCCGCGAGGTGGCCGAGGAAGCCGGGCTGGTGGTGGACCTGCTGCCACCGCCGGCCGCGCCGCTGCCGGGCGGCTACCGGCCGCACCGGGTGCCGCCACCGTGGTGGACCGTGGAATACCAGGTCCCGCCCGACAGCCATCTGGCCGTCGCGCATATCCACGTCGATCACCTCTACGTGGCGGTGACGAGCCTGCCCCGGCCGGTCTCCGAGCCTGCCCACCCGTTCGGCTGGTATCCGGCGGCCGACCTGCCCGGGCTGGAGATGTTCGACGACGCCAGGATCCTGGCCGGCACGCTGCTGGCCGGCCTGGCCGACAGTGCCGCTGACGGCGGAGCCGGGGCCGGCGGAGCCGGCGCTAGCGGCCAGGTACTCGTCACCGCCATCCTCGCCCGGCTCGCGGTGGAAGACG
>DATDGI010000234.1:0-22121 GCA_036522155.1 Streptosporangiaceae bacterium
CGGCCAGGCCCGGTGCGGGCGGGCAGGCTGGCCCGGCCGGCGCCGCCTGGTGGGGCGGCCAGCCACCGCCGCCAGCGCCCCCGCGCGGCGGCCCGCCCCGCCGCCGGTCGCGGGGGGCTACCGCGGCCGGCGTGATCAGCATCCTCGTCGTGCTCTTCCTGGCCGCGGCCGGAGCGACCTACCTGGTCATGCACCGCAACACCGGGGGCACCCCGACCCCGGTGCTGACCACCGTCACCGCCACCACCCCTAAGCACGGCAATAGCGGCAGTCCCACCACCCCGGCCAGCTCCGCCCCGCCGCTCAGCCCGGCCGGCACGGTGCAGGACTACTACGCCGCGATCAACGGCCATCATTACGCCCGCGCCTGGCGGCTCGGCGGGAGGAACAGCGGGTCGAGCTACCCGAATTTCGTCAGCGGCTTCACCGGCACCAAGACCGACACCGTGACCATCCTGTCGGTCTCCGGTGACGTGGTGACCGCCCGGGTCGCGGCCCTGCAGACCGACGGCACGGTGAAGACCTACCAGGGCACCTATACCGTCACCAACGGTGTCATCACCCAGTTCAACGTGCACCAGATCAGCTGAGGACGGCGCTCAGCGGCCGAGGCCGGCCGCCCTGGCCGCGGCCACCGCGCTGCTGCCCAGTTCCCGGTAGGCATCGAACTCGGCCCCATCGAACAGCTGGTAGAGGGTGCTTTCCGTGGGGAAACTCGGATGGCCCGCCGCGTAGGCCTGCACGTCCCACGGCGCGTCCAGCCACCAGCCGAGCTTGCACACCCAGATCGTGCCGGTGTCAGGCAAGGCCGGGCCGCCGGCCGGGCGCGGCCAGCCGGGCAGCCGGGTAAAGGTGCCCTTGGCCCAGGGCTGGAGCACCTCACCAGGGCACAGTCCCTCGCCGGCTGGGCCATCGCTACCCGCAGGTCCACCACCGGCCGCCGGCTGTGCCGTACCGGCTGGGGCCGGGCCGGGCGGAGCCACGCACGGCCGGCCAGCACCGTCCGGCCAGCACATCACGGTCGGGTCCAGGCTGATGTCCACCCCGGCGTCGACCCGCGCCTGGGCGATCGCCGCGCCCAGCGTGAACCAGGTGTCCACCTTCTCGCCGCTCGCGTCGATGACCACGATCTCGCTCGCCCCTCGCCGCAGCGCCTCCACCAGGCCGAGGTTGTCGTAGTGACCACCGTCGCTGACGCAGATCCAGGTCGCACGGTAACTGATGTGGCCGGCCGCTTCCGCCCACAGCAGCCCGAGCGTGGGCTGCAGCATGTGATAGAAGTGCCCACCCACCGTCTGGCTGAGCCAGCCACGGCTGCTCCGCAGCCGCAGCAGATAGGCCCACAGCCGGGCCTCACTCCGGTTCCACCGTTCGGGCCTCTTCCGCCACAGCGGGTGCGGCAGCCCGTACCACAGCAGCAGCCGCAGCCCGGTCGGCCAGTGATCGAGGCGGCGCTTCCCGCTGAGCTGCTGGTCAAGCTCCCGGCGGGCCGCGGCGACGAGTGCGGGGTGCGGCAGCCAGACGCCGAGCCGGACGTTGGTCATGGTGAGCAGGATCCGGTACGCCTGCTTGGTCGCCGCCCCCATCACCGGGTTGACGGCCGCACCACTGATCGCCGACACGTCGAACAGGGTCAGCCGCCGCGTGCCCACCAGCGTCTCGTAGTCGCTGGTGCTGGCGGTGACCCAGTGCACCGGGTCTTCCCCGCGCAAGATGACGTGCTCCGGGTCGAAGGTGAGGGACAGCCCGCCGCGCCCGACCGGGACCTCCCGCTCGGCATTGATGTTGGCCGTGGTGCAGAACACCGGGGCCGGCCGCTGGCCGGCCAGGCTGGACAGCAGCACGCCGGGGGCGGCCACCACCCCGGTGGAGACCGCGCCGCGCCGGGCACCGCCGGTGCCGGTCCGGCCCACACTGCGGATCACGGCGTAGGCACTGGCCAGCCGCCAGCGGTAGAAATCATGCAGCGAGATCCGGTTGACATCGACCAGCAGCCGCAGCACCAGCATGAGCGCGAGGGCACCAGTCACCAGCCAGCTGACCGAGGGGCTGTACCCGCTCGCCGCGCCGTCCCTGACCCAGCGCAGCCCGGCCACCACCACCGCGAGCACGATCGCGGCACTGCCCAGCCACGGCAGCAGGTAGGTGCGGAACCACCCGCCGAGCCGGGCCGACAACCCGGACGGCGCCGCGGGCGCCTGGGTCTGGGTCGTGGTTGTGCTGGTGGTCTGGGTCGTGGTGGTGGTCCGGGTGGTGGTGACCTGGCTGGTTGAGCTGCCCTGGCTGGTGGTCACCTGGCCCTGGGTCGCCAGCAGGTGCCACTGCTGGAGCTTGCCGCGGATGGACTGGCTGATCGCGAGCACGGCCGCGAACACCCCAGCCAGCGCGGCGGGCGTCCACTTCCGGCCGGTGCCGAACCCGAGGTCGTCCACGAGTGACTTGACCGGGCCAGGGGAGATCCGGGTCAGCCAGGCCAGCAGGAGCGGGACCAGCAGCATCGCCACCGCCACGGCGGCCGTGACCAGCACCGCCCAGCCGACCAGGCGGGCCAGCGGCTGGCTGCGGTCGCGGCGGTCGGTGCGGTGTGGCGCCAGCGTCAGCCACCACCACCAGAAGGCCAGGACCGTCAGCCCGCCCAGAATCGCCGGTGCCAGCCACCAGGTCCAGGCGGTGACCGACGCGGTCCACGGGCCGGGGGCGGCGCAGCCGGGCGCGGATCCGGGGCAGAGCACCGCCTGCCCCCGCAGCAGCCAGCCCCAGGCGTGCGCGGCCGCGAACACCGGGGCCAAGACCAGGGTGAAGGTGACCACCGCCCCGACGAGCAGCGAGAGCACCCCGAGCAGCAGGATCGTCGCGTCCGGGACCAGGTAGTGGGTGTTGTCCCGCAGGTGCTGTTCCTCCGGCGTGCCCGGCGCGTACGCGGCGGCCTGGCCCGGCCCGGCCAGGCCTGGCCCAGCCTGGCCGGTTCCGCCGCCTGGCACGCCGGACTGGGCCAGCCCGTCGGCCACCAGGGCCCGGGATGCGGCGATGTAGCTGCCCCCCGACACGCTCATGATCAGCCTGGCCCGGGCCAGCAGGCCGATCGACTCCAGCCGCTGCAGCGCGCCCAGGCAGAACGACGCGGAGCGGATCCCGCCGCCCGAGCAGCAAATGGCCAATTCGGCACCGCGGCCCGGGAATGGATCCGCGGCGGGGGGCGTATCAACGGCCGGAACGGCGCTCGCGGCAGCGTCTCCGCCGCCATCGTCAGCAGATCGCATCACGGCCGCCTTCCCCGCACCACCCGCCGCCCGTCGCCGCGGGCACGCCACCGCCATTGTTCCGGTGACCCATTCTCAGCGCAGGATAAGCCCGTACAAACACGGCGTGGCAGGCCCAGATATGCCGTTCGGCGGCAAAAATCACGATGGCAGGCGCCGGGCCGGCCGAGCCGCCGTGTCAGGTGAGCCGACGGCGTCGGGGCGAGCCGGCCTGGTCAGGTGAGCCCGAGAATGGCGGCGAGAGAGCGGGCCGGCGCGCCACCGGCGTCGATGGCCAGGTCCAGCGCCGCCGGGACGTCGAGGCCGGTGGCGAGCAGCCGGCTCAGCTCGGCCACGGCCGCCGGCTCGCCCGGCGCCACCCGGGCGGCCGCCTGGTAGAGACCGTCCAGCCTGGCCTGCGCGGCCGCGAGCAGCCCGGGCTGGTAATCCCAGCTCTCCGCCCACGGCCGGTCCAGGATCATCAGCCGGACCACTGCCGCCGGGTGACCGGCTAGCAGTTCGTCGAGGAGCACCAGGTTGCCGGCCGACTTGGCCATCTTGGCGCCGTCGACGGTGACGGTGCCCACATGCAGCCACGCCCGTGCGTACGGCCGGACACCGGTGAAGGTCTCGGCCATGGCCGCGTGGTAGGCGTGGTGCGGGTACTGCAGGTCGGCACCGCCGGCGTGCACATCCACCGCGGAGCCGAACACCGACATCGCCATCGCGGCGCATTCGGCGTGCCACCCCGGGCGGCCCGGGCCCCACGGCGAGTCCCAGGCCGGGTGGCCCGGCTCGCTGACCTGCCAGACGGCCACGTCCAGCGGATCGTCCTTGGCCGGGTCCTCCGGCCGGCTGCCGAACTCACGGGACAGCCGCAGGGCCACGGCCTGGTCCAGCCCGGCACGGGCGGCCACGTCGGTGCCACGGAAATGCACGCTCCCGTCCCTGGCGTAGGCCGCCCCGGTGTCCAGCAGCCCGGCGGCCAGCCGGATGACCTGCCCCACGTACCGGTGGGCGCGCGGCTCGTGCTCGGGGGCCCGGACGTTCAGCGCCGCCATGTCCCGGTCGAACTGGAACTGCTGGATCGCCGCGAACGTGTCGTAGGCCGCCCCGGCCCGGCCCGCGGCCGCGTCGAGCACGTCGTCCACGTCGGTGACGTTGCGGCACACCTCCGGCTCCACGCCGAGGAACCGCAGCGTGCGGCCCAGGGTGTCGACCCAGGCGAAGGCGGCGGCATGCCCGAGGTGGGTCACGTCGTAGGGGGTGATCCCGCACGCGTAGACGCGGGCGCGGTCGAGCAGTTCGATCCGCTGGCCGGCCAGCACCACCGCGGGCGCAGCCGTGGCCATGTGGGTTCTGGTCATGACCCCAGTGTCGGCCATCGCGGCTGCCCGTGGCGCCGCACGGTGTCAGTGGCCGCAGGTAGCCTGCGCACCATGGACCCCCGTCTCGATTTCCTTGCCCACCTCGGCCGGGAGTCGGCCCGGTTCGCGGAAGCCGTCGGCGCCGCCGCACCGGATGCCCCGGTGCCGTCCTGTCCCGGCTGGGACGCCGATGATCTGCTCTGGCACCTGGCCGAGGTGCAGTGGTTCTGGGGCACGGTGGTACGGGAAAGGCTGGCCACCCCACCGGCCGATGATGCCGGGCCGGAGCGGCCGCCGGACCGGGCGGGACTGGCCGCCTTCTACCACCGGGCCAGCCAGGATCTGGCCGGTACCCTCGCCGCCACGCCGCCGGACACGGCCGTCTGGACCTGGGCCGACGACCACACCGCCGGCTTCGTCCGCCGCCGGCAGGCGCACGAGGCGCTGATTCACCGGGTCGACGCCGAACTGGCCGCCGCCGACCGGACCCCGATGGACCCGCTGCTCAGCGCCGACGGTGTGGACGAGGCGCTGCGCATCATGTATGGCAGCGTGCCGGGGTGGGCCACCTTCACCCCCGACCCGGGTGCGACGCTGCGGCTACGGGCGGCCGACACCGGTCACACCTGGCTGGTCACTACCGGGCGGCTCACCGGCACCCGCGCCCGGGACGGCAGCCGCTGCGACGAACCTGACCTCCACACCGCCGCCAGTGATACCGGGGGGCCAGCCGCCGCTGTGGTCGAGGGGAACGCGGCCGACCTCGACTGCTGGCTGTGGCGCCGGCCGGAGTACGAGCCGGTCACCCAGTCCGGCGATGCCGAGGTGCTGGCCCGCTTCCTGGCCGCGATCGAGGCCGGCATCGACTGATGCCGTGGCCGGGGCTTCCACCCCTCCGGCCGTAGGATCTGCCGCATATACGCCTGGAGGGGTGGGGGGCGATGTGCGCAGCCAGGAAGCAGAACGATGGGCCGGTGCCGGGCGCGCCGCCGCGGACGATCCGCGAACTGCTGGCCGAAGCACGCTCCGGCCTGCGCCGGCTGAGCCCGGCCCAGGCCATCCGCGCGGTCCAGCGCGGCGCGATCCTGGTCGACACCCGGCCGGAGTGGCAGCGGCGGGCGGACGGCGACATTCCCGGTGCCGTCGTCATCGAACGCAACCACCTGGAATGGCGCTGCGATCCGGCCAGTCCGGCCCGGGTACCAGAGGCCACCGGTTATGAGGTGAGCTGGATCGTCTGCTGTGACGAGGGCTACTCGTCCTCGCTGGCCGCGGCATCCCTGCAGGCCCTGGGCCTGCACCGGGCCACCGACGTGATCGGCGGCTTCCGGGCCTGGCGGGCGGCGGGCCTGCCGGTGATCAGATCGGCGGAACTGGCCAGGCCGCGGCTGCCGCCATCCCCCGGAGGCGCGGCCGCGCGGGTGCCGGGCTGACCGGCGCCGGTCAGCCGCTGGCGCGGCATTCGTATAGCGTCCCGGAACTTCCGGTGAACTGGCCGGCGCCACCGGCCGGGGAACTGGCGGACGCCGATGCGCCACCGTAGTCCCGCGCAGGCACGGTGGTGCAGGCCGACTCCACCCAGCCGGTGATCAGCTGGGCCTGGCTGACGCCGCCGCCCGCCCCTGGCCTGGCCCCCGCGCCGCCGAGCAGGAAGAACCGGAGCTGGCCGCTGGCAACCAGCTGCTTGACGCGGCTGAGGGTTGGCGCCGGCACCGAGCCGCTGAACCCGCCCAGCGGCAGCACCTCCCGGCCGGTGGCCGTGATGTAGGGGGATGCCTCGGTCCACGACTGGACCGCCATCAGGTAGCTCGCGCCCCCGCCGTGCGCGCTGACAAAGCCGTAGATCCGCTGCTCCGCCGCGCTCAGGGTGGTGGTCGCCGACGCGAGGATGCCCCCGCCGGGCCCGCCCGCGCCCGGCCGGAACCCGCCAGGCAGCCGGAACCGGCCGGACCCAGGGAACCGGCCGGACCCGGGGGACCGGCCGGGCCCGCCGGAGCCGCCGGAGCCGCCGGGCGGCCGGGTACCAGCGGGCAGCCGGAACGCGCCCCGGCCGACCAGGACCGGCCCGGCTGTCAAGGCGGGCCGCAACCCGGCCCTGAACGCCCCCGCCGGCCCGGCTCCCGCGTCGAACGAACTGCCCGCGTACTTGGCGTCGAGCACCGATCCGGCCCACGCCGCCGGTGCGGCCAGCATCGCCAGCACACCGGCCGCCAGCCCGGCGGTGGCCAGCCGGGTCAGCGCCCGCCGCGACAGCCGGGCCGCCACCATCACACCGATGCCGACCACCCCCACCACCGCTGCGGCCGGCAGCAGCCACGGCAGGAAGCCGCGGTACCCGGACCACAGGTAGGCGGCCCAGCCGAGTTCCGCGGCCACCGCCACCGGGAGCAGCCAGCCCAGCCGGTCCCCCCCGGTGTACCAGCGCCAGAACATGACGATCCCGGCGCCGGACAGCGCAGCGATCGGCGGGGCCAGCGCGGCCACGTAGGCGGTGTGCGGGAGGTTGCCCATCACGCTGTAGATGACGCCGAACGTGAATAGCCAGGTCCCCCACATCACCAGCCCGCCGCGCAGCCGGTCGGTCCGGGCGGCGCGCCCGCGCGAGATCAGGCCGAACGCCAGTGCCAGCAGCGCCAGTGGGTACAGCCAGCCGATTTCCGGGCCGAATCTGCTGTCGATCAGCTTGGCCCAGCCACCCGAGTTCCCGGTGAAGCCGCCGCTGGTGACGCCGGCGGCCGCCCGGCTGACCACCTGCGCGCCCACCGCGCCGGCGCCGGCCCCGGCGGGGAGACGGGCAGCCGCCCCGTTCCCGTTGCGGACGGTGAGCCCCGGGCCGGAGGAGACGGCGCCGGGCACCGAGATGCCGAACCGCTCCAGGCCGTTGTAACCGAACACCATGGCGACGGCGCTGTTGTCGGTCGAGCCGTCGACGTAGGGACGGTCGGCCGCGGGCGTCAGGGTGTAGAGCACGATCCAGGACAGTGACACCGCCAGCATGACCGCGCCCGCCACCGCCACCTGCCCCAGCCGGCGGCGGAGCGGCGCCGGGGCGCTGAGCAGGTAGCCGGCCGCCAGGGCCGGCAGGATGATCCACGCCTGCAGCATCTTGGCCTGGAAGCCCAGCCCAACCCAGACCCCGGACCAGATCAGCGACCGCAGCCGGGCATCCATGACCGCCCGCTGGTAGGAATCGGCGGCCAGCACCAGGCACATGGTCAGCGCACCGTCCTCCATGCTGTGGCCGAACATGGAGGCCGCGATCGGGGTGAGGGTAAAGATCGCGGCCGCCAGCAGGCCCGGCACCACGCCGGCCCAGCGCCGCACGATCCGGTACATGGCCAGCACGGAGACCACGCCCTCGATCACCTGCGGTAGCGCGAGTGACCAGGGATGGAAGCCGAAGATGCGGGCCGACAGAGCCTGCGGCAGGAACGATCCCGCGAGCTTGTCGATGGTGACCGTCGCCTTCGGGTCGAAGGCCCCGTAGAAGAACGCGTGCCAGCTCTCAGACATGCTCTTGACCGCGGTGGAGTAGAACGGCGCCAGGCCGGCGTCGGTGATGTTCCACGCGTACATCAGGGCCGCCACCACGGCGATGCCGAGCAGCGCCGGCCGGGCCCAACGGGGCTGCCCCGCCGGTGACCGCCAGAACGCCCAGCGCGGGCGGTAGCTGCCTGCCACGGGTTCCTCACCCGGGGACAGCGCGGGCGGATCTGCGAGACCCAGGGACACGGGGCGGACCTCCTCGGAAGAGCACCGGGCCGCGCCTCGCGCCCGGCCGGGCCACGCGCCCGGGCCGGGCCCCCGTGCGCCGGGCGTGGCATCTAGCTTCCCGACGATGGCGCACACGTCTCAGTGGCCCCTGAAACAACACTGAGGAAATCATCTGAGCGGGGGCGGCGGGCCGGACGGGGGCGGGCCGTAACCGCCGCCGCCCGGGGTCTCCAGCACGAACAGGTCGCCCGCCCCGGCCGCCACCGAGTCGCAGCCGGCCATCGCGGTGACCGTGCCGTCGGCCCGCTCCAGCCAGTGCCGCCCCAGAGCGCCCGGTGAGCCGCCCGCCATCCCGTACGGCGGCACCCGGCGGTGGCTGGCCAGCGTGGTCACCGTCATCGGCTCCAGGAACCGCAACTCGCGGCGCCCGCCGTCGCCGCCGCGCCAGCGCCCGGTCCCGCCGCTGCCGGGCCGGACCGCGTACCGCTCAAGCCGCACCGGGTAGCGCCATTCGAGCACTTCGGGGTCGGTCAGCCGGGAGTTGGTCATGTGCGTCTGCACCACGTCGGTACCGGCAAAACCCTCGCCCGCCCCCGACCCGCTCGCCACCGTCTCGTAGTACTGGTGCCGGGTGTTGCCGATCGTGACGTTGTTCATGGTGCCCGAGCCCTCGGCCATCACCCCGAGCGCCCGGTACAGGGTGCCGGTGATCGCCTGCGAGGTTTCCACGTTCCCGGCCGCCACCGCCGCCGGGTAGACCGGCGCCAGCATGCACCCGCCCGGGATGATCACCCGCACCGGTTTCAGGCAGCCGGAGTTGAGCGGGATGTCGTCGGCCACCAGGGTGCGCAGCACATACAGGACGGCCGCCATCGCCACGGAGGACGGGGCGTTGAAATTGCCCGGCAGCTGCGGCGAGGTGCCGGTGAAGTCGATCTCCGCCGACCGCGCCGCCCGGTCGACCCGCACCGCTACCTTGATCACGGCGCCGTTGTCGAGCTCGTAGGCGCAGGCGCCGTCCCGCAGCGAGCCGATCACCCGCCGGACCGCCTCCTCGGCGTTGTCCTGCACGTGCCGCATGTAGGCCTGGACCACGGCCAGCCCGAAGTGGGCGGTCATCCGGCCGAGCTCGGCCACCCCCTTTTCGTTGGCGGCGATCTGCGCCCGCAGGTCGGCCAGGTTCACCTGCGGGTTCCTGGAGGGGTGCGCGGCCGAGGCGAGCAGGCCCAGCGTCTCCGCCTCGCGCAGCTCACCGTCCCGCACCAGCAGCCAGTTGTCGATCAGCACCCCCTCCTCCTCCACCCGGGTGCTGAACGCCGGCATCGACCCGGGCGTGATCCCGCCGATCTCGGCGTGGTGCCCGCGGGAGGCGACGAAGAACAGGATCGGCCCCCCGGCCTCGCCGAACACCGGGGTGATCACGGTGACATCGGGCAGGTGAGTGCCGCCGTGGTAGGGGTCGTTGAGCACGTAGACGTCGCCGGGCCGCATCCGGCCCGCGTTCCGCGCTGCGATGATCTTGATGCTCTCGCCCATCGAGCCCAGGTGGACCGGGATGTGCGGCGCGTTCGCGATCAGCCCGCCGCCGGCGTCGAACAGGGCGCAGGAGAAGTCGAGCCGCTCCTTGATGTTGACCGAGTGCGCGGTCGCCCGCAGCCGCTCGCCCATCTGCTCGGCCACCGACATGAACAGGTTGTTAAATATCTCCAGCATCACCGGGTCCACCGTGGTGGGCGCGGCCAGCCGGTCCGGCCGCGCGGTCACCCGGGCCAGCAGGAGATCCCCGCGCGCGGTCAGCTCCGCCTGCCAGCCCGGCTCCACCACCGTGGTCGCGAAGTCCTCCACGATCAGGGCCGGCCCGGCCAGCCGTTCGCCCGGGCGCAGGCCGGACCGCCGGGCGAGCGGCACGTCCGCCCATTCACCCCGGGCATGCAGCCGAACGGATGCTCCCCGGCCAGTCCCGTTGCCCGGCTCGGGCCGGTTCCCGGGAAGCAGCGCCGCTCCCGCCGCGTCCTCGCGGCCCGGCCCGGTCGCGGCGAGCACGGACGGCTCGGGGGCGGCCGCGGCCTCGACCGACACCGCCTCCACGATGATCGTCTTGCCGCGCATCAGGAACGCGAAGTACCGCCGGTACGCCTGCTCGAAGGCGGCGATCATGTCCGGCACCGGGCCGAGCGGCACGGCCAGCGCGGTGTCGGTGCCTTCATAACGCAGATGAGCCCAGCGGGCGGTGCTGACCCGGTCCGGCGAGATGCCGTCCCCGGCCAGCCCGGCCAGCGCGTCGGCGGCCAGTTCCCCGGCCAGTTTCTCCAGGTCCGGCAGGACGCGGTCGGCCAGCGGTGCCTCCACCGCGCGCTCGCGCATGGCGGTCACGTCGGCCAGCCCCATCCCGTAGGCGGACAGCACCCCGGCCAGCGGGTGGATGAGGACCTGGCCGATGCCCAGCGCGTCGGCGACCGCGCACGCGTGCTGGCCGCCCGCGCCGCCGAAAGTGGCCAGCACGTACCGGGTGACGTCGTAGCCGCGCTGCACCGAGATCTTCTTGATCGCGTTGGCCATGTTGGCCACGGCGATCTCCAGGAAGCCGGCTGCCACCTGCTCGGGCGACGGCGCGGCGCCCGTCGCCTCGCCGATCTGGCGGGCCAGCCCGGCGAACCGCTCCGCGACGATCTCCGCGTCCAGTGGCTGGTCGCCGTTCGCGCCGAACACCGCCGGGAAGTACCCCGGCTGCACCCGGCCGAGCATGATGTTGGCATCGGTCACCGTCAGCGGCCCGCCCCGCCGGTAGGACGCCGGGCCGGGGTCCGCCCCGGCCGAGTCGGGGCCAACCCGGTACCGGCTGCCGTCGAAGTGCAGGACTGATCCGCCTCCGGCGGCGACCGTGTGGATGCTCAGCATCGGCGCGCGCAGCCGCACCCCGGCCACCTGGGTCTCGTACTGCCGCTCGAACTCCCCGGCAAAGTGCGACACGTCGGTGGAGGTGCCGCCCATGTCGAAGCCGATCACCTGGTGGAAACCGGCCGCCTGCGCGGTGCGGGCCATGCCCACGATGCCGCCGGCCGGGCCGGACAGGATCGCGTCCTTGCCGCGGAACTGGTGCGCGCCGGTGAGGCCACCGTTGGACTGCATGAACTCCAGCCGGACCGCGGTCAGCTCGGCCGCGACCCGGTCCACGTAGCGGGCGATGACGGGCGACAGATAGGCGTCCACCAGGGTGGTGTCGCCCCGGGAGACCAGCTTCATCAGCGGGCTGGTGGCATGCGACTCCGACACCTGGCCAAACCCCAGTTCGCGGGCGATCTCGCCGATCCGCGCCTCGTGTGCCGGGTAGCGGTAGCCGTGCAGGCACACCACCGCGACCGACCGGAACCCGTCCGCATGGGCGGCCCGCAGATCCCGGGTGACGGCGGCTTCGTCCAGGGGGACGATGACCTCGCCGTCCGCGCCGACCCGCTCGGGCGCCTCGATGACCCGCGCGTAGATCATCTCCGGCCGGATGATCTGCCGTGCGAAGATCGCGGGCCGGTCCTGGTAGCCGATCCGCAGCGCGTCAGCGAACCCCGCCGTGATGACCAGTACGGTTGGCTCGCCCTTGCGCTCCAGCAGCGCGTTCGTGGCCACCGTGGTGCCGAGCCTGACCACGCCGATCCGTTCGGCCGGGATGGGCTGCCGGTCAGGGACGGAGAGCAGGTGCCGGATGGCCGCCACCGCCGGGTCGCGGTAGCGGCCGGGGTTCTCCGACAGCAGCTTGTGCACGGCCAGCGTGCCGTCCGGGCGGCGCGCCACCACGTCGGTGAACGTGCCGCCGCGGTCGATCCAGAACTGCCAGCGCCCCTCCACGTGGCCATTGTCGCGTCCGGGGCCGCAGGCGGGCGTAACGGCCTGGCCGCCGCCGGCGTTACGTTACCGGGCGCCGGGCTCGGCGCGCCCGGTGCCCAGGCCCCGGTGGCGGCAGCTGGCGTGCCGCAGGAGGGGAGCAGGGCGGCGGTGCCGGGGAGGCGGCACCGCCGCCGCTTGCCCCCTGCCACCAGGGCAGAGACGGTCGAAGACGGGGGCGAATGACCGTAGATTGGCCCCGAGGGCGAACCCCTCGGAAGGAAGACCGGCCATGGTGGAAGTGCTCCCGATCGAGACACCGACTCTCGGCGACCGCAGTTACCTGGTGCATGACGGCGACCGCGCGCTGGTCATCGATCCACAGCGGGACATCGACCGGGTCATGGCCCAGGCCGCGCAGGCGGGGGCACGCATCACCCATGTGGCCGAGACGCACCTGCACAACGACTACGTCACCGGCGGGCTGGCCCTGGCCCGGGAGACCGGTGCGGATTACCTGGTCAACGGCGACGACCCGGTCTCGTTCGGCCGGACCCCGGTGGCCGACGGCGACCGGGTGCCCATCACCGGTGACATGAGCATCCGGGTGCTGGCCACCCCCGGGCACACGTTCAGCCACCTGGCCTACGTGGTGGAGGCCGGTGGCGAGGTGGCGGGCGTGTTCACCGGCGGATCACTGCTGTTCGGCGCCACCGGGCGGACCGACCTGCTCGGCCCGGACAGCACCGCCGCGCTCACCCGCGCGCAGTGGGCGTCCGCCCGCCGCCTGGCCCGCGAGCTGCCCGGGGCGGCTCCGGTGTTTCCCACCCACGGCTTCGGCAGCTTCTGCACGGCCAGCCCGGCCGCGCCGGCCCTGGCGTTCTCCACCATCGGCCAGGAGAAGCTGGCCAATCCCGCGCTCACCCTGGACGAGCCGTCGTTCGTGGAGTCGCTGCTGGCCGGGCTGGACGCCTGGCCCGCCTACTACGCGCACATGGCCCCGGCCAACCTGGCCGGCCCGGCCGCGCCCGACCTCTCCCCGCCCCGGCCGGCCAGGCCGGCCGACATCCGCCGCCGCCTCGGCGCGGGCGAATGGGTGGTCGATCTGCGCCGGCGGGTGGCGTTCGCGGCCAGCCATGTGGCCGGCTCGTTCAGTTTCCCGCTGGAGAACAGCTTCGCCACCTATCTGGGCTGGCTGATCCCGTGGGGCACCCCGCTCACGCTGCTGGGCGAGTCCGCCGGCCAGGTCGCCGAGGCGCAGCGGGAACTGGTGCGGATCGGCATCGACCGGCCCGCGGCCGCCGCCGCGGGCGGGCCCGGCGACTGGGCGGGCCCGGCCGGGCTGGCGTCGTTCCGGCTGGTGAAGTTCGGTGACCTGGCCGCGGCCCTGGCTGGCCCGGCCGGGGAGCTGGTCGTGCTGGACGTCCGCCGGCGGCTGGAGCGGGCGGAAAGCCACATCCCCGGGTCCGTCCACATCCCGCTGCACGAGCTGCCCGGCCGGCTGGACGAGGTGCCACCCGGCGAGGTGTGGGTGCACTGCGGCGGCGGCTATCGCTCCACCGTGGCCGCGTCCATGCTCGCCGCCCACGGTCGCGACGTGGTGGCCGTCGACGACGACTTCGGCCACGCCGCCCCCTCCGGCCTCCCGCTGGCCAGCGCCTGACGCGCCGTCGGCGGTACGGCGCGCGTCCCTGACGCGACCTGGTCGATTTGGGTCGCTATCACAACCCGAATCGGCCAAGTCCAGGGCGGGCCGGGGCAGGCCGGGATCGTGGGTAGGTTGGGAGGGTGGCAGTAGAACCGTATGCGGACGCGGCGGACCTGGTCGCGCGGTCGGCCGCGGCCTATGTCTCTGCGGTGCCCGATCACCCCGCCGACGACGGGTTCTTCGGCCCCGGCAGTGTCAGCTGGCGGGTCGCCACCGACCTGTCCTCGACGGTGGCGGGCCTGCGGGCGCTGCTGCTGCAGGCGCTGCACCCGCTGGCCATGGCGGGCGTGGACCAGCACAGCGGCTGGCGCCGCGACCCGGTGGGCAGGCTCGCGGCCACCTCGGCCTACCTGGCCACGGTGAACTTCGGTGACCGGGCGGCGGCCGAGCGCGCCGCGGCCCGGGTGCGCCGGGTCCACGAGCACGTCCGCGGCACCGACCCGGTGACCGGCCAGCCGTACGCGGCCAGCGACCCGGCCCTGCTGCTGTGGGTACACGCCACCTTCGTCGAATCCCTGGTGGCGGCATGCGAACTGTTCGGGACGGCGCTGCCGCCCGCCGACGCCGACCGGTACGTGGCGGAGATGACCGTCGCCGCCGAACTGGTCGGCGTCCCGGCCGGGCAGACCCCGGCCAGCCTGGCTGACCTGCGGCGGTATCTGGCGTCGGTGCGGCCAGAGCTGCAGTGCACGCCCGCGGCCGCGGAGTCGGTCGGCTACCTGCTCGATCCACAGGGCCTGGACCCCGGCATCGCGGAGATCTGGCTGGACATCCGCGACGGCGCCATCGGCGCCCTGCCCGACTGGGCCAGGCAGATGTACGGCTACCCGGCGCAGCCGCCGCTCACGGCCGCCCGGCGGATGGAGATCCGGCAGGCCCTGGGCGTGCTCGATGCCGTCTTCCTGGGCGAGCCGGGCGTACTCGAAGCCCGCCAGCGGATCGCCCTGCGCATGCGTTCCGCGACGCGCGGATGACGGCAGCCACGGCCCGCATGAGAAAGCTTCTCGCGGGGGTGACGATCGGCGCTGCCGCCGGTGGCCTGGCCCTGATCGTGCTGCGGCGCCTGGCACTCCTGCGAGCCAACCGGGGACGGGGCGCCCGGCCGGCCAGCCGGAGGCTGGGCTCGCTGCGAGCGGGCCGGGGGCTGGCGGCTTTGCGGCTGGCAGCGCGCGGCGGCCTCCGCTATGCCGGCCGCGCGCCCCAGTTGTTCGCCGCGGCCGGCCGGGAACGCGAGCAGTTGCGCATCGACCTCGCGCTGCAGACCGCGCAGGACGTCGCCGACACGCTGGGGGCGATGAAGGGCGTCCTGATGAAGATCGGCCAGATGGCCAGCTACGTCGACGACGGCCTGTCGCCCGCGGTCCGCCGCACCCTGTCCCGGCTGCAGGACAGCGTCCCGCCGATGAGCCCCGTGCTGGCCGCCGGGGTGGTCGAGGAAGAGCTGGGCCTGCCGCCGGACCGGGCGTTCGCCCGCTGGGACCCCGAGCCGATCGCCGCCGCCTCGATCGGGCAGGTCCACCGGGCCATCACGCACGACGGCCGGGCGGTGGCGGTGAAGGTGCAGTACCCCGGCATCGCCGAGACCATGGCGGCCGACCTGGCCAACGTCTCGCTCCTGCGCCGGATGCTCAAGGTGACCGCGCCGAGCCAGGACGTCGACGCGCTGGTCACCGAGTTGCGGGACCGGGTCCTTGAGGAACTCGACTACCGCCGGGAGGCGGAGAACCAGCGGCTGTTCGCCGCGTACTACGCCGGGCATCCCACGATCGCAGTGCCGGCGATCGTCGGCGAGCTGTCCACCCGGCGGGTGGTGACCAGCGAGCTGTCCACCGGGGCCCGGTTCGCCGAACTGGCCGGCTGGCCCCAGCAGGAACGCGACCTGGCCGCCGAGACGATCTACCGGTTCGTGTTCCGCAGCCTCTACGACGCGCATGCGTTCAACGGCGACCCGCACCCCGGCAATTACCTGTTCCACGGCGCCGGGCGGGTCACCTTCGTCGACTACGGGCTGGTCAAGCACTTCACCGATGTCGAGCTCGGGCCGCTGATTCATATGGTCCGCAACCTGTGCGTGGAAAACGACCCCGAGGCCTTCCGGCGGGCCATGGAGGAGGCGGGTTTCCTGGTCCGGGACGCCCCGCTGAGCACCGAGGTGATCGTGGACCACATGGCCGTCTTCTACCAGCTGGTCCGCGAATCGGCGCCGCTGACCATTACTCCGGACTACGCCTCAGCCGTGGTGCGCCGCTTCTTCGACCTGCGCAGCCCGGTCGCGGCCTATGTGGCCATCCCCCGGTCCTATGTGATCTTGCAGCGGATCAACCTGGGCCTGTTCGCGCTGCTCGGTGAGCTGAACGCGACAGCGAACTGGCGGGCCATCGCCGAGGAGATCTGGCCGTTCGTGCAGGGCCCGCCGACGACCCCGATCGGCGAGGCCGAAGCCGCCTGGCGCTGGGCCCGCGGGCACGCGAAGGCCAGCGGGATCCCCGGCCGCTAGCCCGGCCGCAGCCCGGCTGGCCTCGCTCTTTCACCAGCGGCGCCGGGGAGTGTCCGGCGCGGCCCGCTGGCCGGCCCGGCGGTGCCGGGCCGGCCAGCCCCCGCTCCCGTTAGCCCGCGGCCCGGGTGAGCCGCACGCAGCAGAAACCCGGCTCCGGGTCGAGCGCCGCTTCGGCGGTGGTGGCGCCGAGCCCGGCCAGCAGGCCGGCCACATACGCGCGGCCGATCGCGCACACCAGTTCCGGGCTCTGGGCGGCCAGTGGATGGAACGGGCAGTTGCGCAGGCGCAGCCGCGCCGGGGCCTCCCGCTCCGGCTCGAATCCGTCCGCGTCGAGGATCTGCCCGGCGATGGTCAGCGCCCGCTCGGCGCCCAGCTGGCCGGGACGCAGCCGTTCCCGCTGGCCAGCCCCGAGTTCGTGGCCCGCGGCCTGGGCGCTGGCCACCGCCGCAGCCCGCGCGTCCGAGCCGTCCGCGGTGGCCAGGACCGCGTCCAGCAGGATGCCCGCCAGCAGGTCGTGACGGCGGGCCGGGATGCTTACGGCGACGCCCTTGCCGGACAGCTCATAGGTTTTCGGGGTGCGCCCCACCCGGCGGGGTCCCGGCGGTGCGTCGCAGGAGGCCTGCAGCAGGCCCACGGCCACGAGTTTGTCCAGGTGGAAGGCGGCCAGCTTGCGGGAGATGCCGGTGCTGGCGGCGGCTTCCTCCCGGGTGATCGGCCGGCGGACGGCGCGGGCGTAGGCGTACAGCCGCCAGCGCATCTCCTCGCTCAGCACGGCCAGCGTGGCCAGCGGGGCGCCGGGTTCGTCACGGACGGCTCCTGGGCTGATCACTGGCCCAGAATAACGCTAGCCGTTATGTGTGATAAACGCCGGATGGTGAAGATGTTGCCCCCATGAGCGCTGCTGGCGTGTATAACCAACATACATTAGCCAAATTGAGCCGAGCTGGAGGCGGTCGGTGGCCGACCCGTCGCAGGCCAAGTACCCGGTCAGCGTGCTCGCCGGGCCGTACGGTCACCCGTTCCACCCGCTGCTGGTAACGGTCCCGGTCGGCGCCTGGTTCGCCAGCCTGGTCTTCGACCTGGCGTCACGCCGGGTGCCCGACCCGGCCTTCCTGGTCCGGAGCTCGATGTGGCTGATCGCGATCGGGCTGATCGGCGCGGCCGCCGCCGCCCTCGCCGGTTTCCTCGACCTGGCCGCGATCCCGGCCGGCACCCGGGCCCGCCGGATGGCGCTCGTGCACATGACGCTGAACATCACGGTCACCGTCGCCTACCTGGCCGACTGGCTGGTGCGGCGGGCCGTCCTCCGCCCGCCGGACCGCGTCCCCCCCGCGCTGATCGTGCTCTCCGCGGTGAACTTCACCGTGCTCGCGATATCCGGCTACCTGGGCGGCAGGCTGGCCTACCGGTACGGGGTCCGGGTCGCCACCGAGACCACGCAGGCGTCGGGCTTCCTGCTCACTCGCCGGGCCAGGTCAGCGGGGGCGGCGGCTACTCATCAGCGACCAGCGAACCGACCCGGCCCGCCAGTTCAGGGTCCCTGGAATTGAGCAGGATGGCCCAGACGACGGCGATCACCACCACGGCCAGTGCGGCGTACGGGAACCAGTTATAGGGCGTCGGCTGACCCGGCTTGGCCAGGTAGTACAGCGGCACCACGATGACCACCGCACCCAGGGCTGGCAGCACTGCGTGCTTGACCACCCTGAACTCCTGCGGCCGGTACCGGCGGTAGTAGAACGGCAGGGCCAGGTTGGCCAGCAGGTACACGACCAGCACCAGGATCGTGCCCATGGTGGAGGACTCGAAGAAGTAGTTGATCGGGTTCAGCGACCCGGTCGTACCGCCGATGACGTGGCCGAGCGCCCAGCCGCCGATGATGACACCCGAGATGCCGATGAACAGGAAGATGGCAAACATCGGGGTGCGCCGGTTGGTGTTCACCTTCCCGATCCAGGCCGGCAGCAGCCGCTCCCGGCCGGCGTTGAACACCAGCCTGGCCTGCGAGTTGGTGCCGGCGATGAGCGCGCCCAGGGTAGAGGTCATGCCGGCCAGATAGGCGAAGAACGCGAGCACCCCGAGAGTCGACTGGGCGACGCTGATGAACGGGATCGGCGCGGCACTCAGCTTCGTCACGTTGTAGCCGAACCCGGTCACCGTGGCATAGGCGAAGACGAGGTAGCTGACGCCCATGATGACGATCGACGAGAACACCGCCCGCGGCACGTTGCGGCGCGGGTTGTCGGTCTCCTCGGCCAGCGCGGCGGAGTTCTCCCAGCCGATGAACAGGTAGATCGCCAGCGGGAAGCCGGCCGCCAGCCCGGAGAACCCGTTAGTGATGTGGCTCGGCTCGAACGGGGCGAGCGACAGGTAGCCACCGTTCTTGATCAGGGCGCCCACCGACACCACCACCAGCATCAGCATCTCGAAGACGAAGAAGAAGCCGGCCACCTTGGTGGACACGCTGACGCCGCGGATCATCATGTACACCGCGCCGAGGGTGAGCAGCACGGTCAGGTACCCCCACGGGATGTTCCAGTGCAGGTACCGGTTGAGCGTGATGGCCAGGAAGCCGCCGGAGATGGCGATCACCGAGGACATCGCGATGATGTAGCCAAGTCCCGCCACCAGCGCGGTGGTCACCGCGCTGGTCCCGCCGAACGACTTGCCGACGAACGTGATGAAACCGCCGGTGGACGGCTGGGCCCGGGAGAACTGCGACAGGGTGTTGCCCAGGAAGGCGATGGCGACGATGGCGACGACGATGGTCAGCGGCGCCGCCACGCCCGCGGTGAAGGCGAGGAGCCCGAAGCCGAAGAAGAAACTCATCGCCGGGCCGATGTTCGCCATGGTGGCGGCGGAGATATCCAGGATGCCCAGCACGCCCCGGCGCAGCCGTTGCTGCTCAGCCACGCCGACGAGCGGGCTCTTGCTTTCGCCGAACGGAAGGGATTCGCTGGCCATCGTCATCCTCCCAGGGGCCAAAGCTCATGCTCAGGTGGCCCGAACGTAACTCGCCTGCGCGAACGTCACAAGATGCGGTGTATGAGTGACGCTCAGGAAACGACGTCCTTGGCCCGGAAGTGCCGGAACGCCAGCGCGAACAGGACAAGCGCGTAGGAGACCGACACGGCGGCTCCCTCCACCATGCCGCCCCAGGAGAGCGGTTCGGCGAAGGCGTCCAGCCAGGCAAACTGCCAGTGCGTCGGCAGGATTTCCCGCCAGGAGCCGAGCGCGGTGACCGCGTCCAGGATGTTGCTCACGATGACCAGGCCCACCGCGCCGCCCACCGCGCCCAGCGGCGAGTCCGTGCTGACCGACAGCAGGAACGCCAGCCCGGCCACCACCAGCTCGGTGATCAGGACGTAGCCCAGCACGATGCCCATCCGGGCCAGCGCCGTGCCGTAGGGCATCTCGATGCCGGTGGCCGGCAGCCGCAGCGGATGCCAGCCGAACGCCACCGTGCCCGCCAGCAGCGACATCATGGGGAAGCTCACCACCGCGGCGGTGGCGTAGGCGAGCCCGGCGGCCAGTTTCTGCCGGAGCAGCCGGGCCCGGGGCACCGGGGCCGCCAGCAGGTAGCGCAGCGACGCCCAGCTCGCCTCGCTGGCGATCGTGTCCCCGCAGAACAGCGCGACCGCGACGACCAGCAGGAAGCCGGCCGAGGCAAAGAAGCTGAAGGCGGCGAAGTTGAGCCCGCCGGAGGTGGCCAGGTCAACCAGTCCGGGGGGGCCGTTGCTGGGCGGCGACGAACCGCCGAGCTCGAACGCGCCGACCAGGATCCAGGGCAGCACCAGCAAGATGCCGAACGCCACCATGGTCCGCCGCCGCCGTAGCTGGCGGATCACCTCTATCCGGAACGGGAGTGTCCGGCGCGGGCTGTATCCCGGCGCGGCCGGGTTCGCGCTGGCGGTCATGCTGCCCCCTGACTGCTGACCAGGCCGTTTCCAGCTGGGCTGGCCGCCACGTCCCCGGGACCGCCGCCCGGGGACTCGGCGATGAGCGCCAGGAAGGCATCCTCCAGCCGGCGGCTGGGGCCGACCCGGTCCACCGGCACGCCCGCTCCCACCAGCGCGGCGACCACCGCGGACGGCGGCACGCCGTCATGGCGGACCAGCACCCCGTCCGGATGGGCCTCCGCCCCGTCTATCCCGTCCATGGCCTGCAGGACGGCCACGGCCCGGGCCGGCTCGGGTGTCCCGACCAGGAGCGCCCCCGCCTCGCCGATGATCTCGGCGACAGGGCCGGCCGCGAGCCGGCGGCCCTGGTGCATGACCACCACATGACTGCAGGTCTGCTCCACCTCGCCCAGCAGGTGGCTGGACAGGATGACGGTCCGCCCGCTGGCCGCGTACCCGAGCAGGACATCGCGCATCTCCCGGATCTGGGGCGGGTCCAGGCCGTTCATCGGCTCGTCGAGTACCAGCAGATCGGGCATGCCCAGCATGGCCTGGGCGATGGCGAGCCGCTGGCGCATCCCGCGCGAGTAGGCCCGCACCTTCCGGTCGATGGCCGCGCCGAGGCCGGCCACGACC
The DNA here is from genome assembly GCA_036522155.1 of Streptosporangiaceae bacterium. Classification (GTDB taxonomy): domain Bacteria; phylum Actinomycetota; class Actinomycetes; order Streptosporangiales; family Streptosporangiaceae; genus UBA9676. The sequence continues at coordinate 20,877 of DATDGI010000234.1, forward strand.
AGCACCTCCGGCAGGTGGGCGTCCTCGGCGGGGCGGCCGGTGGCCCGCCAGTACACCTCCAGGTTGTCCCGCCCGGACAGGTGCGGCAGGAAACCCGGGCCCTCCACGAACGAGCCGAGCCGGGATAGCGCGGGCGATCCCGGGTGCACCCGGCGGCCGAAGATGGTGATCGTGCCGGCCTGCGGATGCAGCAGCCCCATCAGCGCCCGCAGCGTGGTGGTCTTCCCCGCGCCGTTGGGCCCGAGCAGGCCGAGGATCTGCCCGCGTTCCACCCGCAGCGACAGGTCGTCCACCGCCAGCTGGCCGTCACGGAAGCGCTTGGTCAGGCCGGTGATCTCCAGCGGCACGTCGGCCAGTTCGGCCACCAGGCCGCTGCGGTCGCGGGCCCGGCCAAGGCCGAGGATGAGCGCGGCGGCGATGAGCGCGGCGGCCGGGGCCGCCCACACCCACCCGGGCACCCCGCCGGTGACCACGGTCAGCGCCGGGTTCTCGGGCATGCTCACCCCGGGCCCGGCCAGCGCCACCTGGTAGATCGCGGGCCCGGCCGGGCTGGCGTAGGCGAAGTCCGTGGTGGTCAGCACCAGCCGGAGCCGGTGACCGGCCGCGAAGCCGTAGTCAAGCGCGGGCAGCGCGATGGTGACGACCCGGCCGTGCTGCGCGCCGGTGATCCGGACCGGCGACACCAGCTGGTTGGGCAGGGTGGCGTTGCCCGCCTGGTCGACGTCGTAGATCTTGGCGAAAAGCGTCACCACCGGCGCGCCGGACACCCGGATCCGGACGGCCGGGGCGCCGGTCAGCTGGACCGGGCTGGCCAGCGGCGCGGAGGTGAAGGCGGCGCTCTGGCCCGGCATGTCGAAGGTGAGGCCGGCCGGCCCGAGCGGGCCGAGGCCGGGGAACGCCGAGATGGAGGCCGGTGCGCCGCCGGCCGGGCTGACGATCGTCTGGGGCGGCCCGGCCAGCCGGACCAGCGCCCGGGTGGTCCCGGCCAGTCCCGGGTAGCTGTCCGTGGTAGCGATGCCGAGCGACGCCTGGTCGCTGGACGGGTCGAAGCCGAGCACCCGGGTCACCGCAAACCCGGGCTGCCCGGTGGCAGCCTGCCCGGTGGCGCCCTGGCCGCTGGCCGCCGGGCGGGGCGGGGCGGGCTGCCCGGGCGCCAGCCAGCGGCCGAACCACTGCGCGGTCAGCGAGTTGACCCGGCCCGTTTCCTGATCGCCACCGTCGTGGCCGCCGGCGAACCAGACCATG
>DATDGI010000235.1:0-11885 GCA_036522155.1 Streptosporangiaceae bacterium
CGGGCAGCCACTTCCGCCCAGTCGCCGTACACCTCGGCGAAGTCGTCACGGCGGTCGGCGGTGCGGCCCGCGGTGTCGATGGTGACGTACAGGTCGGTGCGCCCGGCGGCCTCGCCCCAGCCACCGTCCGGCTCCTGCCAGGGCAGGCCGGCGGGCCGGGCGCCGGGCCGGGCCAGCCCGGTGACCGGGTCGGCGAGCGCGGCCACGTGCCCGGCCAGCCTCGGATCCAGCCACGGCTCTCGCAGGTAGCCGGGGTAGATGGTGAGCCGCTCGGCCAGCGTCATGCCCGCGTCGGCGGTGCGCGCGGCCAGGTCGTCGATCTGCGGCCAGGGACGCTCGGGGTTGACGTGGTCCGGGGTGAGCGGGGACACGCCGCCCCAGTCATCGATACCGGCCGCCAGGATCAGCCGGTACTGGTCGCCTATGAGGTTGGGCGGGGCCTGGATCCGCATGGCCGGGCCGAGCACCAGCCGGGCGACCGCGATGGTCGCCGCCAGGTCGTCCAGGCTGGCATCGGGGACGCCGCGCATCTTGGTGTCCGGCTTGGCCCGGAAGTTCTGCACGATCACTTCCTGGATGCCGCCGTACTCCCGGGCCACCTGGCGGATCGCGAAGATCGACTCGGCCCGTTCGGCCAGCGTCTCGCCGATGCCGATGAGGATGCCGGTGGTGAAGGGGACGGCGGACCGGCCCGCGTCTTCCAGCACCCTCAGCCGGACCGCCGGGTCCTTGTCCGGGCTGCCGTAGTGCGGGCCGCCCTTCTCGGTGAACAGCCGGGCCGCGGTCGTCTCCAGCATCATCCCCATCGACGGCGCGACCGGCTTGAGCCGCTGGAAGTCCTGCCAGGTGAGGACGCCCGGGTTCAGGTGCGGTAGCAGGCCGGTCTCCTCCAGCACCATGATCGCGACGGCCCGCAGGTAGGAGAGGGTGCTGTCGTAGCCGCGCGCGTCCAGCCACTCCCGCGCCTGCCGCCACCGGTCCTCGGGCCGGTCGCCGAGGGTGAACAGCGCCTCCTTGCAGCCGAGCGCGGCGCCCTGGCGGGCGATCGAGAGCACCTGGTCCGGCGAGAGGTAGGGGCTGTCCAGCCGGCCAGGCACGGTGACGAACGTGCAGTAGCCGCAGCGGTCCCGGCACAGCCGGGTGAGCGGGATGAACACCTTGCGCGAGTACGTGATGACGCCTGGGCGGCCCGCCGCGGCCAGCCCGGCGTCCCGGACCCGGGAGGCGTGCCGGGCCAGCTCGGCCAGTTGCTCACCGCGGGCGTGCAGCAGCACGGTGGCCTCGGCCCGGTCCAGCGGCTTGCCATCCCGGGCCCGGGCCAGCGCCCGGCGGATGGCGCTGGCCGGTGGCGCGGGTTCGGGTGGCACCGGTCCTGGCGGCGCGAGCTCGGGTGACGCGGGCCCGGGTGGGACCGGTCCCGGCGGCGCGAGTTCTGCCTGCGCGGGCCCGGCTGGCGCGGGAGACGGCGAGCGGGGGGCGGGGGCATCGCTCATAGCCGCACTCTAGTTGCGCCCCGGGACACCCTCCCGTGGGCACCCGCCCGTGGCATCCGCCGGCTCTCCCGCTGCCTCCCGATACTACGATTTGGTATAATACGATTTCGTGATAGATGACAGAACTGCGCGTGGGCGAGATGACCCCCTGGGCGGGGTGATGCTCAGCCTCCACCGGGCCACCCACGTGACCATCCATGCACTGGTGCAGGTGCTGGCCTGGCTGGAACTGGGCCCTTCGGAGATCAACGTGCTGGCCTGCCTGGCCGCCGCGTCGCCGCTGCCCACCGGGCTGCTCGGCTCCGCGACCGGGACCAAGCCGTCCACCTTGACCAGCGTGGTGGACCGGCTGGCCGATCGCGGCTTCACCGTCCGTGAGGTGGATCAGGCCGACCGGCGGTCATTCCTGGTGGCGCTGACCCCGGCCGGCCGGATCGCCGCCGGCCACGTCAGGGACGCCATCCGGGACCTGGAACGGCAGGCGCTGGGCGGGGTGAGCGACGCCGAGCGGGCCGGTTTCCTGGCGGTCATCCAGGCGCTGGCGGAGGTGGCCGTATGACCCACGAACACGGGCCGCACGGCCCGGGCCGGGCCGGGGCCCTGCCGCCGGACCTGGCCGAGGTGCTGGCCGAGGTCGCGCCGGACGGAACGCCGTTCCGCCACCGCCAGCACATCCACCTGGCCTACCTCGCCATCCAGCGGCACGGCGCCAGCCGGGCCCCGGACGTGGTGGCGGGGTGGATCAGGCATGTCGCGGCCTACGAACGGGCGCCGCAGAAGTTCAACGCCACGATGACGCGGGCGTGGACCGAACTCGTCGCCCATCACGTCACGGCCGGCACCGATGAGGCGGCCGGGTTCACCGCGTTCGCTGAGCGCAACCCCGCGCTGCTGGACAAGCGGCTGCTGTCCCGGCACTACTCGTCGCGTGTGCTGGCGTCGGAGGCGGCCCGCGAGGGCTGGGTCGAGCCCGATCTGGTGGCCTTCCCCTGGCCCGCTGAGGCGCAGCCGCCGGGAACGGTCCGGACGGCCGGGGATGGTCAGAATGACCGGTAGTCGCGGACGGGATTGCGCGGGCCGCGGCGCGGCGGGCCCATCCCGCTGAGCGTCACCAGCCTGGTCACGCGGTACCGGTGACCGGGGTAGGGGGCGAGCAGTTCCAGCATCCCGGCGTCGTCCACCGTCCGCCCGGCCAGCGCCCAGCCGACCATGCCGGGCAGGTGATAGTCACCGACCGACACCGCGTCCGGGTCGCCACAGGCCCGCTGGCGGATCTCGGCCGAGGTCCACGGCCCGATCCCGGGCAGCGAGCGCAGCCGCAGATCCGCCGCGGCCGGGCTCATCGCGACGATTTCCTCCAGCCGTGCGGCCACCCGGGCGGCGCCAAGGATGGTCTTGGCCCGGACCCCTTCCACCCCGGCCCGGTGCCATTCCCAGGAGGGGATCATCGCCCACACCCGGGGCGGCGGGAACACCCGCATCCCGGCCGGGGCCGGCCCCGGGGCGCGGCCGCCGAACTTGAGCACCAGCAGCCGCCACGCCCGCTTGGCCTCGGCCCCGACCACCTTCTGCTCCAGCACGGCGGGCACCAGCGCCTCCAGCACCCGGCCCGACCGGCCGATCCGGAGCCCGGGATGCCGCCGGTCCAGTTCGGCCACCAGCGGGTGGGCCGGGCAGAAACCGGTGCGGTCGTCGCCGGCGCCGAGCAGCCCCGGCAGCGCGGCCAGCAGCCAGCCCGCCCCCGGCCCCCAGGCCCACGCGAGCGCGGTAAGGCCGCCGCTCCGGCCGGAGCCCGCGGTTCCGGCGGAGCCTGACGGGACGGCCACCACCCGCAGCGTGCCCGGCCCGTCCGGGGTCAGCGACGTCCGCCACACCGCACCGGCCGGGTCCGTCTGGAAGGTCGGGTCGCCCCGCCCCCGCCGGTGCACACCGAGGGTCCGGCCCAGATCCACCGGGAACGGCAGCCGCCACTGCCGGGTCAGCGCACCGCAGACGGGATCCGGGGCCACCTCCCCGGCATCCGGTACCGCACCCGGGGCATCCGGTACCGCACCCGGGGCATCCAGGACCGCGCCCGGGGCATCCAGGACTGCACCCGCGGCATCCAGGACTGCACCCGCGGCATCCGGGGCCGCATCCGCGGCGGGCGCAACCACCGGCGGGCCCGCCGCTCAGGCGTCCGTGGAGAAACGGACCGAGGTCGGGCCGAGGTCCACCCCCGGCCACACGCGCAGCCCGGCCCGCAACTCGTTTCCACTAGCCACGCACACATCATCGGCCAGGACGGCGGCGTCAAGCACGGCCGACTCGCCGATGCGGGCGTGCCGGCCGAGCACCGAGCCGCGGACTCGGGCACCGGCGCCGACTTCCACCCCGTCGAACAGCACGCTGCCCTGGACCTGGGCGCCCGGCCCGATCACCGAGCCGGCCCCGACGACGGTCCCGCCGCCCACCTGCGCCGCCGGGCTCACCCGCGCGCCGTCGAGCAGCAGCACCTCCCCGGGCACGCCGGTGGCGGCGGCCAGCGCGGGCGAGATGAGGCGGCCAAGAACAAGATCACACGAGCCCCGCACGAAGGCCTCCGGGGTGCCCACGTCGAGCCAGTACCCGCTCTCCAGGTAGCCCATCACGACCGCGCCCTGGCCGATCAGGCCGGGAAAGGTCTCCCGTTCCACCGAGGTCACCGTGCCGGCCGGGATCGTGTCGATCACGTCCCGGCGGAAGACGTAGCAGCCCGCGTTGATCTGGTTGGTGACCGGATCCGGGGTCTTCTCCAGGAACGCGGTCACCCGCCCGTCGGCGCTGGTCGGCACGCAGCCGAAGCGGGCCGGGTCGGGCACCTCGACCAGGTGCAGGGTGACCGCCGCCTCGGCCTTGCGGTGCAGGTCGAGCTGGGCGGCGAGGTCGTGGCCGGACAGCACGTCCCCGTTCAGCACGATCACCGGGCTGCCCGGCTCGGCGTGCAGCGCCGCCGCCGCGTTCCTGATCGCGCCGCCGGTGCCGAGCGGGGTTTCCTCCTGGACGTAGACGATCTGCAGCCCGAACGCGGCGCCGTCGCCGAAGCAGTCCGCGAACATCTCCGGGCGGTACGAGGTCGCCAGCACCACCCGGGTGACCCCGGCGGCGGCCGCCCTGGCCAGCTGGTGGGCGAGGAACGGGACACCGGCGGTGGGCAGCAGCGGCTTGGGCGTGCTGATGGTCAGCGGCCGCAGCCGGGTGCCCTGGCCACCGACGAGCAGGATCGCCTCAAGCTGTTCGCCGCGGGCCGGGACGAGGGGCGGTGATGACATGGAGCCGCAGATTACTCGTCTCGCTGCCCGGCCGCACGCAGGTACGAGGCGAGATGCGCCTCGGCCGAGGCGGCCCAGCTGAACTCCTGCGACCGGGCGTGCCCGGCCTCGCCCAGGGCCTCCCGCCGTACCGGGTCCTCCAGCAGGGCCCGCAGCCCCGCCTGGATGCTGTCCGCGTCGGGCTCGGTGTAGGCGACCGCGTCACCGCCCACCTCCGGCAGCGACGTCCGGTGGGTGGTCAGCACCGCCGCGCCGCAGGCCATCGCCTCCAGCACCGGCAGCCCGAACCCCTCCCCCCGGCTGGGGAAGGCGACCAGCAGGGCACCGCCGAGGTAGCCGGGCAGGTCGCTGAAGCGCAGGTAGCCGGGGCGGACCAGGCGCAGGTGGGCGGGCACGGCGGCGACCGCCTCGTCCACCTCGTCGCTCCAGCCGCTGCCGCCGCCCAGCACCAGCGCGGGCGGGTCGGCCAGGTCGGCGACGGCCGCGGCCCAGCCGCTGATCAGGGCGGGCACGTTCTTGCGCGTCTCCAGCGTGCCGAGGTAGGCCACGTACGGCCTGCCGTGCAGGCCGAGCCGGTCCGAGACGTGCCGTAGCTGGTCCGGGCTGGGCCGGTGGAACAGCAAGTGGTCCACACCGTGGTAGGCGACGTCGATCCGGGTCGGGTCGGCGCCCAGCACCCGCACCAGCTCGTCCCGGGTGGCTTTGGACGGGGCCAGCAGCCGGGTCGCCCGCCGGACCGTGGTCCGGATGGCCGACTTGAAGTAGGTCGCGGTGCTCAGGCTGTGCGCGTCCGGCTCGGTGAAGAACGTCATGTCGTGGATCGTGGCCACGACCGGCACGCTGCACCGCAACGGCATCGAGTAGTGCGGCACGTGCAGGACATCGGCGCCGACCGACTGGGCCACCTGCGGCAGCCCGGTCTGCTCCCAGGCCAGCCGGGCGGGCCTGTGCGAGATCGCGGCCGGGCCGGGCACCACCCGGGCGTCCGGGACCAGCCGCCCGTAGCGCTCCTCGTCGGCCCGCTGGCAGGTGACCACAAGGTCGGCGCCGGCAACCCCGAGCGCGGCCACCAGCCCGTCTACGTACCGGCCCAGCGCCCCGCGATCCGCAGGCACAGCGGTCGCATCAACCAGGACTCTAGGCGCCACGGCCAGTCTCGCTCCCTTCCCGGGCAGCAGGCCCGGGCACACGGATAGCTGCTCTCGTCAGCATTCCCGATGGTTGTCCGCCACCACCGAGCGTACGCCCTTGGCCCGACTGCCTGTGAGCATCATCGCGCTAGTGCCCATCGGCGGCAGCAACCCGCTCACTAGTGCGTCGGGGTCGGGGACGGGGACGGGCTGGCGGACGGGGCGGGCGTCGTGGCGGAGGTGGCGCCCGCGGCCCGCTGGGCGTTGTCGAGCGCCTGCTTCATGCTCGCGATGTCCTGGCCGTAGGCGGCGAAATCGCCGCTCTTCAGCGCCGCCTGCGCGGCCGCGTAGTCCTGCTCGGCCTGGGCCAGGTACTTGCGCACCGCCGCACTCACCTGGCCGGTGCCGGTGGGCGGCGCCGGGCCGGTGCTCGGCACCCCAGAGAAGATCTGGCCCAGCGCGTTCTGCAGCGTCGGCCCGTAGCCCACCTGGCCGTCGAAGAAGACAAACACCCGTTTCAGGGTGGGGTACGAGCCCGTGCCGATGCCCCCGGCGGCCTGGATGTAGATCGGCTCCTCGTACAGCAGCCCGCCGCCCAGCGGCAGCGCGATCAGATTCCCCTTGATCACCGACGAGCCGCCCTGCCGGAACAGCGACAGTTCCTTGGACGCGACCGTGTCGGACTCGAAGTTGTTCTGCACCTGCTGGGGCCCCAGGATGGCCGCGGCCTGCGGCAGCTGGAGGACCCGGATGGCGCCGTAACCGGTCCGCGGGTTGCTGTCCACCGCCATGTACGCGGCCAGGTTCGGCCGCGACCGCTGCGCCAGCGCCGTGGTCAGCGAGAACTGCGGCTGCTGGTAGCCGGGCATGGTCATGGTCAGGTAGTACGGCGGCTGGCTCAGGCCGCCGGTGATGGTGGAGCCGGTCGGGTCGTTCGGCACGGTCCAGAAGTTCTGCCCGCCGTAGAAGGACTGCGGGTTCGTCACGTGGTACTTGGCCAGGATCTGCCGCTGGACCTCGAACAGGTCCGGCGGGTAGCGCAGATGCGGCAGCAGGTAGGCGGGAATGTCCGAGCGCGGCTTGATGACCCCGGGGAAGGCGTTCATCCAGGTGCGCAGCAGCGGGTCGGATGGCCCCCACTGGTACAGGCTGACGGCGCCGGTGTAGGCGTTCACCACCGCCTTGACCGAATTGCGGATGTAGTTGATCTGCCCGGGCACCTGGCCGGCGACCGCCCCGTTCGGGGTCTGGCTGGTCGAGGTGGCCTGCGGCATGCTGATCCGCTCCGAGTACGGATACAGGTCGGTGGTGGTGTAGCCGTCCACCACCCACAGGATCTTCCCGTTGGCGATCACCGGGTACGGGTTGGCGTCCAGGGTGAGGAATGGCGCCACCTTGGCCACCCGCGCCAGCGGCTGCCGGTCGTAGAGGATCTTCGAGTCGCCGTTGATGGCGCCCGACAGCAGGATGTTCAGCTCGCGGAACTTGATGGCGTACAGGAACCGGGTCAGCAGGGAGCCGACCGGCACGCCGCCGTTCCCCTGGTAGGTGTAGTTCTGCTGGCCGCTGGCGTTCTCGAACGGGTAGTCAAGCTCCTGCGGCGGCCGCCCGGCTGGCGCGCCGACGATCGCGTAGGTGTTCTGCTGCTGGCCGAAGTACACCCGGGGCTGGAACTGGCCGAGCTGCCCGTGCGGCGGGATGTCGCTCTCCACGAACCACGGAAGACCGCCGGACGCCACCGCGTTCGACTTGGCCGCCACGAACCCGAACCCGTGCGTGTACACCAGGTGGGTGTTGATCCAGTTGCCCTGGCCGGGCGGCGGCCCGCCCAGTCCGCGGACCGCCACCACCACATCCTGCGGCCTGCTCGCGCCCGGCAGGACGTACCGGTCCACCGCGAGGGCGCCGGGGAACTGGTAGAAGCCCTTCACCTGCTGGAGCTGCTGGAAGGTCTGCGACACCACGGCCGGATCCATCAGCCGCAGGCCGCTCAGGCTCGCCACATCGCTGGCGAGCCGGCCGGGCGGATCGGAGCTGGCTCCCTGATAGCTGATCACCTGGGCGGCCCCGACGGCGTAGGCCGTGCGGGTGCCGTGGATCTCCCGGTTGATGTACTTGGACTCCTTGGCCAGCTCGTTCGGCTTGACCACGAACTGCTGGATGATCGCCGGGTAGACCCCGCCGATCAGGATGGCCGACAGCACGAGCAGGCCGAACCCGACGGCCGGCAGCATCGCGCTGCGGCGCACCGCGCCGGCGAAGAACAGCAGCGCGCACAGCACGGCGATCACGGCCAGCACCGTCTTGGCCGGCAGCACCGCGTTGACGTCGGTGTAGGACGCGCCGGTGGTCACCGTGCCGCGCTGGGAGAAGTCGATGGCGTACCGGTCGACCCAGTAGGCGAACCCCTTGAGCAGGACGAACACCCCGAGCAAGAGGAACAGGTGGGTCTGCGCAGCGGCGGTCGCCCGCAGCCGCCGGCCCTGCGCCCGCAGCCCGCCATAGAGCGCGTTCACCAGCACCACGGCGACCAGCGACAGCAGCACTGCGGTGAACAGGAAACCCAGCACCAGCCGCAGGAAGGGATAGGTGAACACGAAGAAGGAAATGTCCATGTTGAACTGCGGGTCCCTGACGCCAAACGGGACCTGGTTGGCGAACATCAGCCAGGTCTGCCAGGAGCCTGCCCCGCTGATCCCGGCCAGCAGGCCCACCAGGCCCAGCGCGATACCCAGCAGCAGCCGCCGGTGCGGGTCGACGGCCTGCCGGTACAGGTCCATCCCCGGCCGCTCCCCCGCCGGGACAGGCCGGTATTCCGGCCGCAGCCGGAAGGCGATGACCGCGTTGAGCCCGGTGACCAGGGCCATGAAGAGGCCCGTGATGAAGAACAGCGTCCACCTGGTGCCGTAGGTGACTCCGAACACCGACGAGTAGTTCACCGAGCGGAACCACAGGAAGTCCGTCCACACCCCGGCGATGATGGAGAGCACAATGATCAGGGCGATCAGCCCGAGCACGGCCGGCACCAGGTACCGCGGCCAGCGGGGCAGCCGGAGCGCGGCCCGGCTGTCGGGCGGGCGCGCCCGGCCTGGCGGCTGGAAGCTCAACCAGTCCCCCTCATGTCAGGACACCGGGGCGGGCCCGAGCGGATGCGGGCCCGGTTCGGCGCAGGCCGGGCAGATACCGGCCCGCGCGGCGCCAATCTACCGCGATCATGCCCGTGCCCGGCCCATCACAAGGTCCCGTTCCGCTCACGATTGCGCCGCCGCCGCGGCGATGGCCCGGGCCGGGCCGGCCCAGCCTGGGAGCCGGCCGGGATTCAGCAGGACGGGACCTGACCGCCGGCCGCAAGCGCCTTGAGCGCGCGCACCGCGCCGGCCAGTGTGCTCACCTTGATCAGCCGCATCCCCGGCGGGATGGCCCCGGCCGCGTCCGGGCAGTTGGCAGCCGGGGTGAGGAAGATAGTGGCGCCCGCCTGCCGGGCCCCGGCCATCTTCTGCTGGATGCCGCCGATCGGGCCCACGGCCCCGTTCACCGAGATTTCGCCGGTGCCGGCGATGAATTTCCCGCCGGTCAGGTTGCCCGGCGTCAGCTTGTCGATGATGCCCAGGGCGAACATCAGGCCCGCGCTCGGGCCGCCGATGTTCCCCACCCGGATCCTGATGCTGAACGGGAACACGAAGTTCTCCGAGACCGAGACCCCCACCACGGCATGGCCTTGCACCCCCACCGTCTTCAGCCGGAACTGCCGGGTCTCCCGCTGGCCGCCGGTGGTGCGCACGACGGTGAGCGTGACCGGTGCGCCCGGCGCCCGGGCCCGGATCAGCGGTGCGGCGTCCTGGCGGCAGCTGACTACGGTGCCGTTCACCGCCCTGATCACGTCACCCCGCTGCAGCACGCCCGCGGCGGGATCTCCCTTGACGACCCCCACCACGGTGTCCACGGTGGTGAACGGGATGCCCAGCTCGCACAGCGCGGCCGCGGTCGCGGTCTGCTGCGAGCTGGCCATCTGCTGGGTGTCCTGCCTGGCGACCTGCTGCTGGGTCTGGCCGGGGCCGAACAGTTCCTCCTCCGGCACCACCGCCTCATCCGGGGTCAGCCAGGCCCGCAGGGCGGCGAACACGTTCAGCTTGTCCTGCGGGCCGCCCTGGTAGGACACGGTGACCATGTTGAGATGGCCGGTGGTCGGGTAGCTCGGATGGCCGGTGATCTGGATGATCGGGCCGCCGCCGGAGAACTTGCCCAGCGTGTTGAGGGTCGGGCCGGGGCTCAGGATCACGTACGGGACCGACGTGAACGCCGCGGCCGCGGCGGCGACGAGCACCCCGGCCACCGCGACGTACAGGGTCAGCTGGCGGCGGGTGGCCGCCCGCAGGTCAGGCACCGTTGACCCATTCGCTCTCGCCATCGCTGAACGACTGATGCTTCCAGATCGGGACGCTCTCCTTGAGCCGGTCGATGAGGGCGCGGCAGGCGGCGAACGCCTCGGCCCGGTGCGCGCAGGCCACGGCGACCACCACCGCGAGATCGCCCACGGCCAGGTCGCCGACCCGGTGCACGGCGGCCAGCGCCCGCACGTCGAACTCCGCCGCCACCTTCTCGGCCACCGTCCGCAGTTCGGCGGCGGCCGACGGGTGCGCGCTGTAGGAGAGCCTGGTCACCCCCCGCCCGTGGTCGTGATCGCGGACGGTGCCGGCGAACAGGGCGACGCCGCCCCCGGCCGGGTCGGCCACGGCGGCCCGCACCTCGTCCACCGAAAGCTCTGTCTCGCGCAACTCGGCGAGCCTGATCACGTTCACGGAGCAAAGGTACCCGGATTGACGCGCGGTCAGGCTCCGTCAGCCGCCCCGCCGCCGGCGGCGGGCGGCCCGCACGATCGCCGCGGTGCCGAGCACGGCGACGGTCGCACCGGCCGCGGTGATCGTCGCCTCCTTGCGCGGGATGCGCCGCGCGGACGCCCGGTGCAGGGCCCTGGCCGCCATCAGCGAGCGCAGCGCGGCGGCGTTGTCGTAGGCCGGGCGCCAGCCGGCCGCCCGCAGCGCCTGGCAGTCGACCACCCACGGGTAGACCAGGTACGGCAGGTCGTTGATGGGGCCGGGAGCGATCCCGAGCCGGTGCAGCCGCTGCGCCGTGCCCAGGGTCAGGCTGGCCGGGAGTTCCAGCCGCCGCAGGCCGCTGATTTCCTCCACCTGCTCCTGCTCCAGCCAGCCGTCGCAGCCGACCGCGAAATTCCCGGTCACGTCCCCGGCTACGGCCAGTTCGAGTGCGGAAACAAGATCGTCGACATGGCAGAACTGCCAGCGGGGCGCGCAGCCCCTGACCGTCAGCAGCCGGGCCGCGTCGAAGCGCCTGGTCACCGGCGTGTCGCCGCCCTCGCCGACCAGGACTGCGGGCCGGGCCACGGTGACCGCCAGGCCCGGGTGCGCGCGCGGCGAGCGCGCCGCCAGGTGCTCGATCTCCAGCAGGTCGCCGGCCACGCTGCCGTCCGGGTCGGCGGCGAGCGGCGAGGTCTCCGGCAGCGGCACGGGGTTGCCGGGCCGCGCGCCGTACACCATTGCGCTGGTCACCAGGATGGCCCGGCCGACCCGGCCGGCCGCGGCCGCGGTGAGCACGGTCTGCGCCGCCCGGACGTTGAACGCCCGCCGGGCCCGGTGGTCGGAGTCGGACATGTCGACGTCGGTGTGGACCAGCACGTCCACCCCGGTGAGCCGGCCGGCCAGCGCCGGGTCGCACACGTCGGCCAGCCGCCAGGTCACCCCGGCCAGGTCGCCCCGGTGGTTGTCGATCGCCACCACCCGGCTCACCCGCCCCGAGCCGGCCAGGGTGGCCGCCAGCGCGTGCCCCAGGCCGTGGGCGGCGCCGGTGACCGCCACCACCGGTCCCGATTTAGCGGCCAAACGACCTGCGGCCCGCACCGCCGTGGACCGCGAACGCCCGGCCCGGCCGGCCCGGTTCCGGCCCGGTTCCGGCTG
>DATDGI010000236.1:0-1810 GCA_036522155.1 Streptosporangiaceae bacterium
CGCGGCTCCTGCTGGTTGCGGCACCGGGGGAGCGTGGCCCAGCGGGGGTGGCGCGGACCGGTGCCGGGGCAGCTAACGCAGGCGGCAGCGGCCCGCGCCGGGCGCTTCCACAGCGCGGAGGCAGCGGGCCAGGCTGCCGCCCCAGCGGCGACGCTGCCCCTACCCGGCACGGTGACTGGCACCGAGACCCCTTGCTCTGGCCGTCGCTTCCTCCCGGTACTTCCGCGTTTCCTGCCTGGGTCCGGCTGGGGCCGAACCGGCCCGGCGCGCCGTGGCGCGCCCTTGAAGTCCTTCGTGAAGAAAGTTGTCACAAGTCACGGGCATCCCCCACCGTGGCTGATGGTGGCTCATTCCACGACGCGAAGGTACGCGGCGGTTGCGTCGTCATGCTGTTTGGCGTAGGGGTGGGGCTGCTCGCGTTCGGCACCGCGCACGAGCGCGATCAGGCTGGCTGGCCCCTCACTTCTCAGGGACGAGAAGATGACCGGCCAGGTATAGCCGTACCAGTCCAGCAGCCGGGTGATTCCGTCGGTGAACAATCCCGCTTCGCTGACCTGAGCCAGTGGCACGCTTCCACTGATTGCCTGGTAGGCGGCATCGGGGTTGGTGCTGGCGACCCAGAACCCGCCGGTCTTGTTCCGGTGAGCGCGGACGAGCTCGATGGTGTAGGGCCGCCCGCCGGGCAGGTGGGAGGTCCGGTCGTCGGCGATGGGCGTGAAGCTGTCGCCCTGGTGCCAGATGACGATGGGTGAATCACCCAGCGTCAGGTAGTCCAGCGCGTCACCGCGGGCTCTGACGATGGAGACCGTCGCGGATGGACTGTCGGGATTGCCCAGTTCGCAGGTGCTGGCATGGGCGTTAACGGTGTCTTTGATGGCGGCAGCCAGCAGGTCAGCCAGGGACGACTGATCACCGATCACGAGCCTGGCTGCGAGCGTGGCGGTCAGGCGGCGGACGACCCAGATCACACCGTGGATGCATCCGCTGTCCACTCCGGCCGGAGCGGTGGCGCCATCCAGGATGACGGCCCAGTCCGCGCCGGAGCACACATAGTCCTCATTGGCCCGGCCTGGCCCGCTGGCCGTGGCCTGGGTGATCTGCATGCCGGTCAGTCGGGTATCGGGAAGTCGTAGCAGAACGTGGCCATGTCGCCCGCGATGACCGAGACCATGACCTCGACCACCTGCCCGGCATCGTCGTAGGTCGTCCGGATCAGGTCGATGACCGGCGTGCCTTCGGGCAGGTCCAGGGCCACGGTCTCCGGGCCAACCGGCATCCGCGCGGTCAGTTCCTCGCGGATGCGCTCTAGCCGGTAACCGGCTTCTTCCAGCCGGGCGAACCCCCCGCCCGGCCCGGTGTCTTCGTCCCTGAGCCTGGGTGCGGCCCGGGTCACCGGCAGTTCGTAGTAGCTGTCGGCAAGCTGGTTGGGCCGCCCATTGATCAAGGTAGTGCGCTGGCGCACCCACACCGGCGTTCCCTCCGCGATGCCAAGCCGGTCGGCAACCTCGCCGGGCGCAGGAACCTCGCCCAGGAAGCGCAACCGCTGGCCACCGGTCCAGCCCTGCGCGGCGGCCTCGGCCACGAGGATGGCCTGGCCACCAGTGAGCCACCGGCTCCGTGAATAGCGCTCGATCCCGTGCCGCCGGGTGCCGGGCCGCTCCCGGACAAACGACCCCTTCCCCTGTGCCGTGATCACCAGCCCTTGCTGCCTGAGCAGCTCCACCGCCCGGCGGGCGGCCGCGATGCTGCATCGGTACTGCTCGGCAAGTTCGTCGTAGGTCGGGAGCTTCTCGCCCGGCGGGTACTCACC
>DATDGI010000237.1:0-16003 GCA_036522155.1 Streptosporangiaceae bacterium
TCGCCTACGGCGACCCCGGCACCGGCGAAGACCACCAGGCCATCACCACCGGCACCCCCGCCGGCATCGCCCACCACCTCACCACCTGGCTCGTCAGCCGCAGCTAACAGCCCAAACAGACTTCTGAAACACGCCCTAGCCGTATCGGATCAGGTGTCGAGGCTCACGTGTTGCACGCTGATGATTTCTTGACCTTCATGTTCGGTGACGGTGTACCAGATGGTCACGTCGTCGCCGGGCAGGTGCAGTTCGTAGGCACCGGGCAACGGGTCGTCTCGGGGGAAGGGGTCCGCCAGGGTCGGTACCGGCTCGTCTAACAGGTGGAAGATCGTGCGCTAAACCGCCCACCGAAGCGGTTGTGGCAAGGCCTCGATCTGCTGCCACGTTGTGCCGGGGAAGCGGACCCGGCGATCACTCACGTATGCCCCACGCTTCGGCTAGTTCCTGGCGGTTGAGCACTGGCGCGTCATCGCCTGGGCCAGGATCAGCTTGGATGCCCCTTCTGGTGGCATCACGGCCGACTTCCCGGCGGAGCCGCTTCAGTTCGGCTTTCAAGGCATCCAGTTCGGCGCGGGGAACGCTAACCGTCTCTGATGCCTCGGCGCTCACGCGAAACTCCCCTCGGCTCGACGCTCTCAACCCAAGTCTAGATCGAGGAGGGCGAGGAGCGGTGGCTGTCGCCACGCCCGGCGGAGCCGATCGCCCCACCTCCGGGTCGAACGATCTTGCTAACGCATGTGCTAACAACACCCCTGGATGGCTCTGGACGTGACCGGAAGAGCAACGTCGGTGAGCAGGGTGGGAGTGAACGGGTGGACAACGCTGGACGGCACGAATCTTCCTCGTAATGCGTAGGTCTGGGGTTCGATTCCCCAAGGCGGCTCAGGTCGATCGATTAATTCGTTAGTGTGTTCAATTGACAGGCCGAACCACCGCCCGTACACGACACCCGCGCCCTGCAGCGCCCCTGACCGAATCGTGGACCGATGTCGATCTTCGGGGTGCGGCCGACAATGGCGATGGTGACACGGGGGCACATAGACCGACGACATGGGCGCGCCGTATCGGCCACCCGAGTGCACCGCGGCCCGACGACTCCACTGCCCGTCTTCGCCGTTGTCCCGACCTGGCGGCCGACTGCGACGGCCACCCTGCTGCACCTTTCCGGAGCCCATGGACGGCGCGAAGCTCGCGCTGGTGTGGCTGTTCATCCTAGGCTCGCCATCATGGGCATCGGAGGTCTGCGCGCCCGTCGCACCGGAGTACCTGACCAGGTACGACTCGGGCTTGGCGCTGCACAGTTCCGCGGCGTTGGTGGCCGGGGTGCTCACGCTGCTCACATCCGCGGTGGTTGGATGGACCGTGATTGACGAGACCATCCTGACGACCTGCCCGCGGGATTGCTACGACGCGTGCGGCATCGAAGTGTCACGGCGCGACGGCGCGATCCGCCGGGTGCGCGGCGACCGTAATCATCCCGTCAGCCGCGGACGGCTGTGCCGCAAGTGCGCGACCGCCTACAACGGGGTCCTGCTGGATCCCCGGGCCCGGCTGCTGACGCCGCTTCGGCGCGACGGGCCGAAGGGCAGTGGCCGTTTCCGGGTGGTGTCCTGGGATGAGGCGCTGGCGGGGATCGCCCAGCGACTGGCTGAGGTGGTCGAGGGCCCAGGGGCGCACACAATCCTGGGTGCCCACTACACCGGCACGTTCGCGCTGCTTGGCTACCACTTCCCGAATCGGTTCCTGCGCCGGCTCGGCGCCCGCGAGGTCGACCCCGACACTATCTGCAACAAGGCAGGGCATGTTGCGCTGGAGTACCTGTACGGGACCTCGCTGGATGGTTTTGACCCGCGAAGCGCGTCAGATGCGGCATGCATCATGGTCTGGGGCGCCAACCCTTCGGCCTCCGCGCCGCATCAGCATGAGCACTGGCTGCCTGAGGCGCCCGGGCGGGTGATCGTCGTCGACTCGATCCGGACCGCCACCGCCCAACAGGCTGATCTGCACCTGCAGCTGTTCCCCGGCAGCGACGCCGCGCTGGCGTTCGCGATCGCGCATGTGATCCGCCGTGACGGCCTGCTCGACCACGGGCTGCTGCGCACGCGCGCGATTGGGTGGGAGGAGCTCGAGCCGCTGCTGGAGCGCTGCACCCCGGAATGGGGCGAGCGCATCACCGGCGTGCCGGCCGGCGCGATCGAGCAAGCCGCCCGCTGGTACGGCGCCGGGCCGTCGCTGCTGTGGATTGGCCAGGGTTTCCAGCGCCAGCCGCGCGGCGGCAACGCCGTCCGCGCCGTAGCCCAGCTGGCGGCGCTGAGCGGAAACCTGGGGAAGCCCGGCACCGGCTTTCTGTACCTCAACGGCGCCGGCAACCGGATGCTGGACGAGGACTACGTCGCCGGCGCGCACCTGGCTGGCTCACCGCCCGACCCCATCAGCCACATGGACTTGGCCGGCTGCCTCGAAGACCCGCAGCGCTCACGGGCGCTGCTGTGCTGGAACATCAACATCGCCGCCTCCAACCCCGAGCAAGCGCGGCTCCGGCAAGCGCTCACGCGCACGGACCTGTTCACCGTCGCGATCGACCTGTTCGCGACCGACACCACCGACCTGGCCGATGTGGTACTGCCAGCCGCCAGCTTCCTCGAGTCAGACGATCTCGTCGCCTCCTACTTCCATCTCAGCCTCTCCGCACAGGTGAAGGCGATTGAGCCGCTCGGCCAGTCGCTGCCCAACAGCGAGATCTTCCGCCGGCTTGCCACAGCGACCGGGTTCGCCGACGCCGAGCTGCACGAACCAGACGAGCAGATCATCGCGGAGGTGCTGCGCCGCACCGGACTCGGGATCGACTTCGCCTCCCTTGCCCGGCAAGGGACGATCTGGATCCATCGCGAGCCGCGCGTGCAGTTCCCCGACCTTCACTTCCCCACGCCGAGCGGGAAGATCGAGCTCGCCAGCGGCCACGCCGAGGCCCACGGACACCCGCGCGTTGCGCAGCCGCATGCCGACCCGCGCCCAGCGCATGGGCGGCTGCGGCTGCTCACCCCCGCCTCGCCCTGGCTGCTCAACGACAGCTTCGCCAACGAGCCCAGGCTCGCCCGCCGCATCGGCACGCCGGCGATCGCCGTGCACCCTGACGACGCCGCCGAGCGCGGGCTCGCGGCCGGAGACCGCGCGCTGGCGCGCAGCCCGGCCGGAGAGCTAGAGCTCACCGTGATTCTCTCGGAGGACCTCCCCCGCGGCGTTGCGTTCTCACCCAAGGGCCGCTGGCCAAAGCTCGAGGCCGGGCGGGCCAATGTCAACGCCCTCAACCCGGGGATCGCCAGCGATATGGGGGCCAGCACGACCGTGCACGGAGTCGAGATCACGCTGGCGCGTGCCTGATAGGGCGGATATCCCGGTCGCTCACCGCATTGGCACGGGGTCAGTGATCAGCGGACCACCCCCGGGCAAGCTGCTGGAGTCTCGCGGCCGTTTCCGCCAGCGGTTTCCCGCGGCCAACCGCAACGCCCATGAGGTATGCAGTCAGCGGCGCGGCCGGCCGGTCCACTGTGTGGGCCACGACCCTGGCCAGGTTCAGCACTGTCTTCTGGCTGACATCCTCGGGGTCAATGCCGAGTTCAGCGCATAGCGCGCCAGCCCAGTCGTCCAGCGTGCTCATCGTCCTCCGTCCAACGTCAGGAGCCCCAGCGGCGCCGGAGCGGAACCTGTCATTCGACCTGCGTGACTTCGACGAGACCCTGCCCGGCCCGTTCGAATAGGACGTCAAGCGGTTCGCCGCCAGCGTAGTGGTAGCGGCGCGGGAGAACCGGGTCAAGCCGGCTAGGGGCCGCCGCCGCGGTTACCGCCGGCGTGGAGGCCTACTGCCGGCGCATCCGCCGTTACGCGGCCATGCCGGAACTCGACATCTGGTGCGACGGCATGCACGTCGACAGCCTGGTCGGCTACTTCGAGCTGGCCGACCGCGGACGGTCTCGATCCACACCGAGCGCCAGCGCAGCCCCCGCACCAGCCGCGGGGCTTTTGCCAAGCTGACAAGGATGGCGCACGGGCGCCCACGGATCACCGAGGATCTCAAAGCACGGGCTAGAGTCCAGGCAACTCCTTCGGCGCGGGGGCGGAGGGTCATTCCGCAAAGAGCCAGAGCGGGTCAGGGATGGGGCCTGGTTGCCTCGCGGCAGACTGAACGGAGGGACGAGACGGCCGATGGAAGGCAACGAAACCAGCGCTGCGATGGCGCCCAGGCCGGTTGCGCTCGTCACAGGGGCCGGTGGCGCGATCGGCGGCGCGACAGCCTTCGAGCTCGCGGCGACCGGATTCGACGTGTGCGTCATGGATCTCGACCGGTCAGATCTGGCGCCCGCGCAGGCTGCGGTGGAATCCGCAGGCGGCCACTGCCAGCCGTATGTGTGCGACGTGACGAATCCGGACCTCGTCGACGCGACCGTGGCCGATATCTTCGCCGATGCCGGCCGCGTGGACGTGCTGGTGAACAGCGCCGGAATCGTGCATGTTGACGACCTCCTCGACCTGACGTTCCAGACATGGCGCCGGGTGATGTCGGTCAACGCCGACGGAACGTTCCTGATGGGCCAGGCCACCGCCCGCGCGATGGTCAGGCAGCCGCCCAGCACGCTCCTAGGACGCCGCGGCATGATCATCAACATCTCCTCGGCGGCAGCAGAAGTGGGCCGGCCGACCCGCGCCGCCTACGCGGCGAGCAAGGCAGTGGTCAAACACCTCACGATGACCCAGGCGCTGGCGCTGGCCGACCACGCCATCGCCGCGTGCGTCGTCTATCCCGGTGAAGTGATCGAAGGAATGCTCCGCAGTATTTTCACAGATATCGCCGAAGCCACAGGCCGCAGCGTCGAGGAGGTTATCGACGAAGCCAGGCGTGACCAGCCCACCAGACAGTTCCAGAGCGCCAGTCAGGTCGGCCAGCGTGTCGCGTTCCTGGCCAACTCGACCGGCATGAGGTTCACCGGCACCGTGCTCTGGTGCGACTCGCACCTCGACCCGGTGCCTCCATCCTGAGGCAGCGGCCCCCCGTGACCAGGATGATGATCCATTCCCCATGGCCGCGAACAAAGCGGACGGCGGCCCTGACGAACTGTTCATTCAAGCCCGCACACCGCCACCGTCTCGGGCCACCAGAACGCGCCGTAGATCTATGCAGTCCAGCCGGCTAGCGCACGGGCATCCAGCGGGCGGCTTGCCGCCCGGGTCAGCTCGACTCCACCGTCCGGGGTGACGAGGAACAGGTTTTCCCTGCGGACACCGAACTGGCCCGGCAGGTAGATGCCCGGCTCCAGCGCGAGCACCATCCAGTTTTCCAGCCGCTGCTCATCCGACGGGATCACGTGCGGGTCATCGAAGACGCTGAGCCCGACCCCGTGCCCGCCGTGGTGCGGGAACTCCCCGTCGGGGCGGATGGCCAGGATCCGGTCCCGCATCCCGCCAAACACCTGCGCGCCGGTGGCGCCGGACCGGAGGTCGGCGGCTGCCGCCTCCAGGATCGCGTCGAGCTGCCGGTAGATGCCTGCTACATCGGCGTTGGTGCCGCTGACGTGCGTGCGGCAGGTGTCGGCCCAGTAGCCGTCGGCTCCCACGCAGATGTCGGCGATCACCGGCTTGCCGGGCTCCGCACGGGTGCGCCCGGGGATGGCGATCGGGCCGCAGACCTCCGCGGTGTTGGGCCCGGCGAGGAGGTCGGCGGCGAACTCGATCGGCGAACCGTGGGCGACCTGGGCTGCGCTCTGCGCGGCCGTCATTATCTCGATCTCGGTGGCGCCCGCGGCCACGCCGTCAGCGACCGCGGCCTGCGCCACCCAGCACAGCTCGTACGCGTGATAGATCCTGGCCAGCTCGTCGGCGTCCTTGACCAGGCTCAGCTGGTGCAGCGCGGCATCGGCCGGGACCGTATCTCCCCCCGCGGGCGGGGCGAAGCCCGCGGTCGGCTCACCGGCCGTGCCGATGCGCCGCGCCGACGAGACCATGCCGAGCCCGCTTACCGCGCCGAGCAGCAGCGGCGCCGGGTTGAGCTCGAGGCCGAACCCGCGTTCCCCGTACCCGGTCACCCGGTCGGCATCCGACAGCTGCTCTGCGACGGCGACCTCATCGCGGGGCACGACCAGGACCCGCTCCCCGTCCCGGCCGATCACCACGGCGGATAGCCCGCCGTAATAGCGGGAGTACCCGGCGAGCCAGGTCACCAGGTCCGCCCGCGTGGCCACGAGGGCGTCCACGCCGTTGGCGGCCATCCAGTCCGTCACCCGGTCGTGCCGGCACCGGGGCGGTGCCATCCTGATCTGCTCGCTCACCAACGGTGCCGGGTGCTGGTGCCCCTCCGACCCCACGGCTTCCTCCTCGGCGCTCGGGCCCCGTGCTCGCGGCGCTAACGCTATAGCATATGCCGCACGACCCAACAGGGCTCCTGTGCCTGCCCCCGGTCCGGGACCGTACCTCATGCTCGCGAGGTGCCGGCTCCCAGCAGATGCCGCAGCCGCTGCGCCAGGCAGGGGACGCCGTCCGCGACTGGGAGGTAGATCATGAAGCTGGCCGACCGTGTGTGTGTGATCACCGGCGGCGCCCGCGGCATCGGGGAGGCGATCGCCGCCCGTTTCATCGCCGAGGGCGCGACCGTCGCCATCCTGGACCTCGACCTCGCCGCCGCGGAGGCCACCGCCGCCAGCCTGGGCGCGACCGCCTACCAGTGCGACGTCAGCGCCCGGCCATCGGTCGAAAACGCGATCAACGCGGTGATCCACGCTCATGGGCGCGTGGATGTGCTCTGTAACAACGCCGGGATCGGCCTGGCGGGGCCCTCGGAGACCTTCTCTGATGCGGACTGGGACACCTCGATCGGGGTGATGCAAACGGGCGTGTTCCTCTGCTCCCAGATTGTGGGGCGGCACATGCTGCAGCGGGGCCGGGGAACGATCGTGAATACCAGCTCGATGAACGCGTGGGAGGCCTTCCCCATGCGGCTCGCCTATTGCGCCGCCAAGGCGGCCGTGGTGGCGATGACCCAGGTCCTCGCGATCGAGTGGGCCGACCGCGGCATCCGGGTCAACGCGGTGGCGCCGGGGGTGACGCGGACCGCGCTGGTCCAGAAGGGGGTCGACGACGGCGTCATCGACGTAGCGGCCTACCGCGCCCGGACGCCGATGCACCGGTTCGCTGAGCCCGACGAGATCGCCCGCGCGGTGCTGTTCCTGGCCTGCGATGAGGACTCGTCGTTTGTCACCGGAACCACGCTGTGCGCGGACGGCGGCTGGAGCGCCATGGGGTGGATCTACAAGGAGGACGCCGCCGCCCCCGCGTCCCCGGCGCGGTAGACGCCGGCGGCGCCCGGGCACCGGAAAGCCAGATGGCCAGCGGCATCTATTGACATGCCAGATGCTATAGCGTTTTGATTTGGTTCTAGCGCTCCGCCGCCGCGCCGACCCGGGAGGAAGCGATGGCGAAGGTAAACGGACAGCAGCCCGCCACGGTTTCCGCGGACGAGTCGAGGCTCAACACGAATGCGCTCGGCCTCTGGGGCCTGGTGATCATGGGGATCGCCTACATGGGCCTCGCGCTCACCGCCTACTTCAACTTCGGGATCATGGAGGGCCTTACCGGCCCGATCGTCCCGCTGGCGTTCGCCGCGGTCACGGTGGCGATGCTGCCCACGGCGGCAAGCTACGCGGTCATGAACAGCAGGCGGCCCTCGACCGGCGCTACCCTCACCTGGCTGTGGGAGGCGACCACCCCGCCGCTCGGCGTATGGCTCGGCTGGGTCCTGGTCATCGCCTACATCGTCGGATGCATCCTGCAGCCGGTCATGTTCGGGCTGTTCTTCAACTCGTTCCTCAATTACTTCGGGGTCCACGCCGGGTACCTGACCGCGACCCTGGCCGGCCTCATCCCGATTCTGATCGTCGGCTACATGACGAAGAAGGACATCCGGGTATCCGCCAAGCTTGTCGGGCTCTTCATTGCGATCGAGGCCGGCTTCGTGGCGCTGCTCTCCCTGTACATCATCATCAAGCAGGGGATCGCCGGGAACCTGTCCTTCCAGCCGCTCAACCCCACCGCCGCGACCGCCGGCTGGACGGGCTTCCTGAATGCACTGCTGTTCGCCGTGCTCGCGATCGCGGCCTTCGACATCGTCGCCCCGATGGCGGAGGAGACCCGGACCCCACGCCGGCTGGTGCCGAGGGCGACCATCTACGTGACCGTCGGGGCCGGCCTGTACTGGGTGTTCACCTCGTTCGGCATCGTCAACGCTGTCCCGGCCCACACCATGGCCGGGTACGTCGCCTCCGGTGAGTTCACGCCGATCTACCTGGTCGCGGGGCACTACGTCAGCTGGCTGCGGCTGCTGGTGCCGCTGACCGGGTTCACTGCGGTGTTCGCAGCTTTCAGCGCGATCTCGATCGCGGCGAGCAGGCAGCTGTACGCGCTGGGCCGGGAGGGCCTCGCCCCCAAGGCGTTCGGGCGGACGGACCAGAACAGGACGCCCTGGAACGCGCAGCTGCTCGTGCTCGGCTGCTGTGTGGTCCTGCCGATCCTGATCAGCCTCTACCAGGAGCACAACCCGCTGCTGGCGTTTGGCTGGATCGGCGAGGCGTACGTCTTCTTCATCCTGATCCCGTACACGCTGACCTGCGTGGCGAACATCTTCTACCACCGGCGGTACCATCGCGCCGACTTCAACTGGCTCACCAACCTGCTGCTGCCGCTGCTCGGTATCGTGATCAACGTCTACATCTTCTACAAGAACTTCTTCCAGACGTTCGTACTGCACCCGACCAGCTTCGTCACGCAGACATCGATCACCGTCGTGTGCTTCGCGGCGCTGGTACTTGCCGTGGTGTTCACGGTGCTTGGGATCCGCCGCACGGGCAGGCTCACCCGGCCGCACGGGTTCGTCGAGGACGAGCCCGCCGTGCTCGAGGCTGCCGGGGAGTGAACGGGCGCTTCGCCGGCCGGACCGTCATCGTCACCGGCGGCGGCCGTGGCATCGGCCAGGCCACAGCCCTGGCGTTCGCGGCCGAGGGCGCCGGCGTGCTCGTGCTCGGCCGCACGGTCGTGGACCTGGAGGACACGGTCAGCCAGATCACCGCCGACGGCGGTCAGGCGTGGTTGCTGCCCTGTGACGTCACCGACGAGGCCCAGGTTGACGACGTGGTCGCGCGCGCGGCCGCCCGCTGGGACCGCATCGATGTCCTGATCAACAACGCCGGTATCGATGACGACACCCCGTTCCTGGAGATCGACCGCGCCCGCTGGCGGGCGGTCATCGACACCAACCTGACCGGTGTGTTCCTCATGTCGCAGGCGGTGGGCAGGGAAATGGCCAAGGCTGGCCGCGGCGTCATCCTGCACACCGCCTCGATCGATGCCTCCGGTGGCGACGGGCCCTACGCTGCCTACAACGCGTCCAAGGCAGGCCTGCTCGGGCTGAACCGCACCCTGGCGCTCGAGCTCGCTGCGCACGGGATTCGCTCCAACTGCGTCAGCCCCGGTTTCACCCAGACCGTGATGACCGAGAACGCGGTCGGGCCGGAGCTGCTCAGCTACCTCAACGGGTCGTTCGCACGCGTGCCGTTGAAGCGCCTGGTGAAACCCGATGAGATCGCGCAGGCGTTCCTGTTCCTCGCCTCCGACCAGGCCTCGGCGATCACGGGCATCGACCTGCGCGTGGACGGGGGCCTGACGGCGAACTGGTACATCCTCGAAACGCTGCCCGGCGAGTGAGCGGTTAGACCGTCGATCCGCGCTGCGCCACGTGCTCGAGGTAGTCCGGGTTGATGATCGACGGAACCGGGACGCCGGCCAGGAAGTCCACCACCTGCTGGGCCGCCCGCACCGGGAGCGCGGCGAGGCTGGCCGGCGAGTACCAGGCGGCATGCGGGGAGAGCAGCACGTTCGGCAGCGACCGCAGCGGGCTCGCCGCCGGCAGCGGCTCGGTCTCGAACACGTCCAGCGCGGCCCCGGCGAGCCGTCCCGCGCGCAGCGCGGCGGCCACGGCGTCCTCGTCGGTAAGGCCTCCGCGGCAGGTGTTGACGAGCAGCGCCCCGGGCCGCATCAGCGCGATCGTGTCCGCCCGGATCAGGTGCCGCGTCTCGGCTTTGAGCGGGGCGTGCAGCGTGACCAGGTGAGAGCTTCGCAGCAGATCCTCGAGTGAGGTGAGGGGGATACCGCCGCCCCCCGCGGCGTACGGGTCGTGCCCGATGACCTGGAAACCGAGCGCCTTGGCCTGGGCCGCGACCAGCGACCCGATGCGGCCGAGCCCGACCACGCCGATGACCGTATCCGCGGGCCGGGCGGCGGCCGGGTAAGCCGCGGCGGCCGACCACTGCCCGTCCCGGACCGCGGCATCGAACCGGCCGAGGCCGCGGACCAGCCACATCGCCATGGCCAGCGTGTGCGTTGCCACCTCGTCCACGCAGTAGTCGGGCGTGTTGGCCATCGCTATCCCGCGCCGGGTCGCCGCCGCGACGTCGATCATGTCGTAGCCGATGCCCAGGCGGCTGATGAACCGGCACCGGGGTGCGGCGTCGAGCACCGCCGCGGTGACCGGGGCCCACTGCACGATGAGCGCGTCGGCGGGAATCTGCGACAGCCCCGCGATCACGTCGTCTTCGGTGGTGGCCTGGAGCCGCACCACGGTGATGCCCGCCTCGCGCAGCACGTCTTCGTCCGCGTGGGAGGCGAGGTCGGAGTCGGTTATGGCCACCGTTGGCGGCTCGCCCATGGCCTACGCCTCCTCCGGCCGGGTCAGCCTGGCGTCGGCGATGCGCTGCGCGGCGGCCTGGATGTGCTTCTCCATCGCCTTTTCTGCCGCCCGCCGGTCACCCGAGGCGATGAGATCAAGCAGTTCCTGGTGGGTTGCCGCGTGGCGGCGCAGGCCGTCCGGCTGGAGCGGGGCCGCCGCGGCGCGGTAGAAGTGGCTGACCCGGCTGCGGAGCTGCCCCGCCACCTCCATGAGCAGCGCGTGATCCGTTAGGCGCCACAGGTACTCGTGGAACTCCTGGTCGAGCTTGTGCACCTGCGCCAGGTCGTGCTGCTCGGCGGCGCGGATCATCCCGTCCACGATCCCCTGCAGCTCATCGCGGGCGGCGGGCGTGAACCGGCCCTGGAGCTGCCGCATGGCGAACTGCTCGAGCACCACCCGCAGGCTCGACACCTCCTCGAGCATCCGCGGCGACAGGCTGGCCACCCTTGCGCCGCGCCGGGGCGGGCGCACTACGAGGCCCTCCTCCTCCAGCCGGGCGAGCGCCTCGCGCAGTGGGATGTGGCTGACGCCGAACCGATCCGCCAGGCGGCGCTCGACGAGGCGGTCGCCGGGGGCGTAGACGCCGCTCTGGATGTCGGCCCGGAGCCGGTCCGCGACGGCGTCAGCGAGGCCGTGCTCGGGCATCGGCTCGGTCATGGCCGGCCGCCAGGGTAGCGGTGGACGATGTGGCCGGGCGCCAGGGTCAGGTCGATGGTCCGGTGCAGGCCAAGGACCACCTCGCGGACGGCCAGCAGATAGGCGGGCACCTGTGCGTTGGGGCGCAGCTCCAGGGTGGCAGGCCCGGTCCACGCCTCATGCTCGGTCACGTCGGTGAAGAGCCTGGTGACGAGTTCGCGGCTGATGGCTCCCTCCTCTTCCTGGCGGATCCGCAGGTTCACGTTCAGCCCGGCGCCGGGTATGAGCCGGTCCAGTTCGCTGCCGCTGCTGGCCCGCTGCTTCCAGCCCATGGTCGCAGTCGCCACGTCGATGCCGTTCCGCGCGACGGTGCCGACCAGCAGGTCCCCGCGGCCCTCGAGGCAGACCTGCCCGGCCTTCTTCGGCTGGCCGTAGGCTTCCCGGCCCGCGGCCACCGCGCCGTCCGATTCGAGGACAAGGAACGGCGAGTACACCGCCGGTGTGCCGTCGGGCAGCATCACCGGGAGCTGCCAGGCCGACTCACAGTAATCGCCGAACCATTCAGCATCGTGCATGTGGTACACGTGCAGCACACACAGGTCGGACGCGAGCTCCAGCGGCTGGGGCACGAGGGCCCCGGCGGCGTCACGCGCTGTGCGGTAGATCACCGTCATGATCTCGGTGCGGCGCAGCCGGATCGGCAGCAGCGGGACCAGCGGGGCTCCGGCCGGCGTGGAGCTGAGATCCAGTGGGTCGAATCCGGTCACGCCGGTGGCCGTTCGAACAGCTCGACAACATGCCCGTCCGGGTCGCGCAGGTAGACGCCGCGGCCGCCGCGGTTCACACCGGTGTCGATCACCACCGGCTCGCTGAACGGCGTGCCGCCGGCGGCGACGAGCCGTTTCATCCGTTCGTCCAGGTCCTCGCAGGCCACGCACACGTGGGTGAACCCCTGGTCGGCGGGGCGCGAGAGGTGCTGCCCGCCGCTAGGCGCCAGGTACTGGAAAAGCTCGATCCGCGGCCCCTCACCGCCGAAGGCGAGATGCGCCATGCGCACGTGCGCGCCCGGCTCCCCCACGATCGCCTCCAGGTAGCCACCGGCCT
The DNA here is from genome assembly GCA_036522155.1 of Streptosporangiaceae bacterium. Taxonomy (GTDB): domain Bacteria; phylum Actinomycetota; class Actinomycetes; order Streptosporangiales; family Streptosporangiaceae; genus UBA9676. Next base: position 12,506 of record DATDGI010000237.1, read on the forward strand.
TTTCCTGCTGGAACAGCACTTCCATGCCCATCGCATCCCGCCAGAAAAGCAGGGACCGCTCCAGGTCCGAAACCGTCAGCCCGGTGTGGTGCAGCATTGGCATTCCAGACCGCCTTTTCAGAACGTCACCGTCAAACCGCCATCGACAATTATCCGCTGGCCGGTGCAGTACGTGTTGTCGGCAGACACCAGGTAGCTCACCGCGCTAGCGACCTCATCCGGCTCTGCGGGGCGGCGCAGCGGGAGCTTGCCGTGGCCCACATATATGTCGCGGAACCAGGCCGAGTCCAGCTCATTCACCCCATTCACGATCGACATGCGGGTGCGCACAAACCCCGGCGCCACCGAATTGACCAGTACCCCGCGCGGCCCGAGCTCGATCGCCAGAGTCCTGGTGGCCGCCTCCAGGCCCGCCTTGGCCGAGTCGTAGGCCAGCGTCCCCGCCTCCCCAACGCTGGCGTGCACCGAGGTGATGTTGACGATGCGCCCGGAACCGCGCGCGGCCATCCGCAGGCCCGCTGTGCGGGCCAGCCATACCGGCCCATCCATGAGTACCGCGTGCTGGCGGCGGTAGGCGTCAAGGGTCAGCCGGTCGATGGGCTCCGGCAGGCAGATGCCCGCCACGTTGACGAGCGCGGCCAGCGGGCCCAGCTCCTGCTCGATACGGCTTACCAGGGGCTCGTGCGCCGCAAGGTCCGCGACGTCCAGCTCGTACCCGGTCACCCCGTCGGCGGGCCCGACCGGCTCGATGTCGGCCGCAGCCACCCAGAACCGGTCGTCGCGGAGCCGCAGCGCAATAGCGCGGCCGATGCCGTTGGCCGCCCCGGTCACCAGTGCCACGGGCGCTGCCGGTTCCACCATGGCAGTAAACGCTATAGCATTCTGAACCGTCAAGTCGGGAGGGACCGGTGACAGAAGCACGGCCCGGTATCCGGGAAAGCCTGGTGCACGGATGGCGCGCAGTACACCTCACCAGCGACACGCTCGAGGTCACGGTACTGCCGGACAAGGGCGCCGACATCTACGCGATTACCGACCTCGCCTCGGGAATCGACCTGCTATTCAAGGCCCCATGGGGACTCCAGCCGCCGGGCTCGCCGCCCCGGGCCGGCAGCGGCGGCGCGGCATTCCTGGAGAATTACGAAGGCGGCTGGCAGGAGCTTTTCCCGAACACCAATGACCCGGCAAGCTACCGCGGCATAGCCCTCCCGTTCCACGGCGAAGTCGCCACCCTGTCGTGGTCGTGGTCGGAGGCCGGCGATGACTCTGGCGAAACGGCGGTGCGGTTCACCGTCGAGTGCCGCCTGACGCCATTCCGGCTGGAACGCACGATGCGCCTGCCACAGGGGGAACGGCGGCTGGTGCTCGACGAACGGGTCACCAACCTGTCCGGCAGCCCGGCGCATTTCACCTGGGGCCATCACTGCGTGCTGGGTCCCCCACTGGTGGGCGACGGCGCCGAGCTGCGCATCCCCTGCCGCACCATCATCACCGGCGCCGAGCCGTGGGAGGACACCGCCCGGCTGGTACCCGGCCAGCGCAGCAACTGGCCGATCGCGCGGCGCCGGAACGGCGGTGTGGCCGACCTGTCACGCGTTCCCGGCCCGGAGACCGGCAGCCATGACGACGTGTTCCTGAGCGGCCTGGATGCCGGCTGGGCCGAGCTAGCCAATCCCGCGCTTGGGCTGGGGTTCCGGCTGGACTGGGATCCGGCGGTGTTCCGGTGGGTCATCTCGTGGCAGCCGTTCGGCGGCGCCCGCGCCATGCCGCTGCGCGGCGCCTACGCGCTCGGCATCGAGCCATGGGCCTCCGGCGGCAACCTCGAGGCTGCGCTGGCCGGCGGGGATGCCGCGGAACTGCTGGGGCACGGTCACCTCGAGACCACGGTTTCCGCCGCCATCACCAGCGGGTGAGGCGACCGGTGCGGCTGAGGCGACCGGTGCGGCCGCGGCGGTGCCGCCGGGCCGGCTGCCGCTCCGGGCGCTGCCTACTGGATGGTGTAGCCGCCGTCCACCACCAGGCTCTGCCCCGTCATCCAGGCGCTGTCGTCCGACAGCAGGAACACGGCCGGACCCGTCATGTCGTCGGGCTGGCCGATGCGCCGCAGCGGCAGGCGCGCCGCGATCGCGTCTATCTGGTCGTCGAAGCCGGGCCGGTCGACGTAGGCGAGCGGGGTCTGCACCAGGCCCGGGGTGAGCGAATTGACCCGGATCCCCGACGGCCCGAAGTCCACCGCCAGCGCGCGCACCAGCGCCTCCACCCCGCCTTTCACCGCGCAGTAGCTCGCGTAGCCCGGCGCCCCAACCTGCGCGAGCTGGCTTCCCACGAGCACCACCGACCCCGAACCCTGGGGCACCATCTCCCGCAAGCACGCCCGGGCCAGGCGGAACGTCGCGTCCAGGTTGATATCGCGCATCAGCGACCACTGCTGGTCGGTCGTGCTACGGATGTCTTCGCCGCGGCGCACGATCCCGGCCGCATGAACCAGGCCATCCAGCCGCCCGAACCGGCTGACCGCCGTGGCCGCGCACCCGTCGGCAGCGTCGCTCTCGATGAGGTCGGCGGGGTGAGCCGCGATGGACGGATACTCCTGCACGAGCGCCGCGAGACGTGCCTCGTCACGGCCCGTGGCGAGCACAGCCGCACCCTCGACAGCACAGCGCCCCGCGATCGCCCGGCCGATTCCAGACGTGGCACCGGTAACCAGAACGGTGCGCCCGTCGAGTCTGCCCATGGGCGCTATAGCATACGGTCGCTCCAGCCTCACGTCCACCGTGCCACTGCTGCTACGCGCGCTACTCGCGGGCGCACCACGGCCGTTTCGCGGGGGTACACCTATCGTACACGTAAGGTGTACGATAGGTGTATGAGCAGAGTCCGGACGAATATCGAGATCGAGGACACCTACCTCCAGGCGGTCATGGACCGCTACGGCCTGCGAACCAAGACCGAGGCGGTCGAGTTCGCCCTGCGGCATCTGGCTGGGCAGCCCATGACCCGAGAAGAGGCCCTGGCGATGCGGGGAGCGCACGCGATAGACGAACCCCCCGCAGATACCCATCCCGAGGGAGCCGTATGATCCTCGCCGATACCTCCGCCTGGGTGGAATATGACCGGGCGACCGGGAGCGCGGCCGACCTCCGCCTCTCAGAGCTGATTGCGGCTGAGGGCCCGGTCGCTGTCACCGAGCCGGTGATCATGGAGGTGCTGGCCGGGGCACGCAGTGACACCCGGGAGGCTGATCTGCGCCGTCTTCTGCTGCGGTTTCACCTGTACCACTTCGATGCCGCCGCCGACTTCGACGGTGCGGTACGCATCTACCGCCGCTATCGGCACGCTGGGATCACGCCCCGGGGGCTGGTCGACTGCATGATCGCGGCGGTCGCCTGGCGGCAGCAGGCGACATTGCTCGCCTGCGACGCCGACCTGGCTCACGTCGCACGCGTGGTGGGGATTGAGTTGGATGAGTCATCGCAGCGCTAGCACCTGCTGCACCCG
>DATDGI010000238.1:0-11318 GCA_036522155.1 Streptosporangiaceae bacterium
TCGCCTACGGCGACCCCGGCACCGGCGAAGACCACCAGGCCATCACCACCGGCACCCCCGCCGGCATCGCCCACCACCTCACCACCTGGCTCGTCAGCCGCAGCTAACAGCCCAAACAGACTTCTGAAACACGCCCTAGCCCTGGCCGCCGGGATCAGCCGAGGTAGCCGCGCAGGACCTGGGCGCGGCTCGGATGGCGGAGCTTGGCCAGCGTCTTTGACTCGATCTGGCGGATTCGCTCGCGGGTGACGCCGAACTCCCGGCCCACCTCTTCCAGCGTGCGCGGATGACCGTCGGTCAGGCCGAACCGCAGCTGGATGATCTTCTGCTCACGGCCGGACAGGCTGTCGAGAATCTGCTCCAGCTGATCCTGCAGCATGATGAACGCCGCCGCCTCGATCGGGACCACAGCATCGGTGTCCTCGATGAAGTCGCCCAGGTCGGAGTCTTCCTCGCCGATCGGCGCCTGCAGGGACACCGGTTCCTGGGCGATCCGCTGGATCTCGGCCACCCGGTCGGCCGGCATCCCCATCTCGGCGGCGATCTCGGCCGGGGTCGCCTCCCGGCCCAGGTCCTGATGAAGCTGGCGCTGGACCCGGGCCATCTTGTTGATCGTCTCCACCATGTGCACCGGGATCCGGATCGTGCGGGCCTGGTCCGCGATCGCGCGCGTGATGGCCTGCCGGATCCACCAGGTGGCGTAGGTGGAGAACTTGTAGCCCTTGGTGTAGTCGAACTTCTCCACGGCCCGGATCAGGCCGAGGTTGCCCTCCTGGATCAGGTCGAGGAAGCCGAGCCCACGGCCGATATAGCGCTTGGCGATCGACACCACCAGCCGCAGGTTCGCCTCGATCAGGCGCTGCTTAGCGCGCAGCCCTTCGGCCGCGAGCAGGGCCAGTTCCGGCCGCTCGGCTCCGGGGCAGGGAAGCCCGCAAGCCAGTTTCTCCTCAGCGAACAGCCCGGCTTCGATCGACTTGGCCAGCTCGACCTCGTCCTCGGCCGTGAGCAAGGGCACCCGGCCGATCTCGCGCAGGTAGATGCGCACCAGGTCGCTGGTGACCGGACGGCGGGCGTCATCCGCCTGCCCGGAGGCGGGCCGGCTGTCGGCGTCATCGGCGCTGGCGTCGAGAACATCGACCCCTTCGTCGGCGAGCAGCCGGGCCACGCCGTCGATCGCTTGGGCGGGCAGGTCGCTGGCGTCCAGGGCGGCGGCGATGTCGGCCAGGGCGACCACACCATGCTCCCTGGCCCGCGCGATCAGGTCCGCCATCTGATCCCCGGCCTGCCGTCCGCTGGGGAGGAGCGTGAGGGTCACGAAGCCAGTGTGCGTCAGAAAGCCCAGGTTACGGGGGGCTTAGTTTTGTCACCCCGGTGATATGTAACGCGCGGCCCTGATCACGCGATCAGGGCCGGCCACCCGGCTCTGACGTGGCCTAGAGGTCCCCGGCGGCCCGCTCCAGGAGGGCCTTCCGGCGCTGTTCCAGCGCCACCAGATCGCCGAATGTGCGGTTGTAGACGGCCTGGCCGTCCACCGGGCTGAGCCGTTGCAGGCGCGACTTGACGGCCGCGATGCTCCGGCTGACCGCGAGTTCTTCCACCCGGGCCAGCACCGCATCGGCATACCGGGCATCGGGTTCGCCGTCGGCCCGCGGCACCCGCAGCGGCTCCACCGCGAGCTGGGTCACGAACGCCCGGGTGGCGTCGTCCGGTGCCGTCTCCCGCAGCATCGCCACCCACTGCTGGGAGCCACCCGCTCCCCCGGTGCCGCCGGAGGCGGCGATGAGATCGTGGACCGCCACGTGCAGGGGGGCGGTGAAGGTCTCCGGATCGATGGCGTCGAACACGGGCCCGCACAGCGCTGGCCGCTGGATGGCCAGCTTGAGCGCCTCCCGTTCCACCTGGATCACCGGATCGCCCAGGTCGTACCGGGGTGCGTCCTGGCCAGCATCGGAGACGGCGGGCCTGGTGTCCCGCTCACCGGGCCGGGCCGCTGCCCGCCGGCCTGGTGGCGGTTGCGCACCCCGGACATACCGGCCGATCCGGCTCAGGACGAGCTCCTGGTCGTTCAGGCCCAGCCAGCGGTCCAGGTTGTAGGCATAGACCTTGCGCAGGCCATCGTCCTTGATCCGGGCGACGAAGCGGGCCGCGGCATCCAGCGCCCCCAGCCGGCCCTCCGCGGTCCCGATGTCGAAGTCACGCATGGTGTTGCGGATCGAGAACTCATACAGCGGCACCCGGCTCGCGACCAGGTCGCGCACGGCGGCGTCGCCGTGCTTGAGCCGCAGATCGCAGGGGTCAAGGCCATCGGGCTGCACCGACACGAAGGTCTGGGTGACGAACCGCTCCTCCATATCGAACGCCCGCAGGGAAGCACGCCGCCCGGCGTTGTCGCCATCAAAGGTGAAGATGACCTCACCCCGCTGCCAGTCGGCGTCCATCAGCAGCCGGCGCAGCACCTTGACGTGCCCTTCGCCGAAGGACGTCCCGCTGGTCGCGATGGCGGTCGGCACCCCGGCCAGGTGGCAGGCCATCACGTCGGTGTAGCCCTCGACCACCACCGCCTGCCGCCGCTGCGCGATCTCCCGCTTGGCCAGGTCCGCCCCGTAGAGCACCGAGCTCTTCTTGAACAGCGAGGTCTCCGGGGTGTTCAGGTACTTCGGGCCGTCGTCGTCGGCGGCGAGCTTCCGGGCGCCGAACGCGATGACGTCCCCGGTCAGATCCCGGACCGGCCAGATCAGGCGGCCACGGAACCGGTCCACCGGGCCGCGCCGGCCCTGGCTGGCGAGCCCGCCGGTGAGGAGCTCGGCATCGGTGAAGCCGCGGCCGCGCAGGTGGCTGGTGAGCGCCTCCCAATCCGCGGGCGCGTAGCCGACGCCGAACCGGACGGCATCAGCCAGCTCGAACCCCCGTTCCGACAAGAACGCGCGGGCCGGAGCGGCGGCCGGACTGTGCAACCGTTCGGCATAAAAATCGGCGGCGGCCTTGTGCGCTTCCAGCAGCCGCCGGCGCTGGCTCTGCTCCTGCCCGGGCACGCGGCCGCCCTGCTCGTACCTGAGCTCGATGCCCGCGCGGGCCGCGAGCCGCTCGACCGCCTCGGGGAAGGACAGGTTGTCGATCTTCTCGATGAACTTGATGACGTCGCCGCCGTCGGCGCAGGAGAAGCAGTACCACAGGCCGCGGGCCGGGGTGACGTTGAAGGACGGCGTCTTCTCGTCGTGGAACGGGCACAGCCCCTTGAGGGAGCCGCCGCCCGCGTTGCGCAACTGGAGGTACTCACCGACGACCTCGTCGATGGGTGAGCGCTCGCGGACCACCGCGATGTCCTCGTCGCGGATCCGCCCTGCCACTGGTGCCTCCGCCGCTGCGAGCCCCGCCGTCCCGGCGAGTCTAGCCCCAGCCACTGCCAGTCCGCGGGGTTCGCCGCGGCCGGTTGATAGCGTCCCGGGTGTGCGCGGCCGACTGGTCCTGTGGGACATCGACTTCACCCTGCTCAACGCGGGCGGGGTGGGCCGGGTTGTCTATGTGTCAGTGTTCCGCGACCTGTTCGGCCGCGACCCGGTGGCGGTGGCGCCGATGGCCGGCCGGACCGAGCGGGCGATCATACTCGAAACGCTCGTCATGTCCGGGATCAGCGACCCGCGCGGGCAGGTGGACGCCTTCGTGGCCGAACTCGTGCGGCGGGCACCGGGACTGCGGGAGGAGTTCGCGGCCCGCGGCCATGTGCTGCCCGGCGCGGTGGCGGCGCTCAAGGCCGTTGCCGCGCTCGGGCCGGACGCGGCCGTGCAGTCGGTGCTGACCGGGAACGTGCGCCCCGTCGCCGAGGCCAAGCTGGCGGCGTTCGGGCTGGACGGCTACCTCGACCTGGCCGTCGGTGCCTACGGCGAGGAGCACGAGGACCGGGCCGAACTGGTCCATCTGGCCTGGAGCCGGGCGCAGGCCGGGTACGGCCGGGATTTCACCGGCCGGGCGACGGTGCTGGTCGGCGACACCCCGCTGGACGTGGCCGCGGCGGCCGATACCGGCGCCCGCTCGGTGGGGGTGGCCACCGGCGGATCCACCATGGCCGAACTGGCCGCGGCCGGCGCCGACTGCGTCCTGCCCGACCTGACCGACACCCCCGCCGTCCTCGCCGCCCTCGTTCCGCCGGCCGATAACACGCCCCGCTGACAATCCGGTGGCCGTTATCCACCGGGCCGCCGTGGCTGGTGACCGCTGTCCACAGCCGCCAGCACGGGGGCTGCCCCGCACCGGCAGCTGCGATCAGATCCGTGCATGGCCGCTCCCCTGCCCGATAGCTGCCAGGAGTTACTCGACCGCCAGCACGGTGTCATCGCCCGGTGGCAAGCCGCCCAAGCCCGGCTGGATGCCGCCGCCATCGACGCCAGACTCCGGCGTCACCGCTGGCAGCCCGTGTACACCGGGGTCTACGCCGCATTCACTGGCGAGCTGCCACGGCTGGCCCTCCTCTGGGCCGCCGTGCTCCGGGCCGGGCCCGGCGCCGTGCTCAGTTACTCCACCGCCGCGGAACTCGACCATCTCATCGACCGGCCCAGTGACGCCATCCACGTGACGACGGCCAGGACCCGCAGGGTCACGGTCGGCCCCGCCGATCGAATGAGCCCGGCCAGCATCGTCGTCCACTACTCGTCCCGGATCGATGAGGCACGTCACCCATCCCGGGTTCCGCCCCGCACCCGAATCGAGGAGACCACAGTCGACCTCAGCCAGGCTGCCCGGACTCTGGAAGACGCCGAATCATGGCTCATCCGCGCCTGCTCACGCCGGCTCACCACCCCGCACCTGCTCGCAGCTGCGCTGGCGGCACGAACAAGGCTCCGCTGGCGGACCGAGCTGACCGGTGCGCTGGCAGACATCGACGAGGGGGTTCACTCCGCGCTTGAATCCCGCTACGTACGCCGGGTTGAACGCCCCCACGGCCTCCCTCCGGCTGTGCGCCAAGCCCCGAGCAAGAGCGGCCCGCGCAACCGCTACCTGGACAACCACTACCGGGAGTTCGGCGTCGTGGTCGAGCTCGATGGGCGGGCGGCCCACCCCGCCGAGGCGCGCTGGCGGGACATCCACCGAGACAATGCCAGCGCGGCCCAGGGCCTGACCACCCTCCGGTACGGCTGGGCCGACCTCACCACGGATTCGTGCCGGGTGGCTCGCGAGATCGGCCAGGTACTACGCCAGCGTGGCTGGGCCGGACGGCTGCGCGCCTGCGGCCCGTCGTGCGCGCTCGATTCCTTGATCTGGAAGGATTTTCAGTCACTGTGACTGAAAATCCTTCCAGATCATGAAAGCCGCGCCAGCTAGAGCTCGGGGAGGGGGATGTCGGGGTCGGTGAGGCGGGTGGGGTCTACTTTCTTGGCCGAGCGGATGAGGGCCTGGATGTCGTCGTTGACGTCCCACACGTTGACGTTCATCCCGGCCACCACGGCGCCGTCGCGCAGCCAGAACGCGATGAACTCGCGGCCGGGCTGGTCGCCCCGGTAGAGCACCTGGTCGTAGGTGCCCGGCTCGGGCAGCCCGGCGGCTTCCATGCCCAGGTCGTACTGGTCGCTGTAGAAGTAGGGCACCGGGTCGTAGGTCACATCCTGGCCGAGCATGGACCGGGCCGCGGCCGGGCCGCCGTTCAGCGCATTCGCCCAGTGCTCGACCCTGACCCGGCGGCCAAGCAGCGGATGGTAGGAGTTCGCCACGTCTCCGGCGGCGAAGATGTCCGGGCCGGAGGAGCGCAGCGACGCGTCGGCGACGACCCCGTTGCTGACCTCCAGTCCGGCTTCGGCGGCCAGGCCGGTGCTGGGCACGGCACCGATCCCGACCACGGTCACGTCCGCCGGCACCACCTCGCCGGACGAGGTGACCACCTCGCCGACACCACCCGCGGCCGAGCCGCGGAACTCGCTGACCGACTCCCCGAACCGGAACACCACCCCGTGCTCACGGTGCAGCTCGGTGAACATCCCGCCCAGTTCCGGGCCGAGCGCGCGGTACAGTGCCGCCGGTTCCGGTTCGATCACCGTCACCTCGCAGCCGGCCTGGCGGGCGGCCGAGGCCACTTCCAGGCCGATCCAGCCCGCGCCCGCGATGGTCACCCGGCCGCCGCCGGCCAGCGCCGCCTTCAGCCGCTCACAGTCGGCCACGGTCCGCAGGTACAGCACCCCGTCCAGGCTGCCGCCCGGCACGCTGAGCCGGCGCGGCGACGCACCGGTGGCCAGCAGCAGCCGGTCGTAGCCCAGCGTCGCGCCGTCATCGGTGGTGACCCGCCGGGCGGCCGGGTCGAGCGCGGTGACCGTGACGCCGAGCCGCAGGTCCACCTCGTGCTCGGCGTACCAGCCTTCCTCGTGCACGTAGATCACGGACTTCTCGTCCGTGCCGAGCAGGTAGCCCTTGGACAGCGGCGGCCGCTCGTAGGGCCGCTCGGTCTCGGTGCCAAGCATGATCACCTGCCCGCCGAACCCCTCGTCGCGCAGGGTCTCAGCGGCTTTGGCCCCGGTCAGGCTGGCGCCGACGATCACATAACTGGGCTCAGCGGGCATCGGAGGATCCTCCCTGGATGACTGCGGCGGGCGGCCGGCAGAGCCGCCGGTGCCAGGCAATAGCGGAAGTATCGGTGAGCGAGGCGATCTGGTCGACGACGACGCGCAGACGGCCGGCGTCGGACCCGGCGGCCAGATAGGCGGGCCGGAAGGCCGGGTCAAGCGCGTGCGGCGCCCCGGCCCGCAGGGCGTCCGCGAGTTCGGCGATCAGTTCCCGCTCCCGGGCCTGGGCCGCGGCCGCCCCTTCCCGGCTCATGACGTAGTGCGAGGCCACCCCCTTGAGCAGCGCGCATTCCAGCCGCTGCGGCCGCGGCACGACCAGGTCGGCGCGGTAGCGGGTGAGCGGCCCGGCCTGGCCGGCGGCGGCGCCGCCCGCCAGTGTCGCCTCCTGCGCGGCCCCGCAGAACCGCCCGATCAGCTCGCTGGTCAGGTTCTTGAGGCCGGCCAGGCTGGCCGGGCTGCCGTCGAACACCGGCGGCCAGCAGGGCAGGGCCAGCAGCGCGCGCAGCACCTCGGCCAGTTCGGCCACGCTGACCCCGGGCGGGCTGTAGTAGGCGGCGGTGAGTTCGGCCACCACCTGCTGGGCCGGCCGGTCGTGCAGCCCGCCGAGGGTGATGTACCCGGCGTGCAGCCCGTCCTCCAGGTCGTGCACCGAGTAGGCCACGTCGTCGGCCCAGTCCATGACCTGGGCTTCCAGGCAGGTGCGCCGGCCTGGCGCCCCGTCCCTGATCCAGCCGAACACCCCGGCGTCGTCATCGTAGAAGCCGAACTTGCGCGGCCCCTCGGTACTGCCCGCCACCGGCTGGCCGGACGGCTGGCCGGCGTCGGCGGGCCAGGGGTACTTGATGGTCGCGTCCAGCGTGGCCCGGGTCAGGTTCAGCCCCGCGCCCGGCACCTTCGCCTCCAGCCGGGTCAGCAGCCGCAGGCTCTGCGCGTTCCCCTCGAACCCGCCACAGCTCGCGGCCAGCTCGGACAGGGCGGCCTCGCCATTGTGGCCAAACGGCGGGTGCCCCAGGTCGTGCGCCAGGCAGGCGGCGTCAACCAGGTCGGGATCGCAGCCGAGCACGCCGCCGAACTCGCGCCCGATCTGCGCGCACTCCAGCGAGTGGGTGAGCCGGGTGCGCGGGAAGTCGCCCGCGCCCACCGCCACCACCTGGGTCTTGGCCGCGAGCCGCCGCAGCGCCGAGGAATGCAGCACCCGGGCCCGGTCGCGCACGAATGGCCCCCGCTGGTAGGTCCCAGGGACCGTCCGCTTGCCCGGCTCAGCCGTCCAGCGGGCGGTCGCGTGCGCGTCGTAGCCCGGGTGCCCGGTCACCTGCTGTCGCTACCGCCGGCGGTTTCGATGACCACCGCCCGGCCGGCCTCCAGCCGTGCCACCGGTACCCGGAACGGCGAGCAGGACACGTAGTCGAGCCCCACCTGGTGGAAGAAGTGCACCGAGTCGGGGTCGCCGCCGTGCTCGCCGCAGACGCCGAACTCCAGTTCCGGCCGCGCCGCCCGGCCTTCCTCGACCGCGATCCTGATCATGCGGCCGATGCCCTGCACGTCGATGGTCTCGAACGGGGAGACACCGAAGATGCCCAGCTCGATGTAGCGGCTGAAGAACGCCCCCTCCACGTCGTCGCGGGAGAAGCCCCAGCCCATCTGGGTCAGGTCGTTGGTGCCGAAGGAGAAGAACTCCGCGCTGCGGGCGATCTCGCCGGCGATCATGGCCGCCCGCGGCACCTCGATCATGGTGCCGATCAGGGTGTGCACGTGCACACCGGTCTCCTTCTCCACCGCGGCCAGCACGTTGGCGGTCTGCTCGCGGGTGATCTCCATCTCCTGCACCGCCGCGGTCAGCGGGATCATGACCTCCGGCCGGGGGTTGCCACCGGCCTGCTTGCACTCCGCCGCCGCGTGCGCGATGGCCCGCACCTGCATGTCGAACAGGCCGGGAATGACCAGGCCGAGCCGGACCCCGCGCAGGCCGAGCATGGGGTTCTGCTCGTGCAGGCGCCGGACCGCCGCCAGCAGCCGCCGGTCCTGATCGGTGGCCGCGTCGCCGGCCAGCGCGACCTTCACCGAGATGTCGGTCAGGTCGGGCAGGAACTCGTGCAGCGGCGGGTCGATCAGCCGGATGGTGACGGGCAGCCCGTCCATCGCCCGCAGGATGTCCACGAAGTCGCCGCGCTGCAGCGGCTCCAGCGCGTCCAGCGCCTGCTGCCGGCCGGCGTCGTCCTCGGCCAGGATCAGCCGCTCGACCAGCTGGCGGCGCTCACCCAGGAACATGTGCTCGGTCCGGACCAGGCCAACCCCGCCCGCGCCGAACCGGCGGGCCCGGGCGCAGTCGTCCCCGGTGTCGGCGTTGGCGAACACGCCCAGGCGGCGCCGCGCGTCGGCGTGCTTCATCAGCCGGTCCACCGCGCTGACCAGGTCGTCGGCCTCCGGGGCGAGCCCGCCTTCGAAGTAGGTGACCACCGGCGAGTCGGCCACCGGCATCTCACCCAGATAGACCGCTCCGCTGGTGCCGTCGATCGAGAGCATGTCGCCCTCGGCCACCACCACCCCGCCGGGCGCGGTGAGCTTGCGGCCGGGGATATCCACTTCGAGTTCCTCGGCGCCGCAGACGCAGGTCTTGCCCATGCCCCGGGCGACCACGGCGGCGTGGCTGGTCTTGCCGCCCCGGCTGGTCAGGATGCCCTGGGCCGCGATCATCCCGTGCAGATCGTCGGGGTTGGTCTCCCGCCGGACCAGGATCACCCGCTCACCCGCCTCGGCCATCTCCACCGCCCGGCCGGAGTCGAACACGGCCCTGCCGACCGCGGCGCCGGGCGAGGCGCTGATTCCGGTGGCGATCCGGGTGGCCGCGTGCCCGAGGTCGAACCGGGGGAACATCAGCTGCGCGAGCTGGTCCCCGGTGACCCGCAGCAGCGCCTCGTCGGTGTCGATCAGGCCCTGGTCGATCAGCTGGGTGGCGATCCGGAACGCGGCCGCGGCGGTGCGCTTGCCGACCCGGGTCTGCAGCATCCAGAGCTTGCCGCGCTCGATGGTGAACTCGATATCGCACAGGTCCCGGTAGTGGTTCTCCAGCGTCTCCATGATCTGCAGCAGCTGCTTGTAGGACGCCGCGTCGATCTGCTCCAGGTCCTGTAGCGGGACGGTGTTGCGGATGCCCGCCACCACGTCCTCACCCTGGGCGTTCTGCAGGTAGTCGCCGTAGATGCCCGGCTGGCCGGTGCCCGGGTCGCGGGTGAAGGCGACCCCGGTGCCCGAGTCCATGCCCAGGTTGCCGAACACCATCGCCACCACGTTGACCGCGGTGCCCAGGTCGGCCGGGATGCGCTCCTGCCGCCGGTACAGGATCGCCCGGTCGGCGTTCCAGGAGTTGAACACGGCCATGATGGCCAGATCCATCTGCTCCCGCGGATCCTGCGGGAAGTCCCGGCCCGCCTGCTCGCGGACGATGCCCTTGAACTCGTCCACGATCCGGCGCAGGTCATCGGCGTCCAGGTCAAGGTCGTTGCGGGTGCCCTTGGCGTCCTTCGCCTTGTCCATCACGTGCTCGAAGGTCTCGCCCTCGATGCCGAGCACGGTCTTGCCGAACATCTGGATCAGCCGGCGGTAGGAATCCCAGGCGAAGCGCTCGTTGCCGGCCTGCCGCGCCAGGCCAGCGACCGACTCGTCGGACAGGCCGATGTTCAGGACCGTCTCCATCATCCCCGGCATGGAGAACTTGGCCCCGGAGCGGACGCTGACCAGCAGCGGGTCGGCGGGGTCGCCGAGGCGGCGGCCCATGGCCGTCTCCAGATCCCGCAAGTGCCCGCTGACCTCGTCGGGCAGCCCGGCGGGAACCTCACCATGGCGCAGGAAATGGCGGCAGGCCTCGGTGGTAATGATGAACCCGGGCGGCACCGGCAGCCCCAGATTGGTCATCTCCGCCAGGTTCGCGCCCTTGCCACCCAGCAGATCCTTGAGGTCCTTGTTGCCCTCGGTGAAGTCGTAGACGAGCTTGCCCACTGCGCGCTCTCCTTGCGCCCGGCCCGGCCTTGCGCATCAGCGAAAATGGCGGGCGGCGAGTCGATGTCCGGCCGTTAGGCCCCAACGCATTGGACTCTACCGAGCGTGGGCGGCTGGTGGCCGGCGGGCATCCGATTCGGCGCGGCAGGCAACCAACGGGACGGGCAGGCGTCTCTGATACGTGGACACCGACTTCGCGCGGCATCCCCACCCCGCCACCGCTTCCGAACGGCAGGCCGCCGCGCGGCGTGCGGTCACCGACCTGTACCAGGCGCACGCGGTCGGCCTGATCCGGCTCGCGCTGGTGATGCTGGGCGACCGCCCCACCGCCGAGGACGTGGTGCAGGAGGCGTTCTGCGGGCTCTACCGCCGCTGGGACCGGCTCGCGGACCAGGCGAAGGCCCTGACCTACGTACGGTCTTCGGTGCTGAACGGCTGCCGCACCGTGCTGCGTTACCGGGGCCGGCGGCACGGCCAGACCGGCACGGCCGGCCAGGAGCCGGCCGGCGGGTGGCAGACGGCCGAGTCAGCCGAATCGTCGGTCCTGGTCGGTGAGGAACACCGGGCCGTGCTGGCGGCCCTGCGCCGGCTGCCGGCCCGGCAGCGCGAAGCGCTGGTCCTGAGGTTCTACCTGGACCTGCCGGAGCCGGAGATCGCCCGGGCCATGGGGGTCAGCCCGGGCACGGTCAAGTCCACCACGTCGCGGGCGCTCACCGCGCTCGGCCGGCTCGTCGGGGAGGCATGATGACCGGCACCGAGGCCCGGCTGGTGGCCGCC
>DATDGI010000239.1:0-16974 GCA_036522155.1 Streptosporangiaceae bacterium
CGGGCAGACGGTCGGGGCCGGTCATTTCCTCCAGCTGGAAGTGCCGGAACAGGTGAACGCCATGATCGAGCGTTTCCTCATCATCAACGGCCTGGCCAGCTCCTGACCGGGGACGCCGGCCCGCGCTGGTCACGGACGGGCGCCCGCCAGCGCAGCCCCTGCCCCGTCAGTGCAGCCCGTGCCGCAGCGACCAGACCCGGGCCAGTGCCGCGCTGAACGCGGGCTTGCTCAGGGTCCCTGAGCTGAGCGCGCTGGCCAGCGCCGTCCGCGCGGCCGCGCCTTCGCTGGCCTTCTGGCCCGAGCAGAGAATGAGATCCATCCCGGCCCCGGCCGCCAGCGTCGCCCGGTGCCCTATGCCGCCGAACGGCTGCAGCGCGCCGGCCTCCAGTGCGTCGGTGATGGTCACGCCGGTAAAGCCGAGCCGCCGCCGCAGTTCGCCGTTGATGACGGCGGGCGAGAGCCCGGCTGGGCGGCTGGCGTCCAGGGCCGGGTACATCGCCCAGTTCACCATCACCAGCTTGACCCCGGCGGCGATGGCCGCCCGGTAGGGGAACTCGTCGGTGGTGCGCAGGTCGCCCAGGCTCACGCTGAGGGTCACCGGCCGCAGGTCGGTGTTCTCGGTGACGTCGGCCGCGCCCAGGCCGGGGAAGTGCTTGGCGGTCGCGGCCACCCCGGTGGCCTGCTGGGACCTGATGAAATCGGCGCCTAGGGTGGACACCACGCGCGGGTCCATGCTGTAGGAGCGGCCGAACTGGTCGTCGAAGTCACCCGGCGCCCGGTACACGTCGAGTACCGGCGCCAGGTTCACGTTCATCCCGGCGCTGGCCAGGTTCTGCCCGGCCCCGGTGCCGGCCGCCTTGGCCTGGGCGACCGGATCCGGCGAGTCACCGATCTCCTTCTCCGACAGCACCGGCGCGCCGGGCAGGCGCCGGACCACGCCACCTTCCTGGTCGGTCATCAGCAGCAGCGGGAGCTTGCGCATCGGGTTGCTGGCCGCGTCGTTGGCCTGGTCCAGCTCCTTGATCACACCGGCGATCTGGGCCGTGCTGGCGATGTTGCCGCCGAAGAAGATGACCCCGGCGGCCTCACCGTGCCGGATCCAGCCGAGCAGCGAGGCGGGCGGGGTGAGGCCCGAGTAGCTGTAGATCACCCGCTGGCCGGCCATCTGCTCCGGCGTGAGCGCGGGCAGATCCGGGCGGGGGGAGGGAGCCGGACGGAGGGATGCCGCGCCCGAGGCGGCCACCCCGCCCGCGGATGAGCCCGCGGGGGACGAGCCCGCGCTCACGCACGAGATCAATGCCATCGCTCCCACCACCGCGGCGATCGGGGAGACCATCCGGGCGGCGCGCGGGGGCAGCACCCGGCCGGCCCTCGCCGTCTCCTGATTCCTGGCCGAAGTGATCATCCCCTGACTTCGCGAACCGCGGCATCGGTCATGCCCGGGGCAATGGAGTGCATGAGGAGCGTACCGGAACCACCGCTGGCCACGGCCCGGCGCACGCGGGGTCCTGCGCCCGCGCACGGGGCGCCCCCGGCTGGCGTCCAGGCCGCTCACGGTGAATGTCCAGGGCGCGGCCAGGCTTGGCCTGCTGGCTCCCGGGAGGTCATGGGACATGCAGGTTCATCGGCTATTGTCCGGTTCTAACCGCCCGGCGTCAGCCGGGCGGCCAGCGCCGGTGCTCGCCCGCCTGATCCGGGCGGCCAGCCAGCGCGCGGGCGGTGCGAAGACAGAACGCATGGGTGACAGGTCGGGCCAGGGAGCCGGCGGCGGGCGCCGCCGGTCGGGTAGCGCCGCCCGGACCGCTCAGATGATCATCGTGGTGGCCGTGCTGGTGGCCATCGGCGTCGGCCACCACAAGGCCAGCGCGGGCCGCGATCCCGGGCCAGGTGAGCCGGCCCAGCCGCTGGCCCATGGGCCGGCGAGCGTCTTCACCACCGAGGCGTCCGCCGCGGTGGCGGAACTGAATGCGCAGTACTCCGGCGCCTACCTGCGGACCCACCTGTGGCAGGGGGCGAACGCCATCCGGGCCACCATCGACTACATGCAGGCCACGGGGTCACGCGCCTACCTCGGCGACCTCACCGCTACCTACCGGGCGCACCATTTCACCGACGGCTTCCTCGGCCCCTACTACGACGACGAGAGCTGGTGGGCGCTGACCTGGATCCGGGCCTACCAGCTGACCCGCAATCCCGCCTACCTCCAGCAGGCCAAGTCGGTCTTCGCCGCCATCACCAGGGGCTGGACCCCCTCCTGCGGCGGGGGCCTGCTGTGGCGGGAGAACCGGCCGTACAAGGACGCCATCACCAACGAGGTCTTCCTGCAGGACGCGGTCCTGCTGCACGAGCTGAGCCCGGGCGACCAGTACTACCGGGAATGGGCCCTGCGGGAGTGGGCCTGGTTCTCGGCCAGCGGCATGCTCACCCCGTCTCACCTGGTCGTGGACGGCGTCACCCAGCAGTGCCAGGCCGCACTGGGCTCGCCGCTGTGGACCTACAACCAGGGCGCCCTGATCGGCGCGCTGGTCAGCCTGGCCGGGATGACCGGCAACGACTCCTACCTGGTGACGGCCGGGCAGGTGGCGCACGCCGTTATGAATAATCCGGAGCTGAGCCCGGCGGGCATCCTGCACGATCCGTGCCAGCGCTGCGGCCGGGACGCGCCGGCGTTCAAGGGCATCTTCATGGACAACCTGAAGCTGCTGTACGACCGGGTGGGCGGCGCCGACTACCAGGCCTACATGCACCAGAACGCGCTGGCGGCGTGGGCCGACGACCGGCGGGGCCGCACCCTTGGCATCAGCTGGGCCGGGCCGTACATCCGGACGAGCATGAGCGCGCAGGCGGCCGGGCTGGATCTGCTGGTCACCCAGATACCGCCGGCCGGCCCGGCCAGCGGCTGACCCCCCCCCGGCCGCGGCACCGGGCCAGCCGGGCGGGCCCACGTAGGCTGCGGGGGGAACAGGGAGGCCGGCATGGGGTTCGAGCACATCCTGACCGGACGGTCCGGGGACTTCGCCACCATCACGATGAACCGTCCCGAGCGGCGCAACAGCCTTTCCCTGGCGCACATGCGCGAGCTGATCATGGCGTTCCGCGAGATCGGTGAGAGCGACGCGCTCGGCATCGTGCTGGCCGGCAACGGCCCGGTGTTCTCGGCCGGGCACGACCTGGCCGAGGTGGCCGGCGGCGACCTGGCGGCGGTGCGCGCCCTGCTGATGACCTGCACCGAGCTGATGACGCTCATGCAGCAGGTGCCGCAGCCGGTGGTGGCGCGGGTGCACGGGCTGGCCACGGCGGCCGGCTGCCAGCTGGTCGCGAGCGCGGACCTGGCGGTGGCCAGCGAGGCCGCGGGCTTCGCCGCTCCCGGCGGCCGGGGCGGCTGGTTCTGCCACACGCCGATGGTGGCGATCGCGCGCAACGTCGGCCGCAAACGGGCGGCCGAGCTGGCCCTGTCCGGCGACACCATCAACGCGTACACAGCGCTGGACTGGGGGCTGGTCAACGAGGTGGTGCCGGCCGGCCAGCTCGATTCGGCGGTGCAGGACCTGCTGGAGCGGGTCACCCGCGGGTCCGCGGAGAGCAAGGGCATCGGCAAGCAGGCGCTGTACGCCCAGATCGACCTCGACCAGCCGAAGGCCTACGCCTACGCGATCGAGGTGATGGCCGCGACCAGCCAGCTGCCGGACGCGCAGGAGGGCATGCGGGCCTTTCTCGGCAAGCGCAAGCCGGTGTGGCGGCGCGGGCGGACCTGACCGGCCCGGTGCCCGGGCGCGCGGGGCGTCACCGACCGCCTCCGGCGCCCAGGTCACGCGCGTAACAGACCGCCGTGGTACTCCAGGATCTCGGCCGCACCCCGGACGACGCACCGCAGCGGGTCGTCCACCACGACCACGCCGATCCCGGTGGCCACCTCGATCCGGCTGGCCAGGCCGGGCAGCAGCGCGCCGCCGCCGGCCAGCCGGATCTTCCCCCGCACCACGTCCTCGGCGAGATTGGGCGGGATGTCGGACAGGATGCCGGTCACCGCCGACACGATCATCGCGACCAGATGCTCCAGCGCGTCCGCGACGAGCTGGCCGGGCACCTTCTCGACCCGGGGCGTGCGAAGGGCCGCGTCCACCCCGACCGTTTCCACCCAGCCGGCCCCGCCGTCGCCGAGCCCGGTGGTCATCTTCAGGGTCCGGGCCGCGTTCCGGCCGATGAGCAGGCCTAGCTCGGCCTTGACCGCGTGCACGATGGCCTCGTCCATGGCGTTGCCCGCCAGCCGCAGCGACTCGGCGCGGACCAGGTGGCCGCCGGCCACCACCGCCACCTCGGTGGTGCCGCCGCCGACGTCGACGATGAAGGCGCCGGCCCCGTCCGCCGGGCCGACCCCGGCCCCGGCGGCGGCCGCGACCGGTTCGTCGACCATCTGGATCGTGCAGCGGGGCTTTACCGCGGCCGCGGCGGCGGCCAGCGAGCGGCGCTCCACAAAGGTGGCGCCGCCCGGCACGCAGACCACCGCGGCCGGCCGGAGCAGCGTGCGGCGGAGCCCGGCCCGCCGCAGGAAGGCCTGCAGCATGGCGGCGGCGGCGTCCAGGTCGGCCACCACACCGTCCCGCAGCGGGTGGATGACCTCGATGCCCTGCGGCTCCTTGCCGGCCAGGCCGTCCGCCGCCTGGCCGACGGCACTGAACCGGCCGGTGCCCCGCTCGATCGCGATCGCCGACGGCTCATCGATCACGATTCCCCGGCCGGCCACGTGCACGAGGGTGTTGACCGTGCCCAGATCGATTGCCACGCCCGCCCGTAGCCGCATGCCTACCCTGCCTCATCGGCTGACATTTACCTCGGTTCACCAGTATGGTGCCCCTTTCCCGGTCTGCGGGCAGTCATGCCGCCCGGCGGCGGCCGGTCAGGGCACGCGTACGGGTCAGGGCACACGCACGATCAGCGCCTGCGGGAGCAGCGTGACCGTGAGGCGCCTGCCCGGGGCGACGACCTCGCCGTCGGCTTCGCGGGCCAGCACCCGCTCGGCATGGATCTCGACCCGGCGCGCCTGGAACCGGGCCAGCCGCCGGTCGTCGGGACCGCCACCGGCCAGCACCCGGCGTGCCACCCGTAGCCAGTCGGCCAGCCCGGCCGGCGCGAGGATGCCCACGTCGAGCAGGCCGTCGTCGAGCCGTGCCGCCGGGAGCAGGGTGAACCCGCCGGGCAGCAGCCCCCCGTTGCCCACCACGACCGACCGTGCCCGCCAGACCAGCGGCTCGCCACCGTCGAGGGCGATGGTGAAGCCGGTTGGCCGGCCAGCCAGATGGGCCACGCCGGTGGCCGCGTAGGCGGCCCAGCCGCCCCGCCGCTTGAGCAGGTGCGGGGTGGCGGCGACCACCTCGGCGTCCAGCCCGATGCCGGCCATGGCCGCGAACGTCAGCCCGGCCGCCCCGTCGCCCAGTTCGGCGAGCGCCAGGTCGATCCGGCGTTCCCGGCCGCCGAACGCGACAGCCAGCGCGCTGACGGCCCGGCGCGGCACGCCCAGCGCCCGGGCGGCCAGGTTGGCCGTGCCCAGCGGGATGATCGCGAGCGGGACCTGGGTCCCCGCCAGGGCCTGCGCGCAGGCCCGGGCGGTGCCGTCGCCGCCAGCGGCGATGACCAGGCTGGCTCCTCCGGCCACCGCATCGCGGGCCAGCCCGACGCCGCGGTCGTCCACGGTCGTTTCCAGGATCTCAAGCTGCCAGCCACTGGCCGTGGCGGCGTACCGGCAGGCCTGCCGGAACCCGGGCAGCCCGGCGACCCGGGTGCGATTGACGATGACCGCGGCCAACGGCATACCCATGATCCTCGCCGGCTCCGGCCTGCTCGCGGCGCAGCGGCCGGCCCGCCAGGCCCAGTCAGGCCGGCCGTCACCGCATGGCCGACCAGACGATGGAGGACAACTGGTCGATGGTGTCGATGCCGTACTGCTCGTCCGGGTTCCCGGTGGTCAGGACGGCCATCAGGTAGTCCCGGCCGCGGCCCGAGATCCAGCCGATGCTGTTGATCTGCCAGTCGGTGTCGGCATCGTTCAGGGGCAGCCAGCCGTTCTTCAGGGCCACCGTCACTTGTGATGGCACCCCGCCGGATACTCCCCAGCGCTGCGACGGCGCCACGTTCTCCAGGAGCTCCAGGGCGGCGCGGCGCTGCCGGCCGGTGAGCAGCGGGCCGGGCTCGATGAGCTCACGGAGCAGGGCAAGCTGGTCGGCTGGCACCGTCGTCGTCAGGCCCCAGCCCGGCCACGGGAATCCCTGGCAGACAACGCACGGGGATGGCGCCGTGTCGCTCAGGCCGGCCGCGGTGTTGAACAACCGGATCGCCGGTGCGCCGCCGACGGTGTCCCACAGGCTGGTCGCGGCGTCGTTGTCGCTGTCCTCGATCATCTGCTGGGCCAGCAGCTGATCCTGCGGTGAAAGACCGGTGCCGCTCTTGCGGTGCTGCGCGTACATCGTCTCGAGTATGTCGAGCTTGACGATGCTTGCTTCCGCCTGCGGCTGCCCGTGACCAAGGCTCCACGTCTGGCTGGTGTCCACGTCGTACACGGCCGCCATCACCGAGCCGCTCCGGGTGCGGACATACGACCTCGCCGCCGCCCCCAGCGGGTCACGCTGATGCCGCTGCGGAACGGGCACCGGGGAGGGCGACGGCCGTTCGCGCACCGCTGGGGCATGTGTCTGCCGGTGGACGGCCGCCGGTACCGGCGCATGCGCGTCAGGCCGCCAGACCACCAGGATCACGATCAGGCCCGCGATGACCGCCAGGCTGAGGCCGACGGCTGTGCCTGCGAGCCTTGCGCGCGCAGCAGGGCCGGGCCGGGAATGCCTGCCTCCCGTCCCCATGCGGGCGGGGCGATCGCGCCGGCTAACCATGAACGCCGGCGGCGAGCGGGCCGCCGCCCACTGCCGCCCTGCCAGGCATGCCCGTGGCATGCGTAGTGAGCATCATCCGGTCAGTTGCTCCCGCTCATCGTGCCTAGCCTCTGGCGGACGAAGTGGGTGCATTGTAGGGCAAATACCGCCCCCGGTTGCGGGAGGCGGTTGACAACCTGGGCGCTGGCTATATGGTTTTCCTATGAAGATAGATAAAGAGGGTAGGAGCGAGGGCGCGGCTGGCCCCGGGGCCGGAGCGGGCCGGTCGCCGATCGAGTTCCGGCTCGACCCGGCCTCGGGCGTGCCGACCTACCTCCAGCTCGTGCACCAGGTCGAGCACGCGCTGCGGCTCGGCTACCTGCAGCCGGGTGACCAGCTCCCCCGGATCCGGGATGCGGTCGCCGGCCTGGCGATCAACCCCAACACGGTGCTGAAGGCCTACCGCGAGCTGGAGCACAAGGGCCTGGCGGCCGGGCGGCCCGGCCAGGGCACGTTCGTCGAGGCCACCCTGGACCAGGTCGCACTGCCCCAACTGGCCACGCTGCGCCGGTCGCTGCTCGGCTGGCTGGCCACCGCGCAGTCGGCGGGCCTGGACGAGGACGGCATCGTCGCCCTGATGACCAGCGCGCTGCGGGATTTCCGTGAGCGCCGCGGCAGCCCGGCCGCCGGCCGTGGCGCACCCAGCCAGACGGGGGAAGTGGCATGAATGTGATCGAGTGCGGAGGCCTCGGCAAGCGCTATCACCGCGCCTGGGCGCTGCGGGACTGCACGGTGGCGATCCCCGGCGGCCGGGTGGTGGCCCTGGTGGGGCCGAACGGCGCGGGCAAGACCACCCTGCTGCACCTGGCCGTGGGCCTGCTCGCCCCCACCGCGGGCCGGATCAGCGTGCTCGGCCGGGAGCAGCCCGGCTCGCCGGCCGCGCTGGACGGCATCGGGTTCGTCGCTCAGGACGCGCCGCTGTACAAGAACCTGCCGGTCGCCGACATGCTGCACGTGACGCGGAACCTCAACCGCCGCTGGGACCAGCAGCACGCGCAGGCCCGGCTGGCCGAGCTTGGCATCCCGCTGGCCAAGAAGGTCGGCAAGCTGTCCGGCGGCCAGCAGGCCCAGCTGGCTCTCACTGTGGCGCTGGCCCGGCACCCGCAGCTGCTGGTCCTGGACGAGCCACTGGCCATGCTCGACCCGCTGGCCCGGCACGACTTCATGGCCGGCGTGATGGCGGCGGTCGCCGAGGAGGGGATAACCGTGGTGCTCTCCTCGCATGCGCTGGCCGAGCTGGAGCGGGTCGCCGACTACCTGATCGTGCTCGCCCGCGGCCGGGTGCAGGTGGCCGGTGAGGTCGAGGACCTGCTGGCCACGCACCGGACGTTCACCGGTCCCGCCAGCCAGGCCCTGGATGATTCCGAACGACTGCGGGTGGTGCATGCCCGTGGCGGGCAGGCGCAGGCTCACCTGCTGGTCAGGACCGATCGGCCCGGCCAGCCGCCGCCCGGCGGCTGGGAGTCGCATCCGGTCAGCCTGGAGGAACTCGTGCTGGCCTATCTGCGGGAGCCGGAGGCGGCGGCGCTGCCCGGCCCCCGGCCGCTGCGGGACGCGACGGCGATGACGTCATGACCGCGCTGACCGCGCCGGGGCGCCCCGGTACCGCCCGGCGGCGGCCGGTGCCATGGCCGAGGCTGGCCTGGGTCACCTGGCGGCAGCACCGGGTGGCGCTGGCGGGGGTGGCCGCGCTGCTCGGCGGCCTGGCACTGTACCTGCTGATCATGGGCCTGAAGATCCACAGCGCCTACCTGGCCGTGGCGTCCTGCCACCCGGCCGGGTCCGCGGTCTGCGAGGTGACCGGCAGGCCGTTCAGCAGCTACTACCACACCGCGCAGGAGATGACCATCCTTCTGCATGTGATCCCCGTGCTCATCGGGGTGTTCGTCGGCGCGCCGCTGCTGGCCCGGGAGCTGGAGACCGGGACGTTCCGGTTCGCCTGGACCCAGGGCTGCGGCCGGCTGCGCTGGGTGGTGGCCAAGCTGGCGCTGCTCGCCATCGCGGTCACCGCGGCGGCCGGCGCGTTCAGCCTGCTGTTCTCCTGGTATTACCAGCCGTTCTTCGCCGAGCGCTTCGACGGCGTGCTGGCACCTCAGCTGTTCGACATGCGCGGAGTGGACTTCGCCGCCTGGGCGCTGGCCGCCTTCGCGATCGGCGCCATCGCCGGGGTGCTGATCAAGCGCACCGTGCCCGCCATGGCCGCGTCGCTGGCCATATGGACCGGGCTCGACTTCGGCACGTTCCTGTTCTTGCGGAAGCACTATCAGGCGCCGCTGGTCGTCAAGGGCAGCCCCAGCTACAACAACCCGCCGTGGGTGACCAGCCAGTGGTACATCGGCCCGAACGGCGCGACAGCGAACCAGCAGACGATCCGCAACGTGATTGCGCACGCACCCGCAACCGTGCGGAACTCGCTCAACCCGAACGCAGCGACGGCCTACCTCTCTGCGCATCACTACACGCAGTGGTCGGCCTACCAGCCGGAGATCCGGTTCTGGCACTTCCAGCTGATCGAGGGCGGCTGGCTGCTGCTGCTGTCGCTGCTGCTCATCGGGGCGGCCATCTGGCTCGTGCGCCGGCGGGCCTGAGACCGGCCCGGAGCCATCCGTTAGGTATCAGCCATGGGTGGTGACGCCAGCGCGGGCCGGGCCAGCGAGAACCGCGTGAGGTCCACCGGCGCGGGCTCGCCGAGGGCCAGGGCGGCCAGGACCTCGCCGAGCAGCGGGCCGAACTTGAAGGCGTGGCCGGAGCAGCCGGCCCCGGCCACCACCGGCCCGTCCCGGTCGAGCACGAAGTCCTCGTCGGCGGTCATTGTGTACAGGCAGGTCTCCGGCGCGAGCGGGGCCGGGTCCAGGCCCGGCAGCCGGTCCCGCACGTAGGCGGCGGCCTGGTCCTCCGGGCCCGGGTCGATACTGGTGAACGGCCCGTCGCCGGGGTCGACCGCCGGGCCGAGCAGGTGCGAGGCGACCTTCACCCCGGGCGCGCCGCCGAGCATCGGCACCGTGTACCAGGCCGGCGCGCCCGACGGCCATTCGATCAGCGTGGGCCAGGCGGCCGGGCTGGCGTCGTTCGGCCGGAAATACCGCACCTGCTGGAGCGTGGGGGCCAGCCGGGGCGCGCGGGTGACCGCCCCGGCCAGCAGCCGCCCGCTCCACGGCCCGGCGGCGGCGACCACCACGCCGGCTGAGATCGCGCCCGCCGCGGTGTGGACGATCGCACGGCCGCCGCCGCGCTCGATGGCCAGCACCGGCGAGCCGGGGCGGAGGTCCGCCCCGTGCTGGCGGGCCAGCCGCTGGAGCGCCGCCACGGTGCGCCCGGCCAGGCACACGCCCGAGTCGGGCTGGAACAGCATCCGCTCTCCGGGGCGGACCGCGATGCCGGGGAAGCGGTCGCTGACCTGGTCAGCGGTCAGCCAGGAGTGCCTGACGCCGCACTCGGCCAGCGCGGCCGCGCACACACCGGCTCCCGGCCCGGCGTCCAGGCCGCCCGTCGTGACCAGCAGTTCCTCGCCCGCGGCGGCCTGCAGCCGGGCCCAGGCTGGCTGCGCGGCCGACGCCATCCGCACGTAACCGGGATCGGGATAGGAGAACCGGAAGATGCGGGTCGCACCGTGCGAGGAGCCGCGGGCATGGCCGAGGCCGAACTGCTCAAGCACCACCGGCCGGGCCCCCCGGGTGGCGAGCGCCCAGGCGGTGGCCGAGCCGAGCAGGCCGGCTCCGACGACCGCCACCTCCACCCGTTCCATCGGCGCGACCATAGCCGGCCCGGCGCGGCGCCAGATTCCTGCCCCGCGCGGTGCAACCGGCAACGCGTTCGGCAAGTCCTAAGGACAGTTCGTTGCCAACGGGGCGTGGCCGGAGTAGAAGAAGGTGCGGTCATGAAGAGGCGGGAGACCACCATGCGAATCGTTCGGCGCTGGCTGCGGCCGGGGATGGGGCACTGGCCCGGGGTGCTCGTGGCCGTGCCGGTCACCGCCGCCGCGCTGATCTGCGCCGGCTGCGCGGGTTCAGCCAGCCCGGTAGCGGCATCCGGGACCGCCAAGGTCTCCGCCGTGCCGACCCTCGGCCGTCCGGCCGGGCTCTTCGCGCACGGGGCCGGGTTCGGGGAAGTGCGGCCGGCCAGGATCTTCAACGGCGGGGATCCGACCGGGCTGCTCGTCCACGTCGTCTGGACGTCGTGGGGCGGCTCACGCGCGGTCGGCACCGGCACCAGCGACTACGTCGGGCCGAACCAGAGCGTCGCCACCGGCCGCCAGCAGCAGGCCACCGTGGTCGCGTTCAACCTGGGAACCTGCCACGGCAAGCTGATGTACCGGGCGGTGGAGTGGTACTTCCCGCAGCACGGCCAGTCCTTTAGCGCCAGCCACTACCAGGACATCTGCAACGGCGCGTACGTGCCGGCCGGGTAGCTGGCGCGGCGCGGAGCCCGGCAGCCGCGCCCGGCCCATGCGTGGCACGGCGCGGAGCCGGCAGCCACACCCGGCCGCGGCGTCAGGCCAGCGGCGCGAAGCGGGCGGTGAAGTGGCGCAACTGGGCCGGCTGGGACACGATCCGCATGCCCGGCAGCCCCGCCGCCCGGGCCGCGACCCGGGTGACCACCTCGATCACGTAGTCGATGTGGCTCTGGGTGTAGGTGCGGCGCGGGACGGCCAGCCGGACCAGGTCCATCGCGGCCGGTGCCTCGATGCCGTCCGGCCGCAGGCCGAACATGACGGTCCCGATCTCGCACGAGCGCACCCCGCCCTCCTCGTACAGCGCGCAGGCCAGCGCCTGGCCGGGGTACTGCAGCGGGACGATGTGCGGCAGCATGGCGCGGGCGTCGATGAACACGGCGTGGCCGCCAAACGGCACGACGACCGGGACGCCCGCCGCCTCCAGCGCTTCGCCGAGGTAGGCGATGGACCGGATCCGGTAGCGCAAATAGCCGTCGTCGATGCACTCGTGCAGGCCCTGGGCGATCGCCTCCAGGTCCCGGCCGGCCAGCCCGCCGTAGGTGGGGAAGCCCTCGGTCAGGATCTCCAGGTTGCGGCACCGCTCGGCCAGGCTGTCGTCGTTGAGCGCGAGCCAGCCGCCGATGTTGGCCAGCGGATCCTTCTTGGCCGACATGGTCATGCCGTCGGCCAGGCCCGCCATCTCCCGGACGATGTCGCCGACCCCGGCGTCGGCGTAACCGGGCTCGCGGGTCTTGATGAACCACGCGTTCTCGGCGAACCGGCAGGCGTCGAGGAAGAGCGGCGTCTGGTAGCGGTCACACACCTCGCGCACCTCGCGCATGTTGGCCAGGCTGACCGGCTGGCCGCCGCCGGAGTTATTGGTCACGGTCAGCATCACCAGCGGGACCACGCTGGCCTGCGCGGCCAGCAGTTCCTCCAGCGCGGCAACGTCCATGTTGCCCTTGAACGGGTGCCGGGTGCCGGGCTGCAGGCCTTCTTCGATGGGCAGGTCGACCGCTTGCGCGCCGGTGAACTCGATGTTGGCCCGCGTGGTGTCGAAGTGGGTGTTGTTCGGCACGATCCGGCCGGGCCCACCGACCGCGGTGAACAGGATCTTCTCCGCGGCCCGGCCCTGGTGGGTGGGCAGCACGTGGCGGAACGGGAACAGCCCGGTCACCGCCTCGCGGAACCGCTGGAATGACGGTGAGCCGGCGTACGCCTCGTTGCCCAGCTGCAGGCCGGCCCACTGGGCGGCCGACATCGCCCCGGTGCCGGAGTCGGTGAGCAGGTCGATCAGCACGTCCTCGGCGGGCAGCTCGAACAGGTTGTAGCCGGCCGCCGCCAGCGCGGCGGCCCGGTCCGCCCGGGTGGTCTGCCGCATCGGCTCCACCGAGTGGATGCGGAACGGCTCGATGATGGTGCGGAACGGCTCGTCCGTCATCGTTCCTCCCTCCCGCCGAGTCTGCCGCATAGGCTGGCGCCATGGCGGATCAGGTGCGCAGCCCAGCCGAGTACGCTGCGGAGATCGGCGCGGCCCGGGACCGGCTGATCGGCTTCGTGCACGGCTGCACCGACGAGCAGTGGCGGTCGGCGCCGCTGGCAGGCGACCCGCGGCCGGTCGCGGTGGTGATTGATCATGTCGCGGACGCGTACGAGTACCTCGCGGGCTGGCTGCGCGATCTCGTCGCCGGGAAAACGGTGGTGGTGGACGGCGACATCGTGGACGCGCTCAACGCCGAGCACGCCCAGGCCGCGGCCACCGTGTCCAGGACCCAGGCGGCCGGGCATCTGGCACGCAGCGGCGTGGCCATGAGTGAGCTCGTCGCGGGCCTGTCCGAGGCCGACCTGGCGGCGGGTGACGGCCAGGCCGAGCGGTTCGCGCAGATCGCGATCCGGCACGCGGACAACCACCGGACCGACATCGAAGCGGCGCTTGCGGCGCGCGGTGACAGCCCGGCGGCCGGCGGCTAGTCCCCAGGGACTCGGCTGAGGCTGATCCCGAAGTGCTCGCGGTAGGCGGCCAGCACCTGGTCATCGGGCAGTTCCTGCTCGTCCCGGGTTCCGCCGCTGGTCCGGATCAGGGTGTGCCCGCTGATGGAGATCCGGCCGTCCTCGGTGAGCCGAGAGCAGATGGTGCTGCGGGTGAAGTGGGACTGCGGTGAGGTCTGCTGCCACCAGCAGGTGGGGACGAAGTCGGCCAGCACCCGTTCCCGCAGCTCGATCCGGTACTGGGGCTGGCCGTCCTTGTACACGTCCAGGTCGGCATCGGCCGCGTCCGCCAGCAGGAACGTGCCGCCGGGATCGGCCTGCTCCTGCCTGCTGCCCAGCAGCAGCGGGTAGCTGCTGTGAGCGCCGAAGCCGACGTCGGCCAGCCATGGCCCGCTGCCGTCGGCCGGGCGGACGACCAGGGCCAGGTGGTCGAACGGCGGCCCGAGCCCGTCCTGGCCGTACACCCGTGCGGCGACCCGCTTCACCCCGGCCCCCAGCGCCTCCAGCAGCAGCGCGAACGCCCCGTTCAGCTCGTAACAGAAGCCACCCCGCCGCCGGTTAACGATCTTGTCAAGAAGATCGTCCTCCGCCAGTGAGATCGGCTCGGACAGGTGGATGCTCATGTTCTCGAACGGCACGGCCAGCAGGTGCGCCCGGTGCAGCAAGCGGAGCGCCGCCGCGTCGGCGGCCAGGGGCCCGGGCACGCCGATGCGCGCCAGGTAGGCGTCAACGGCCTGCTCGTCCATGGCCAGCACGCTACCCGTAACCCGGCTGGGGCCCGATGTCGAGATGGGCGGCCCGGCTCCGTCCTATTGCTGACGGCGCCCTCCCGGGCGTGGCAACCGGAAAGGTGAGTGGCATGGACTGGAAACTGGAAGTGGTGGTGGTCCCGGTGACCGACGTCGACCGGGCGAAGAGCTTCTACCTCGACAAGCTGGGATTCCACCTGGACGCGGACGTCACGCCGAGCCCGGCTCTGCGGGTCGTGCACATGACCCCGCCCGGGTCGGCCTGCTCGGTCGTGGTCGGGCCGGTGACGGTGCCCGCCAGCTACGACCCCGGGTCGAGCGCCCGGCTGCAGCTGGTCGTCAGCGACATCGAGGCGGCCCGGGCCGAGCTGTCCGGGCGGGGCGTCGATGTCTCCGAGGTGGAGACCCTGGACCCGCGGGACGGCGGCAAGTTCTGCTACTTCACCGACCCGGACGGCAACAACTGGGCGGTCCAGGAGATCAGGGAGCGGGTCGGTGGCGAGCTGGGGTAGCCAGGACCGGCCGCCGGGCGGCCGGCGTCACTCCCGCTGGTGATCGCCGGTCTGCCCGTCGATGAGCTCGCGCACGATGTCCATGTGGCCGCAGTGGCGCGCGGTCTCCTCGATCATGTGGATGAGCACCCAGCGCAGCGACACGGTGTCACCGAACCAGGCCTGCCCGGTGGCGGTCACGTCCAGCTCGTCGACGACGCGGTCGGACGCCTGCCGGGCGCGGCCGTAGAACGCGACGATGTCCCCGGTCGTCTCGCCCGGCTCGACCCGCAGGTCGGCATCGGGATCATCATCGTCGAACGGGAGCGGCTCGGTGTCGCGGCCGAAGGTCTCGCAGAACCAGACATAGTCGACCGCGGCCAGGTGCTTGACCAGGCCCAGCAGGCTGGTGCCGGACGGCGTCATCGGCCGCCGGAGCTGCTCGTCGTTCAGCCCGTCCAGTTTCCAGAGCACCACGTCACGGTGCCGGTCCAGGCTGACGTGCAGGCTTTCCTTCTCACCGCCCAGTAAGGGCACGCGCTGGCTCATGTGCCGAACCTATGCCCGGCCGCAACCCGCTTTGGCACCACCATCCGCCACGCGTCGGTGACCAGTTCGCGCATCTCGGCCACGCTGAGTTCGGCCATCCGAGCGTGCACCCAGTGGAAACGCTGATCGCTGAGCCGGGGCAGGCAGAACTTGGCAGGCTCGGCGGCGATCAGCGCGTCGCGCTCCTCCCGTGGGAAGCCGAATCCCATGATCGTCTCGTCCGGCGAGACCGACGCGTAGACGATCTTCCCGACCCGGAACTTGACATGGTCGTAGATCAGGTGCTCCTCGGTTCTGGGCAGCGCCATCGCGCAGGCCCGAATGTCGTCGACGGTGACCACCGGCCAGCTCCCATCCGCTCCCGGCCCATGCTGCCACCGGGCTATGACAGCCTGGCGGGCGCCGACAGCCGGCCGGGCCGCCACGGCTAACGGCGCCGGGAGACGGCCACCCCGGCCAGGCACAGCGCGCCGCCGGCGAACGCCAGCCCGCCGGGAACCTGGCCGAGCAGGGCCCACGACAGCAGCACGGTGACGGCCGGCACCAGGTAGGTGGTCGTGCCCATCTTCCCGGCCGGGGTACGGGCCAGTGCGTAGCCCCAGGTGGTGAACGCCACCGCGGTCGGGAAGACGCCGAGATAGCACACGCTCAGGGTGGCGCCCACCGGCGCGCTGGCCACCTGGGCCACCAGCTGGCCGGCGAACGGCAGGCAGCCGAGCCCGCCCACCGCGGCGCCAAACGTGGTCACCTGCAGCGCCGACGCGTACCGCAGGGCCGGCTTCTGGCTGACCACCGCGACCGAGTAGGACACCGCCGCCAGCAGGCACAGCAGCACCCCGGTCACCGGCGCGTGCCCGCCGCTGGAGGCGGACAGGCCGACCAGGATCACGCCGGCGAACGACACCGCCACCCCGGCCAGCAGCGCACGCGGCAGGCCCTCGCCGAGCAGCCACCCGCTCAGCAGCGCGATGATCACCGGCCCGACGTTGACGACCATGGCCGCGGTGCCCGCGTCCACCTGCTGCTCACCCCAGTTCAGCGCGACCATGTACACGCCGAACCACAGCACTCCGGACACCGCGATCCCGGGCCACGCCGCCCGCGGCGGCCATCCCTCCCGGCGCACCACCGACACCACGCCGAGCACCAGGCAGGCGCACAGCAGCCGGCCCAGCGCCAGCGCGCCCGGGGAGAAGTCGCGCCCGGCGCTGCGGATGGCCACGAACGCCGACGCCCACAGCACCACGGTCACCCCGGCAGCCAGCAGCGCCAGCCGGCCCGGCCGGGACGGCTGGCCCGGTGGCCGCCCGCCCGGCGCCGCGTGGCTGGTTTTGGCGGCCGCGGCTGATGGTGCCGGCCGGCCAGGCGGGCTGACGTCAGATGCCTGGCCCCCGCTGCCTCCCTGATTGCTCACACCAGCAGTCTGGACTGCGGTCGCCGCCATTCCCGGCGGAAATCGGACCTCACACGCCGGGCCCGGCCACAGCGGCCAGCGCCCGCCAACCGGGCCAGGCCGGGTTCGGCTGGCCGATGTGAGACCGTAGGCGGTATGGCCTGAGCGTGTGCTACGGCCGGCATCGGACGGGTGGTGAGGGTGGTCAGCTTGATGGAGCCGGAGTGACGCAGGCCCCAGCCCGGCTGACCGCGCCGATGCGCGCGCTGCTTGGCTTCATCTGTGCGCTGGTGCTGGTCGACACCATCTTCTTCACCGCGCTGACCCCGCTGCTGCCGCACTACGCGCACGCAGCGGGCCTGTCGAAGGCCGGGGCGGGCATCCTGGTAGCCGCCTACCCGATCGGCACCCTGATCGGCGCGCTGCCCGGCGGGCTGCTCACCTCCCGCCT
>DATDGI010000240.1:0-29077 GCA_036522155.1 Streptosporangiaceae bacterium
TGAGATTGGCAGGAACGGGCGGAGGTGAGCAGCATGTGCGACCCGCGGGACCCGGTGAGCGTGAGCGGCGCGCTGGCCATGCTGGACCGCGCCCTGGACGCACTGAACGCGGCCGACGCCGGATCGCTGCCCACCAGCATCCAGGCCGAGGCGCTGCTGGCGCTGGAGCGGGCCGAGGCCAAGCACACCACCGCCCGGGCGCAGATGCTCACCGCGTTCGAGGCCCAGGCCGGCTACCAGGCCGACGCGCAGGGCAGCGCCCGGACCTGGCTGCGCTGGCAGGCCCGGATCACCAAGGGCGCCGCCGCGGTCGCGCTGGCCTGGACCCGGCGGCTGGCCGCCCACCCGGCCGTCGGCCGCGCGTTAGCGGACGGGGAGATCTCCGCGTCCTGGGCGCGGGCCATCTGCGACTGGAACGACCGGATGCCCGCCGCCCGCCGGGATGACGCCGACGAGATCCTGGTCACCGCCGCGCGGGCCGGCACCGACCAGGCTGACCTGGCCGCCCTGGCCGAGGAGATGTACTACCGCAGCCGGGAACCCGATGCCGACCCCGGTGACCGGTTCGATGACCGGGCGGTGTGGCTGGATCTCACCTTCCGCGGCGCCGGGCGGCTCAACGGCGACCTAACCCCGGGCTGCGCCGCCGCGCTGGCCGCGGTACTGGACGCGCTCGGCCGCAAGGCCGGGCCGGAGGACAGCAGGAGCGCGATCCAGCGGCGGCACGACGCCATGGAGGAAGCCTGCCGCCGGCTGCTCGCGGCCGGGATGCTGCCCGGCCGGGCCGGTCAGCACCGCCAGTTGCTGGTCCACATCACCCTGGCCCAGATGCAGGGCATGACCAGCACCGGTGAGACCGCCTGGGCCGCCGCCGCCCGCGAGCACGGCTGGCTGACCGGGGCCGAGGCCGGCGCGGCGGCCTGTGACGCGACCGTGATCCCGATCGTGACCGGCCGGGTCGACCCGGCCGCCCTGGACCGGCTGGTGGACGTCTTCCTGGCCCGCCATGGCCTGGCCGATCCGGGCCACCCGGGACCGCCGGTTCCACCGCCTGCCACTGTGAACGACCCCACCGCTGGCCCACCGGCTGCCGCCCCGCCCACCTGCGGCGGCGCGCGCAGCGGCAGGACGGGCGACGGCACCCACCCGACCTACGAGCCGCTGTCGCCGCACTCCCGGCGGCGGCTGGGCCGGGCCCTGCTGGCGATGGCCGCCGACGCGCTGTCCGGCCCGGGCGGGCTGGCCGCCTGGCTGCGCAACAGTCTCGACCGCGGCCCGTTGACCTCGGTCAGCCTGCCGCTGGATATCGGAGCCGCCACCGAGACGATCCCGGCCCACCTGCGCCGGCTGGTCAGCGCCCGCCACCCGCACTGCGCCTTCCCCGGCTGTGAGCAGCCCGCCAGCGTCTGCGACGTGCATCATCTGGTACCCCGTGCGGACGGCGGCGCCACCGCCCTGCCCAACCTGGTCAACCTGTGCTCGTTCCACCACCTGGTGGCCGTTCACCGCTGGGGCTGGCAGCTATGCCTGAACCCGGACGGCACGACCACCGCCACCGGGCCTGACGGCCGCGTCCTGCACAGTCATGGCCCGCCCACCCGGGCCGCCTGACCGGGCGGGCCGTCTCGCCGAAAAGACGAGCCGAGGTTCATCGCTGCGCTGACGACAGCGGCCCGGTGGCTGCCTAGCGTCGGACGACGTGACAGCCATCATCGAGTGCCAGGCACTCACCAAGCGCTACCGGGGCGTGACCGCCCTGGCCGGGCTCGACCTCAGGGTCGAGGCGGGCACGGTGTTTGGCTTCCTCGGGCCGAACGGGGCGGGCAAGACCACCACCCTGCGCATCCTGCTCGGCCTGGTCACCCCGACCTCGGGCCAGGCCTGGCTGAACGGGCGACGGGTGCCCGATCCGGCCGGGCTCGCGAACGTGGGCGCCATGATCGAGGAACCCGCCTTCTACCCGTGGCTGACCGGCCGGGCCAACCTGGCGGTGCTGGCCCGGTCCGGGGCGGCCGGGGCCGGCATCGGCCACGCCCTGGCCCGGACCGGGCTGACCGACGTGGCCGGCCGCAAGGTCAAGGGCTACTCGCAGGGCATGCGGCAGCGTCTCGGGCTGGCGGCGGCGCTGATGCGACGGCCGTCGCTGCTGCTGCTCGACGAGCCGGCCAACGGCCTGGACCCGGCCGGGATCAGGGAGTTCCGCACCTTGCTGCGGTCGCTGGCCGGCGACGGCACCACGGTGTTCCTGTCCAGCCACCTGCTGGCCGAGGTGGAGCAGGTATGCGACGAGGTCGCGGTCATCCAGTCCGGGCGGCTGATCACGCAGTGGCCCGCCCGGGCCATCGCCCGGGTCCGGGTGATGGTGGAGCCGGACGAGCAAGAGGCCGCGGTCGCGGCGCTCACCCGCTGGGCCGCCCGGGCCGACGGCGCGGACAGCGTGCTGACCGAGGCGGCCGACGGCCGGGCGGTGAACCAGGCGCTCGGGGAGGCTGGCATCTGGGCCCGGCAGATCATGCTCGAGCGCCCCGCGCTGGAAGAGGCGTTCCTGGCCCTGACGGGAGAAAACGATGCGGCTGCTCAGCGCTGAACTCAGGAAACTGGCCCGGCCCCTGACCTGGGGCGTGGCGGGCGCGGCGGCGCTGTTCTGCGTGCTGCTGGCCGTCGGCGCGGCCCACAACGCCGAAGGGATCGTGGGCGGCCCCGACGGCCAGATGGCGACCCAGGTGGCTGGGCAGCTCAGCCCGCTGGCGGCGGGCGCCGAGGCGGCCGGGCTGATGGCCTCCCTGCCCGGCGCGCTGGCGCTGGCCCTGCTGGCCGGCGCGCACATCGGCGGCGAATGGTCCGGCCGCACCATGAAGAACGTGCTCATCCAGCACGGGCGCAGGTGGCAGGTACTGGCGGCCAAACTCACCAGCCTCTGGCTGGCCGGGGCCGCGCTGATCGCGATCTGCTG
Source organism: Streptosporangiaceae bacterium (assembly GCA_036522155.1). GTDB lineage: Bacteria > Actinomycetota > Actinomycetes > Streptosporangiales > Streptosporangiaceae > UBA9676. The sequence goes on from DATDGI010000240.1 coordinate 2,954, forward strand.
GGCCGCGCTGGCGATCGCCGGACCGGTCCTGGTCCATCTCGATCACCTCCCGGCCGCGCACCAGACCGCGGCCCACGCGCTCGGCCTGGCCGCGTCCCAGGCCGCCCGGGCGCTGCTGGTGCTGGCCGTCTTCGCCGCCATCGGCCTGCTGGCCGCGGTGCTCACCCGCGGGACCATCGGGACCACGGCCGCCGCGGCCGGGGCGGTGATCTGCATGCTGGTGCTGGCCGTCCTGCCCACCCTGGCCCGGTGGACCCCGGCCACCTGGGTGCAGGCGTGGATGGGGTTCCCGGCCGGCCAGGCCTCGGACACCACCCTGCCGACCAACTTCTGGTCCCGGTTCCTCAGCGCAACCGGCCAGCCGGACCACCTGGCTGGTTTTCTCGGGCTGGCCGGCGTGCTCGCGGCCTGCGCGCTGGCGGCGCTGACGGTGTTCGGCCGCTCCGACGTCAGCGGATGAGCGGCGCCCCCAGATGACCGGCGTTGCCCCCGGCGAAGGCCGAACTAGAGTCGGGATCATGCCGCAGTGGAAACGGCTGGCCACCCCGGCCCGGACCGACCTGGCCATCGCCGCGGGCCTGCTGATCTGGGGCCTCCCGGACGTGCCGTGGTGGTGGGAGCCACCCGGCCACGCCGGCTCGATCCCGGACGTGATCGGCTCGCTGGCGCTGACGCTGGCCATGTCGGTCCCGTTCTGCTGGCGGCGCCGGTTCCCGCTGCCGGTGCTCGGCATGGCCCTCGCCGTACTGGCCATCCGGGCGGGGCTGCACCGCGACCTGACCTCGGCGTTCGCGGCCCTGCTGGTCGGCGCCTACGGGCTGGGCGCCTACGCCGGCGTATCCCGCCGGTATGCCCGCTGGCTGGGCTGGCTGGCCCTGGCCGTGGCCGCGGTGACCGCGGCGATCAGCTTCGGGGACCGGTTCGCCGCGCTCCCGTTCGCGCTGCTGGCCGCCGCGCTCGTGCTCGGCGACGCGGCCAGCGCCCGGCGGGCCGAGGTGGCGGCCGCGGTGGAGACGGCACACCAGGCCGAGCGCACCCGGATCGCCCGCGAGCTGCACGACGTGGTCGCCCATCAGCTGTCCGCGATCGCCGTCCAGGCGGGCTCGGCCCGGATCGCCGGGAACGGCAGCACAAGCGGCGCCGGCTCGGTACTGGCCACCGTGGAGCGGCTGGCCAGGGAGGCGCTCACCGAGCTCAGTCACCTGCTGGGCGCGCTCCGCCAGGAGCCGGCTGGCGACCTGGCCCGGCCGCCCGCGCCTACCCTGGCCGAACTGCCCGCGCTACTGGCCACGGCCGAGTCGGCCGGGGTGCCGGCCCAGCTCACGGTGGAGGGACCGGCCCGTCCGCTCTCCCCCGGGCTCGAACTGTCCGGGTACCGGATCGTGGCCGAGGCCCTGGCCAACGTGGCCCGGCACGCCCCCGGCGCATCGGCCCAGGTGCTGGTCAGGTACCGGCCCACCACCCTCGACATCGAGATACTTAACGGCGCTGCCGCGCGCCCGCCCCGGCCCGGCCCGGGCGGGCGGGGCGTGCACGGCATGCGCGAACGCGCCGAGCTGTACGGCGGTGAACTGGTGGCGGCCGCCCGGCCGGACGGCGGTTTCGCGGTCACGGCCACGATCCCCCTGCCGGAGCAGGCATGATCCGGCTGCTGATCGCCGATGACCAGGTGCTGGTCCGGGCCGGGCTGGCGATCCTGCTGGACAGCCAGCCGGATATGGCCGTCGCCGGGCAGGCGGGCGACGGCCGGGAGGCGGTGCGGCTCACCCGGGAACTGTCCCCGGACGTGGTGCTGATGGATATCCGGATGCCGGTACTCGACGGGCTGTCGGCCACCCGGCAGATTGTCGCGTCCGCCAGCGCGGAGCCGGGGGCGGCCAGCGTTAAGGTGATCATTCTTACCACCTACGATCTTGATGAGTATGTGTACGAGGCACTGCGGGCGGGGGCCTGCGGGTTTCTGCTCAAGCACGCACCGCCCGAGGAACTGCTGTTCGGGGTCCGGGCCGCCGCCGACGGCGGGGCGCTGCTCTCGCCCGGGGTAACCCGGCGGCTGCTGACGGAGTTCGCGGCCAGGCGCCCGGCCGCGGCCTCCGAACCGGCCGAGCTGGCCCGGCTCACCGCGCGCGAGCGGGAGGTGCTCGACCTGGTGGTGCGGGGCCGGTCCAACAGCGAGATCGCGGGCGACCTGGTCGTCTCGCACAGCACGGTGAAGACGCACCTCACCCACGTGCTAGACAAGCTGGGGCTGCGGGACCGGGTCCAGGCCGTCGTCTACGGCTACGAGCACGGCCTGGTCGAGCCCGGCGTGACCGAGCCGGGGACCGCCGTCCGGGAATGAGGTGCCGGTAGCCGCGGCTACAGTCCTACGGGGAGGATGGCAACCACGGCAACACAACCAGGTTCTGGCTGGCTCCGGCGGCTCTTTCATGCCTGCTGGCGTTACCCCGGCCACGTGCTGCTCGCACTGGCCGGCACGCTGACCGTCAGTGGCGTCCAGATCGCCATCCCGCTGATCCAGCGGGGCATCGTGGACGACCTGGTGTCCCCGGTGCGGCCGGTCATCTGGCCGCTCGCGGTCGCCCTGCTGGCCGCGGCGGCAGCCAACTTCGCCGGCATGTACGTGCGGCGCTACCGGGGCGGGCAGCTGTCCCTGGACGTCCAGCACGACCTGCGCACGGAACTGTTTGGCGCGCTGTCCCGGCTGGACGGCACCCGCCAGGACGAGCTGCACACCGGGCAGATCGTCAGCCGCTCGATCTCCGACCTGACCATGGTCCAGGCGCTGCTGTCCATGGTGCCGCTGCTGATGGGCAACGTGGTGCTGTTCGCCGGGTCGCTGGTGGCGATGCTCTTCCTCTCCCCCACCCTGACGCTGATCGCGCTGGCGGTCGGGCCGGCGCTGTGGTTCGTCGCGCTCGCCTCCCGGCGCAGACTCTTCCCGGCCAGCTGGGACGCGCAGCAGCAGGCCGCCGGGGTGGCCACGGTGGTGGACGAGGCCGTGACCGGGGTCCGGGTGGTAAAGGGGTTCGGCCAGGAGGAGCAGGAGATCGGCCGGATCGAGGAGGCCAGTGGCCTGCTCTACGCCTCCCGGGTGCGGGCCGTCCGGCTGCTCGCCCGCTACAACCCGGCGCTGCAGGCCATCCCGGCGCTGGGCCAGGTGGGGGTGCTGGCGCTGGGCGGGTGGCTGGCCCTGCGCGGCACCATCAGCCTGGGCACCTTCCTGGCCTTCTCGTCCTACCTGATCGCCCTGGTCGGCCCGGTCCGGTCGCTGGCCACGCTGGTCACCATCGGCCAGGAAGCCAGGGCCAGCGTGATCCGGGTGTTCGAGGTGATCGACGCCAAGCCGGTCGTCACCGACCGCCCGGGGGCCATCTCGCTGCCGCCCGGCGTGCCGGAGGTGGAACTGGACGACGTCCACTTCGGCTACGTGCCCTCACAGCCGGTGCTGCGCGGCCTGTCGCTGCGGGTGCGCCCGGGCGAGACGGTGGCGCTGGTCGGCCCGGCCGGCTCGGGGAAGTCCACCATCTCGCTGCTGCTGCCCCGGTTCTACGACGTCAGCGGCGGCGCGATCCGGGTCGGCGGCCACGACCTGCGCAACCTCACCCAGGACTCGCTCCGCGCGGCGATCGGGCTGGTGATGGAGGAAAGCTTCCTGTTCTCCGACACCATCCGCGCCAACATCGCGTTCGGCCGGCCGGACGCCAGCCAGGAGCAGATCGTGGCCGCGGCCAGGGCGGCCGAAGCCGACCGGTTCGCCGCCGAACTGCCCGACGGCTACGACACCGTGGTCGGCGAGAAGGGGCTGACCCTGTCCGGCGGGCAGCGGCAGCGGGTGGCGCTGGCCCGCGCGCTGCTCACCGATCCGGCCATCCTCATCCTCGACGACGCCACCTCCGCCGTGGACCCGCAGGTCGAGAAGGAGATCCACGACACCCTCCGGCAGGTCATGCGGGGCCGGACCACCCTGCTGATCGCGCACCGGCGGTCCACCCTGCAGCTGGCCGACCGGATCGCGGTCCTGGACGAGGGCCGCCTGGTCGACCAGGGCAGCCACGACGAGCTGCTGGCCCGCTGCCCGCTGTACCGGCTGCTGCTGGCCGGGCCGGGCGAGGACGCGGAGGGGATCGACGCGGGCGAGCTCGGCTACTACGCCAGCGGGAACGGGAGCGCGGGCGAGCCGCTGGCCGGGGTTACGCCCGCGCTGTGGCCGCCGGACCCGGCCGGCCGTGGCCCGCTCGCCGCCGGGACCGGACTGGCCTCCGGGGCCGGGCTGGCCTCCGCGGTTACCGGCCGGACGGGCGGTGCGGTCCGGGTGGGCGCCGGGGGCGGACGGGGCCGGGCGGGCGGTGGCGGCGGCAACGTGACCAGTGCCCTGGCCGGGATACCGCCCTCGCCCGAGCTGCTGGCCAAGGTCGCCGCCCTGCCGCCCGCCACCGACCAGCCGGAGGTGGACGCGGCCCAGGCCCGGGCACCCGAGCCGCATTTCACGCTGCGCCGCCTGATCCGGCCGTTCGCGATCGCGTTCGCGGTCGCGCTGGTCCTCGACGCCCTCGACGCGCTGGCCGGGCTGGCCATGCCAGCCCTGGTCCGGGGCGGGATCGACCACGGCGTGGAGGCCCAGGTCCCGCGGGTCATCTTCGCCGTGTCCGCCGCGGCCCTGCTCATCGTGCTCGCCGACTGGCTGGTCAACGCGGTGCAGACGGTGGTGGTCGGCCGGAACGGCGAGCGGCTGCTCTACACCCTGCGGGTCAAGATCTTCGCCCACCTCCAGCGGCTGGGCCTGGACTTCTACGAGCGGGAGATGGCCGGCCGGATCATGACCCGGATGACGACCGACGTGGAAGCGCTGTCGTCGTTCCTGCAGACCGGGCTGATCACGTTCGTGAACTCGCTGCTCACGTTCGCCGGGGTGATGATCGCCCTGCTGGTCATCAACCTCCGGCTGGGGCTGACGGTGCTGGCCGTGATCCCGTTCGTGGTCGTGGCCAGCATCGCGTTCCAGCGCGGCTCGTCCCGCGCCTATGCCGACGCCCGCTCGAAGGTCAGCGAGGTCAACGCCGACCTCCAGGAGAATATGGCGGGACTGCGGGTATCCCAGGCCTACCGCCGGGAGGAGCTCAACGCCCAGCGGTTCGCCGGCCGCAGCGACGCCTACCGGCGGTCCCGGTTGCGCGCCCAGCTCTATATCTCGCTGTACTTCCCGTTCGTCCAGTCGCTGTCCATCCTCGCCGCGGCGCTGGTGCTGCTGGTGGCGGCGGGCCAGATGCGCAGCGGGGCGCTGACCGCGGGCGCGCTCATCGCCTACCTGCTCTACATCGACATGCTGTTCTCCCCGGTCCAGCAGCTCTCCCAGGTGTTCGACGGCTACCAGCAGGCGGTGGTCGGCGTCCGCCGGATATCCGAGCTGCTGCGCACCCCCACCTCCACCCCGCAGGCCAGCCAGCCGCGGCCGGCCCGGCGCGGCCCGGCCCGGATCGAGCTGCGGGACGTGCACTTCAGCTACCGGCCGGGCGGCCCGGAGGCACTGGCCGGGGTGAACCTGGACGTGGCGCCGGGCGAGACGGTCGCGCTGGTCGGCGAGACCGGGGCCGGCAAGTCCACCCTGGTCAAGCTGGTGGCCCGGTTCTACGACGTGACCTCGGGCCGGGTGCTGGTGGACGGCGTCGACGTCCGCGACTACGACCTGGCCGGCTACCGCCACCGGCTGGGGGTGGTGCCGCAGGAGGCTCACCTGTTCGCGGGCACCGTCCGGGACGCGATCGCCTACGGCCGGCCGGACGCGTCCGATGCCGACGTGGAGGCGGCGGCCCGGGCGGTCGGCGCCATCGACATGATCGCCCGGCTGCCCGGCGGGTTCGGCCACGAGGTGGCCGAGCGCGGGCGGAACCTGTCGGCCGGGCAGCGGCAGCTGATCGCGCTGGCCCGCGCCTACCTGGTCGATCCGGACATCCTGCTGCTTGACGAGGCGACCGCCGCGCTGGATCTGGCGACCGAGGCCGCGGTCACCCGGGCGTCGCAGCAGCTATCCGCCCAGCGCACCACCCTGGTCGTCGCCCACCGGCTGACCACCGCCGCCCGCGCCGACCGGATCGTTGTCATCACGGCGGGCCGGATCACCGAGACCGGCACTCACGACGAACTGCTCGCCGCCGGTGGCGGCTATGCCTCGCTCTGGGCCGCGTTCACCGGGGACACCACGCTGGCCGCCTGAGGGAGCCCGCCGCGCCGCCCGGCCGAGCGTGGCCAGTTCGCCGGCCAGCAGCCGCGCCTGCGGCTGCGGCCGCTCACGGAACTCCGCCCGGACATCGTGGCCGGCCGCGTCCAGGTGCACGGTGGCCAGCCCGAGCCAGCGCTGGACCGGTCCCTGCACGTACCGGATGCTCTGGACCTTGGCCAGCGGCACCCAGGTGGTGACCTTGCGCAGCCGCCCGGTCACCGCGACCGCGATTCCGCGGTCGTGCCCGGCGGCCAGGAAGTGGTAGCTGAGCGGCGCCTTCCAGCGGGCCCGGCGCGGCGGGCGGATCATCTCCGGCCCTGGCCCGGCGGTGGCCGGCAGGGCCAGGGCCAGCAGGTAGCGGGCCTGGTCGTGGTGGCCGACGGGCAGCAGGGCCCGGCGGGCGGTGCCGCCGCCCTCCTCCCGGCCCGGCGAGCCGGCCACGTCCACCTCCAGCCGGCACCAGCCCAGCGGCCGCCACAGCAGCGGCTCGATCATCCGCACCGCCTGCACCCGCGGCAGCGGGATGGTCTCGGCCACCGTCCCCAGCAGGCCGCGCCTGATCCGGATGCCGTCTGGCGCCTGCGCGACGGTGAAGCCGTACTGAGTGGACACCCGCCGCCAGAGCACGGAGACGCCGATGAGCACCCACCACACCACCGCCACCCCCAGGGCGGCCAGGCCGACCGGGGAGGTGAGCGCGACCACCACCGCCACCACCGCGCCGGCCAGGACCGCCACCAGCGCGCTGCCGGAGGCGGCCAGCAGCACCGAGGCGGCCAGCCGTCCGGCCGGCACCACGACGGCGATCTGCTCGGCGGGTGCGGGGGTAGCCGGGTCCATCCCGTGGTGGGCGGCGAGCAGCCTGGCCCTCAGCTCCAGCGCGCCCTGCTCGGTGAGGTAGGCGAGACGGCCGTCGGCGTGGCCGGAGCCGGCCAGCCGGACCCGAAGTTCGGCCAGCCCGAGCGCGCGCGCCAGGAACGGGCGCACCACGTCCACCGCCTGGATCCGGGCGATCGGCAGCTGCCGCGAGTCCCGGCGGAGCAGCCCGGTCTCGATCCGCAGCGTCTCCCCGTCCAGCCGCCAGCGGGTCACCAGCCAGCTGATCACCGCGGCCAGCGCCGCGGCGATGGGGATGCCGAGGTCGATCCAGCGCGACCCGCCGCCCCCCGCCGCCGTGCGGGAGATGCCGAGCACCGCCAGCACGGCGATCACACCGCGGCCCGACCGGACCACCGGCGAGAGCGGGTGCAGCCGGTGCCAGCTCCCGTCCGGTGCTGGCGGGACGGGCTCGGCGGTCACAGGCCGGCTGCCTTGGCCTCACCGAGCGCGGCCAGCCGGTCCCGCAGCCGGGCCGCCTCGTCCTGCTCCAGCCCCGGGATCCGGGCGTCGCTGGCCGCGGCCGCGGTGTGCAGCCGGACGGTGGCGAGCCCGAACAGCCGGTCCACCAGCCCGGCCGTCACGTCCACGAACTGCATCCGGCCGTACGGCACCACCGACAGCCGGCGGATCATCACCCCGCGCTCAACGATCAGGTCCTCGTCCCGCTCCTGATAGGCCCAGGACCGGAAGCGGTTGCGCACGAACCAGAGCACGAGCACCGCACCGGCCGCCACCACCGCGGCGGCCAGGCCAGCCGCGGCCCCGCCTACCGCCAGCCCGGCCCCGACGCTGGCCAGCACGGCGAGCACCACCGCCGCCACCAGCACCTCGGTGCACCGCATCCGCCACAGCCGCGGGGAGGGGAACCGCGGCGACGTGGATGGCATCCCCGGGCCGGGCTGATCGGGCACTGCCGCCATGCCTATGACGCTACCGTGCCGGTCCAGCCGTGTTCACCTGGCGGACGTTGCCGTGACCGGCCGGGCCCTGATTGGCTGAGCCATGAGCACCCTGCGCGTACCGGTGACCTCGGCCGCCGATATCACCACGGTCGTCAACCGCCAGGCCATCCTGTCCATCGATGCGCTGCTCCGCCCGTACCTGCGGCTCACCCCGGTGATCCGGCTCGACGGAGCCGACCTGGGGCTCACCCCCGGGCCGCTGGTGCTCAAACTCGAGCAGCTCCAGCACACGGGGTCGTTCAAGGCCCGGGGCGCCTTCGCCAACCTGCTGCTGCGGGACATCTCCCCGGCTGGGGTGGTGGCCGCCTCCGGCGGCAACCACGGTGCCGCCGTGGCCTACGCCGCCCGTGCCCTCGGCGTCCCGGCCCGGATCTACGTGCCGGAGGTCTCGTCGCCCGCCAAGATCAGCCGGATCCGTGCCTACGGCGCGGACCTGGTCGTCACCGGCGACAGCTACGCGGACGCGCTGGCCGCCAGCGAGGAGTGGACGGCCCGCAGCGGTGCGCTGCCGGTGCACGCGTTCGACCAGGCGGAGACCATGCTCGGCGCGGGCACCCTGGCGGCCGAACTTACCGGGCAGGCCACGGGGGCGACCACGGTGCTGGCCAGCGTGGGCGGCGGCGGCCTGCTGGCCGGGATCGCGGCCGGCTACGACGGCCAGGCGCGGATCGTGGGGGCCGAACCAGAGGAAGCACCGACCCTGACCGAGGCGCTGCGGGAGGGCCGGCCGGTGCCCGCCCCGGCGGGCGGGCTGGCCGCCGACTCGCTCGCGCCCGCGCAGGTGGGGGCGCTGACCTACTCCGTCATCAGCGCGTTCGCCGGGCAGGCGGTGCTGGTCAGCGAGGACGCCATCCGCCAGGCCCAGCGGCTGCTGTGGGACCGGCTGCGGCTGGTGGCCGAGCCGGGTGGGGCGGCGGCGCTGGCCGCGCTGGCCTCCGGCCGGTACCGGCCGGAGCCGGGCGAGACGGTCGCGGTGGTGATCAGCGGCGGGAATACCACCGCGGTGGACTTCGGCGGCTGAGCCCGGAGCGGCGGGCCGGGGGAACCTGGGGGGCAGGGGGTGGCCGCCCGGCCCGCCGTCTCCAACCACCCGCCGGGGGGAGGGCGGGTGGAGCCTGGCTACGTCTGCCCGGTGGGGTGGCTGGGTGTGGGGTGCGCCGTCGGCTTGCCGGTGGGGTGGTGCGGCGTGGGATGCGCCGCCGGCTTGCCGTGGTGGTGCGGCGTCGGGTGCACGGTCGGCTTGCCGTGCGGGTGCGCGGTGTTCCCCGGATGGGGGACGGCCGCGCAGAAGGCGGCCACGTTGGCGGCTCCGCCGGCCGCGGCCGCCAGGTTACGGAAGGCCACCGCCTCCTGCTTGTGCGTGCCGTGCGCCTTGGCGTGGGACCAGGCGTTGCACAGCCCGTAGGCCGGGTGGCCGGTCGCGTCGGGGCCGACCGGGGAAGCGCTGTTCGCCGGGTGAGCGGTATGGGTCGGGTGAGCGGCCGGGGCGCCGATCACGGAGTGGGCGAACTGCTGGGCCGGGGCTGGCAGCACGTTGGTGTAAGCGGCGGTGGCCAGGCCGCCGAGGCTAAGCGCCGCGACCAGGACGGCGGCTTTGGCGGACATGAGGGGGGCGAGCAAGGGTGGCCTCCTGCGGCGTCGGGTAACGGGACGCGGCACACCGAGCCGGTTCCGGAACGCGGCCAGGGCCATCGCTTCGCCCGCCAGCTCATCGCCGGCCGGGGCATCGGTCAGTGCCGTCAGCGCTTCCGCAACCGACCGCAGTTCGGGCGGCGCCCCCGCCGGCAGGTCGGCTCCCGCAAGCAGCGCGGCGAGCGCTGCGTCGCTGAACGGGGCCGGCTCCCGGCGGCCAGACCACGGGAAGTTCGGCATGTCACCGTCCGGAACGCCGCCGCGGGTCATAGCGTTACACCCGATTCGGCCAGGACCTCGGCCAGCCGTCGCAGGCCGCGGTGGGCGGCCACCCGGACCGCGCCGGGACTGCGGCCGGTCAGCCGGGCCACGGTCTCGGTGTCCAGGCCGGCCACCACCCGCAGTATGATCACTTCCCTCTGGAGGGCGGGCAGCCCGGCGACCAGCGCCAGCGCCGCCCGGGTCCCCATCTGCTCCAGGGCGGTGTCGGCGGCATCCGGTGCGGGCGGCTGCTCGGCGCCGTCCAGCGGGACCACCGGGCGGCGGGACCGGCGCCGGGCCTCGTCGATCACCTGGCGGCGGGCGATGGTGAACAGCCAGGCCCGCCAGGCCTGCTCGTCACCGCGGAACCCGGCCAGGCCCCGGACGACCCGCAGCCAGGTCTCGGCGGCCACGTCCTCGGCCACGTCCGGCGCGATCACCCGCAGGTAGCGGAGCAGCGGGGGGTTGCCGTCCCGCCACAGCCGGGAGAACGCGGCCTCGCTGCCCGCCTGGGCGGCCATTAAGGCGTCCGCGAACTCCGCACCGATCACAGCGCCGAGTATGGGCAGGCGGGCCGGCCGCCGCAGCCGTTTGGCTACTTTCTGCCGCCGATGTCCTCGCTCCAGATGTCCGGATACCGTTCCTGGAATTCCTGCATAACGGCGGTGCACCGCGGGTCATCCAGCAGCAGCACGTCGACTCCGTGGCCGGTCAGGAAGGACAGGTCGCCCGCGAAGGTGGTGGCCTCGCCCACCACGACCCGGGGGATCTGGAAGAGCAGGATGGCGCCGGAGCACATCTGGCACGGGGACAGCGTGGTGTACAGCGTCATGTCCTGGTAGGAGGGCTGCCGGCCGGCGTTGCGCAGGCAGGACATCTCGCCGTGCGCGATCGGGTCGCCCAGCTGGACCCGCTCGTTGTGCCCCGAGGCCAGCAGCCGGCCGCCGCTGGCCAGCGCGGCGCCCACCGGCACTCCCCCGGATGCCAGGCTGTCCCGCGCCTCCCGCACGGCCACGTCCATCATGGCCCGGTCGGAATCGTTCATCGGCTCGCCATCTCCGGCTGCGCGGCCGGGTCCTCGTCCTTCTGGTCTTCCAGCCAGGTGGCCTTGCGGCGCAAGATCGCGTCGATTATCCCCCGCAGCCGCCACCAGGCATAGATCTGCCGGTAGCCGACGTTCTCGGCCACCGACGCGTACAGGAGCAGGGCGAAGTCACGCCAGTGGTGGTAGCGGTGGTAGGTGATCTCCTCGGTCATGACGCTGATCATCGTCAGGAAGGTGGCGTAACCGAGCCCGACCGCGACGAACAGCAGGACGACCACCGGGTTGATGATCCCGGCCGCCCAGCCGATGGCGAAGACGAACACGGCCATGATCTCCACCAGCGCGCTGACCAGCTCGAAGAGCAGGTAGAAGGGCAGGATGACCAGGCCGACGGCGCCGTACCGGGGATTGAAGAACATCTTCTTGTGCAGCCAGAGTGCCTCGCACATGATCTGGGCCCAGCGGGCGCGCTGGTGGGCCAGCCGGACATAGCCCCCGGGGACGATCGTCCAGCTGCAGGGCTCGGGGACGAAGCTGATCCGGTAGGGGCGGCGGTCGTCGCGCAGCCGATGGTGGATGCTGATCGTCATCTCCATGTCGTCGCCCTCGGTATCGAGGTGGAACCCGCCGACGAGCTCGTAGATGTCGCGGCGGAACAGCCCGAAGGCGCCGGAGATGAACAAGATGCCCCGGATCTGGGACCAGCCGGCCCGGCCCAGCAGGAACGCGCGGAGGTACTCGGCCGACTGGATGGTGGCGAGCCAGCCACCGGGGATCCGCGGGCGGACGACCCGGCCGCTGCGGATCTCGCAGCTGTTGGCCACCCGGATCGTCGCCCCGGCCGCGATCACCCGGTCCGGCTCCTCGATGAACGGCTTCACCAGCGTGAGCAGCGCGTCCTCGTCCAGGTAGGTATCGGCGTCGATGCGGCAGACCAGCGGGTAGCGCGCGGCGTTCACGCCGGTGTTGACCGCATCCGCCGGGCGGCCCATGCTCTCCTTCCTGATGACCAGCAGCGGGTCGCCGTTGGCCGGGGCGTGCACCGACAGCACCCGGCCCAGGGTGTGCAGTTTGTGCCGGATCACCTTCTCCACCTCGACCAGGCCGAACTCATCCTGGAGGCGCTGGAAGGTCTGGTCGCTGGACCCGTCGTCGACGACGATGACCTCGAACTGGGGGTAGCGCAGGTTGAGCAGCCCGCGGGTGCTGCCGACGATCAGATCCTGCATGTTGCACACCGGCACCACGATGCTGACCGGTGGGGCCAGCGGGCTGGTGAAGATCTCCGCCAGCCCGGCGTAGGTCGTGCGCCGGGCGGCGGTGGTGGCGTTGACCACCGCCAGCATGATGATGATCAAGTAGATGCTGTTGAGGATGAGGAAGTACCAGATCGAGAACCAGGAGAAGCCGTAGACGAAATCGGTGATCACGCTCACCGCCCCACCCCCACGACGGGCAGTGGCTCGCCCTCGGTCAGGCGCACCCCGTACAGCGCTTCGCGCGCGTGCAGGCTGCCCGCGCCGTGGCCGGCCGCCACCCGCACCAGCACCTGCTGCCCGCCCTGCCCCAGCGCCGCCAGCGCCGCGGCCGCGTTGTGCGCCACCCAGTAATCCGGGTCGTCCAGGCAGGCCGCCAGCGGGCCGGTGCTGTCCTGGCTGCCGATCAGGCCCAGCGAGCGGGCCGCCACCGCGCGGAGTTCAAGGTTCTGGCCCGCCGCCAGGCAGTGGCTGAGCGCGGCCGCGGCTTGCGGCACGCCCAGCCGGCCCAGGGCCCGGGCGGCATTCAGGCGCAGCCCGAGGTCGTTTTCGGCCAGGCAGCCGACCAGGTCTTCCCAGGCCGGCATGACATCGAGCAGGCCGAGCAGGTCGGCGGCCAGCGCCCGCCGGTGCGCGTCCCGGCCGGGCCTGACCTCCGCGCGCAGCGCCGGCACGGCCTCGGGCCCGAGTTCCAGCAGAGCGGAGGCGACCACACCCTCCGGCACCTTGCCGTCCGGCCCGAGCAGGCTGAGCAGGGTGCTGGCCGCGTGCCCGGTGCCCGTCTTCCCCAGCCCCCGGGCGGCCACGATCCGCACCCGGGCGCTGTGGTCGCCGGTTGCCATCTGGTCAAGCCGCTGCCCGGCCTCGGCCGAGGCGATCAGGCCGAGCCGGCTGGCCGCGTTGGCCCGCCGGTTGGGCCCGGGGTGCCGGGAGGCCCGCAGCACCCGGCCGGCCGTGCCCCGCTGCTGGAGCAGGCCGGCCAGCAGATCGTGGCCGTCCCCGCGGACCCGGGCCAGGTAACCGAAGGCCAGCCGCTCCACCGCCCGCCCGTGCGCGCCTGCCGCGGCCACCAGCGAGGCGTCCACCCCTTCCCCGGCGATCGCCTCCAGCATCGCCGGGCGGACCTGCTTCTCCGCCGCCGCCCGGCGGCGGTCCACGACGTACCTCAGCAGCCGGATCGCCACCGTCAGCAGCAGCAGGCCGAAGGCGAGAACCGCGCCGGCCACGATAACGGTCAGCAGGAGCCGGACCGTGATGAATGACGGCACGACCGGGCCCGGTCAGGCCGTCTCGCGGCGCGACAGCACGGCGCTCACCCGCCGGGCCAGTTCCCTCGGGCTGAAGGGCTTGATGACGTAGTCGTCGGCGCCGAGCTCGAACCCCCGTTCCACGTCGTTCTCCTGCGCCTTGGCGGTGAGCATGATGACCGGGAGCTTCTCGGTCGCCCCGTCCGCCCGCCAGTGCTCGAGCACCTCCAGGCCGGACATGCCCGGCATCATGATGTCCAGCAGCACCAGGTCCGGGACTTCGGCGGCGACCTCGCGCAGCGCCTGGTCCCCGTCTGAGGCGCGGCGAACGTCGAAGCCCGACTGCTCCAGCTTGTACCGGACGAGATCACAAACGTCCGGGTCGTCGTCCACAACGAGGACAGTGGTCATGTCTTCACCTCGCCTTGGGGCGGCCGTCTCCACAATCCGGATTGACTTCGCTTAGTGTTCATCATCTCACTCTCTGATATTAGAGGCTGATGGGACAGGGATCGCGCTCCACCCCACCCGCCCCCTGAGTCCCGTGTCACTAATTGTGACTTATATGTTTCATTCAGTGATCAGAGTGGGAACCTTCCCCCATCTGGCCACTCCCATGTGGTGGCCGGGACACCCCGGAGGCGCGATGAGCATGACCAGCCCGGTGGAGTGCCCGCTGGCGCCGCCGCAGCAGGTGGTGGTGACCGGCGGCGCCGGGTACATCGGCTCGCAGCTGGTCGCCGCCCTGGTCGCGGGCGGCCACCAGGTCTGCGTGCTGGACGACCTGTCCACCGGCCGCGCCACCCGGCTGGCCGGCCAGGACGGGCTGGTGCGGCTGGTAACCGGGTCGATCCTCGATGCCGACGTGGTGGAGCGGGAGGTGAAGAACGCCGACACGGTGTTCCACCTCGCGGCGGCGGTCGGCGTGCGGCGGATCATCGACGACCCGCTCCAGTCGCTGCGGACCAATCTGGCCGGCACCGAGAACGTGCTCCGGGCCTGCGCCGAGCATGGCTGCCGGGTGGTCCTCGCCTCCTCCTCCGAGGTGTACGGGAAGCTCAGCGGCGGGGCCATGGCCGAGACCGGGGACATGGTGCTGGGGCCGACGACCGTGCCGCGCTGGTCCTACGCGGCCGCCAAGGCGGTCGACGAGCATCTCGCCTTCGCCTACGCCCGGCACGGCCTGCGGGTCTCGGTCGTCCGCTACTTCAACTCCTACGGTCCCGGGCTGGACCGGGGAGGAGACGCCTCGGTGGTCGCGGTCTTCATCCGGCACGCCCTGGCCGGCCTGCCCATCCCGGTACACGGGGACGGCCGCCAGACCCGGTGCCTGACCTATGTCAGCGACACCGTGCGCGGGACCATGCTGGCCGCCGCGGTGCCGCAGGCCGAGGGCCAGGTGTTCAACATCGGCTCCACCACCGAGACCAGCATCGCGGAACTGGCCGCGCTGGTCGCCGGGGCGGCCGGGGCCAAGGTGCCGGTGGAGCTGATCCCGTACCCCTACGGCGCCCGGTTCGAGGACCTCCGGCAGCGGGTGCCCGACATCCGGCTGGCCAGGGCCGTCCTGGGCTGGGAGCCCCAGGTCGCCCTGCCGGAAGGCATCCAGCGCACCATCGCGTGGTGGACAACCGGGGGGGAACGATGACTGACACGCTGGCGCCGGCCGCGGATGTGATGCTGTCCATGCTCCGCAGCAAGACCCTGGTGGTCGGCGTGATCGGGCTCGGCTACACCGGGCTGCCGCTGGCCATGGCGGCCGCCCAGTCGGGCTTCGTCACCTACGGCTACGACCTCGACGGCGAGCTGTGCGGCGAGCTGAATCGCGGGATCAGCCACATCGCGGACGTGGCCGGGGAGGAACTGCAGGCGATGCGGGCGGCGGGCCGGTTCACCGCGGTGGCGGCCCACCGGCTGACGCCGGTGCCCGACGTGGTGTTCCTGTGCGTGCCCACGCCCTTCGGCCAGACGCCTGACCTGTCCTTTGTCCGTTCGGCGGCGCAGGCGGTGGCCGACGTGCTGCGGCCGGGCATGGTGGTGATCGCCCAGTCCACCAGCTACCCGGGCACCACCACCGAGATCATCCAGCCGCTGCTTGAGGCCCGCGGCCTGCGGGCGGGCACCGACTTCACCCTGGCCTTCTCCCCGGAGCGGATCGACCCGGCCAGCCACGGCCAGAACGGCTGGACGATCCGCAACACCCCGCGCATCATCGGCGGGGTCACCGAGTCGGACACGGCCGTGGCCGCCGCGGTGCTCGGGGCGGTGCTGGACGACCCGGCGCTGGTCCACCCGGTACGCAGCCCGGCGGTGGCCGAGTTCGCCAAGCTGCTGGAGAACAGCTACCGGCTGGTCAACATCGCGCTGATCAACGAGCTGACGGTGCTGGCCCATCAGCTCGGCATCAGCATCCGCGAGGTCATCGACGCGGCCTCCACCAAGCCGTACGGTTTCCAGGCCTTCTATCCCGGGGTAGGGCCGGGCGGCGCCTGCATCCCGGAGGACCCGCTCTACCTCGCCTGGAAGGCGCACGCGATCGAGTCCCGGACGCCGCTGATCGACCTGGCGGCGGCCGGGAACCAGGACATGGCCAGGTACGTCTTCGTCCGCATCCTGGAGATGATGAGCCGGGCGGGCCGGGGCCTGGCCGGCCGGCGGGTGCTGTGCGTGGGGGCGGGCTACAAGCCCGATGTCGCCGACACCCGGCACTCCCGGGCCCTGCGGGTGATGGAACTGCTGGCCGGGGCGGGCGCGGAGGTGGAGTTCGCCGATCCGCTCATCGGCGCGGTCACCCTGGCCGGGAACGAGCACAAGAGCGTCGCCCTGGCCACCGCCGACCCGGCCGACTATGACCTGGTCGCGGTGCTGGTCGCTGGCCAGGGGCTGGACCTGGGCGCCTTCATCGCGGCCGGTGTGCCCATCTTCGACGCGGCGCACGCACTGCCGCCAGCCCTGGCCGGTGCCATCGAGCAGCTGTGATCCCGGTCAGGTGCCGCCCACGCCGAGCACGGACAGCAGGACCAGGGTGAGCGTGGTGGAGGCCAGCAGCCCGTGGCCGACCACGACCGAGACCGGGAAGTTACGCTCGGCCGGGAAGTCGAACTCCGACCTGCCACCGGGCCCGGTTTCGGCCCTGGCGAACGCCCGGTGCACCGGTATCCACCGGGTGAACATGGTCACGCCGAGGGTGGCGATGCCGGCCAGGATGCCCAGCGCGGCCCAGCCCAGGGTGGCGGAGTTGGACAGCAGGTAGGCCACCCAGACCACCAGGCCGGACAGGGCGAGCAGGACATGCCCGAAGATGACCGGCCCGGGCAGCCGGCTGCGGGCGGTTCCCTTCTGGGAGGCGTCGTTCTCGATGAGCCAGACGGCGAGCAGGTAGAGCCCGGCGAATGCGGTCACGAGCCAGGCGAGCAAGGCGGCGACGCCCATGTTCTCTCACTTCGCGGGAGCGGGTTCAGGTGGACATCCGGGCCGGCCGGTGGGAAGGAGATCCGGCACACCTGCTTGACACGGACCGCCCCCGACCATCGGTTCACGCCCCGGCTGCACACGCCGCGACGAGGTCAGTCTGACACGATTAGCTGGGTAAAGGACCGGGATGTCCGTGAAGCGACCGCCCCAGCTCAGCGGCCGGTAGGGATCCGGCGGGCGGCCGCCGCCCACGCCCGGCCGTCGCCCGAGGGCCGGTACTGGCGCAGGCGCTGGGTCTGGCGGAGCAGCCTCCTCATCCCGGCCAGGTCATCCGGCCCGGCGCCGAGGGCGCGGGCCTGGACCAGCACGTTTCCCAGGGCGGCCGCCTCCACCGGCCCGGCGATGACGGGCAGGCCACAGGCGTCCGCGGTCAGCTGGCACAGCAGGCTGTTCCGGGCCCCGCCGCCGACGATGTGGACCGCGTCCACCTGCCGCCCGGACAGCTCCTGGGCGTCGGCGACGGTACGCCGGTAGGCGAGGGCGAGGCTGTCCAGGATGCACCGGACCACGGCGGCCGGGTCCGGCGGCGGCGGCTGGCCGGTGCGCTGGCACGCCGCCGCGATCCGGCCCGGCATGTCGCCGGGGGCGAGGAAGCCCGGATCATCGGGGTCGACCACGGCGGCGAATGCCGGCACCCGGGCGGCCTGCCCGAGCAGGTCGTCCAGGTCCAGCTCCAGCCCCCGGGCCGACCAGGCCCGGGTGGATTCCTGCACCAGCCACAGGCCCATCACGTTACGCAGGTAGCGGATCGTGCCGTCGATGCCGGTCTCGTTGGTGAAATTGGCCAGCCGGCTGGCCTCGGTCAGCACCGGCGCGGGCAGTTCCATCCCGACCAGCGACCAGGTGCCACAGGAGATGTAGGCGAACCGGTCCCCACCGGCGGGCACGGCCGCCACCGCCGACGCGGTGTCGTGCGAGCCGACCGCGAGCACCGGCAGGTCCCCGGCCAGCCCGGTCCCGGCCAGCCCGGCCTCGGCGGCCACCGCGGGCAGCAGGCCGCCGATGAGGGTCCCGGGCTGGCGCAACGGCGGGAAGATGCCGGGCGGGATGCCGGCCCGCGTCATCAGCGCCGTGGCCCAGGCCTGCGCCCGCACGTCGAGCAGCTGGGTGGTGGAGGCACAGGTCACCTCGGCCCCGGCCACCCCGGTCAGCCAGTACGCCAGCAGATCCGGGATCATCAGCAGGGTGCGGGCGGCGGCCAGCTGGGCGGTGCCAGCCGCGGCGGTGAGCTGGCAGATGGTGTTGATGGGCAGCTGCTGGATGCCGGTGACCGCGTACAGATCCGCGGCCGGCACCCGGCTGAGCAGGAGGTCGGTCGCTGTTTCGGTCCGGCTGTCCCGGTAGTGCACCGGGTTCCCGAGCAGCGCACCATCGGCGTCGAGCAGCCCGTAGTCGACGCCCCAGGCGTCGATGCCTAGGCTAGCCAGGCCACCCCCGGCCACCCGCAGGCCGGCCAGCACGCCGGCCAGCAGGGACAGGATGTCCCAGTGCAAGGTGCCGGTCAGCCTGACCGGGACGTTGGCGAACCGGTGTAGCTCGGCCAGCCCGAGTTCGCCCGGGCCGACCCGGCCGGCCATTACCCGGCCGCTGGATGCGCCGAGATCGACCGCCGCCACCGAGACCGGGCCGCTCATGGCACCTCCGTCAGCGCAGGAATGCCGCCGCCACTCCCCCATCGACCGGGATGTGCAGCCCCGTGGTCAGCGGCAGCTCACCCGCGGTGAGCACGACCACCGCCGCGGCCACGTGCTCGGGCAGGACCTCGCGGCCCAGCAGGGTGCGCCGGGCGTAGTACGCCCCCAGTTCATCCTCACCGACGCCGTACACCGCGGCCCGCTGCGCCCCCCAGCCGCCGGCGAAGATGCCCGAGCCGCGGACCACCCCGTCCGGGTTGATCCCGTTCACCCGGATCCCGTACTCGCCGAGCTCGGCCGCGAGCAGCCGGACCTGATGCGCCTGGTCGGCCTTGGCGGCACCGTAGGCGACGTTGGCCGGGCCCGCGAACACCGCGTTCTTGCTGCAGATGTAGACGATGTCGCCGCCCATGCCCTGCGCCCTCATCACCCGGGCGGCCTCCCGGGAGACCAGGAACGAGCCGCGGGCCATCACGTCGTGCTGCCGATCCCAGTCGGCCAGGGTGGTCTCCGCCAGGGGCCTGGAGATGGACAGCCCGGCGTTGTTGACCACCAGGTCCACCCCGCCGAAGGCCAGTGCCGCCGCCGCGACCGCCGCCGCGACGCTGGCCTCGTCGGTCACGTCGGAGGTCACCGCGACGGCCGCGTCCGCGGTGCCGATGCCCTTGGCCACCTCGGCGGCCGCGGCCCCGTCCTTGTCGGCGACGACCACGCAGGCACCCTCGGCGGCCAGCCGCTGGGCGGTGGCCCGGCCGATGCCCGAGCCGCCGCCGGTGACCAGCGCCACCCGGGTGGCCAGCGGCCTGGGCGCGGGCCGGCGGCGCAGCTTGGCCTCCTCCAGCTCCCAGTACTCGATCCGGAACTTCTCGCGCTCGCTGATCGGCGCGTAGCCAGACACCGACTCGGCGCCGCGCATCACGTTGATCGCGTTGACGTAGAACTCGCCGGCCACCCGGGCGGTCTGCGCGTCCGCGCCGAAGCTGAACATGCCCACCCCGGGCACCAGCACGATGGCCGGGTCGGCGCCGCGCATGGGTGGCGACGTCTCGTCGGCGTGCCGCTGGTAGTAGGCGCGATAGCCGTCGCGGTAGGCGGCGTGCAGGTCCCGCAGGCGTGCGGTCACGTCCGGCAGCGGGGCCGTGGCGGGCAGGTCGAGCACCAGCGGGGCGATCTTGGTGCGCAGAAAGTGGTCGGGGCAGGAGGTGCCGAGCGCGGCCAGCGCCGGGTGCTTGCGGCGGGCCAGGAAGTCGAGCACCACGCCGGTGTCGGTGAAGTGGCCCACCTGCGGCCGGTCGGTGCTGGCCAGGCCACGGATGACCGGCGCGAGTCCGGCCGCCCGGGCCCGCCGCCCGGCGTCCGGCAGCGGCTCCCAGCCGGGCATGCCCGGGCCGAACGGCTCGGCCTGGCCGTGCTCGTCGAGGTAGCGCTGGGCGGTGGCGATGATGTCCAGCGAGTTCCGTTCGCACTCGTCGCTGCTGGCCCCCCAGGCGGTGATCCCGTGGCCGCCCAGGATGACCCCGATCGCCGCCGGGCGGGCCCGCCTGACCTCGGCGATGTCCAGTCCGAGCTGGAAGCCGGGCCGCCGCCAGGGCACCCAGGCCACCCGGCCACCGAAGCAGGCCTCGGTCAGCGCCTCGCCGTCGGCCGCGGTGGCCAGCGCGATCCCGGCGTCCGGGTGCAGGTGGTCCACATGGGCGGCGTCCACCAGCGCGTGCATGGCGGTGTCGATGGACGGCGCGGCGCCGCCCTTGCCGTGCAGGCAGAAGTCGAAGGCGGCCACCATCTCGTCCTCGGACCCGGGCCCGCGGTACACCCCGGTCAGCGCCCGCACCCGGTCCAGCCGGAGCACCGCCAGCCCGCCGGCGGTGAGGGTACCCAGGTCGCCGCCCGACCCCTTGACCCACAGCAGTTCCGTGGGCTGGCCGGTGACCGGGTCCGCGGTCACCGCCTTGGCGGAGGCGTTGCCGCCCGCGTAGTTGGTGTTGCGCGGGTCGGACCCGAGCCGGTTGCTGCGCGCCAGCAGGGCGCTGACCTCGGGCGGGAGCGGATGGGTCATGCCCTCAGCTTCCCCAGCTCGCGGGGGTCCCGCCCACCCGGTCGGCGATGATTTTCTCGGCGTAGCCGGAGCGGTGGTAGGCGGCGATGGGGTCGGGGTCCAGGCCCATGTCGGCGCGCAGGCCGGCCAGCAGCGGGCGGACGTCGGTGTTGTAGGCGTCCATGAAGACCGCGTTGGCCCCGAGCACGTCCCCGGCCCGCTGGGCGGCGGCCAGCGCGGCGCGGTCGATCAGCAGGGCCTTGGCCGTGGCTTCCTGGACGTTCATGACCGACCGGATCTGGGCCGGGATCTTGGGCTCGATGTTGTGGCACTGGTCGAGCATGAACGCCACCCCAGCCTCGGGGCGCAGGGCGTCGGCGGAGACGACCTCGTGCTGGATGCGGAACAGCTGGAACGGGTCGGCCGCCCCGACCATCAGGTCGTCGTCGGCGTAGAAGCGGCTGTTGAAGTCGAACCCGCCCAGCCGCCCGGCCCGCAGCAGCATGGCCACGATGAACTCGATGTTGGTGCCGGGGGCGTGGTGCCCGGTGTCCACCACCACCGCGGCCTGCCGGCCCAGCGCCGTGCAGTGCACCAGCGAGGTGCCCCAGTCCGGCACGTCGGTGGTGTAGAACGACGGCTCGAACAGCTTGTACTCCAGCAGCATCCGCTGGTGCACGCCCAGCCGGTCATACACCACCGCCAGCGCCTCGGCCAGCCGCTCCTGCCGGCCGGCGATATCGTCCTGGCCGGGGTAGTTCGTGCCGTCGGCGAACCACAGCTTCAGATCCCGCGACCCGGTGGCGTCCATGATGTCCACGCACTCGAGCAGGTGCGCGACCGCTTTCGCGCGCACCCGCGGGTCGGGGTTGGCCACGCTGCCCAGCCGGTAGTCGTCGTCCTGGAACACGTTCGCGTTGACCGTCCCGATCGCCACCCCCCGGTCCGCGGCGTAGGCGGCGAACCCGGCGAAGTCATCGACCCGGTCCCACGGGATGTGCACCGCCACGCTCGGCGCCACCCCGGTGAATGCGTGCACCTGCGCGGCGTCATCGATCTTCTCCTGCGGCGTGCGCGGCACCCCCGGCTGGGCGAACACCTTGAACCGCGTCCCGGTATTACCAAAAGCCCACGACGGAAGCTCGATCCGCTGCGCCCTCAGCGCGTCCTTCACAGCGGTCACATCACCCATGTCGGTTCATCTCCAGGCAGCAGATCAGGTGCGGTCACGTTCAGTCCAGGTGGAAGATTTCGGTCAGCCGGCGGAACCCCTCGTCAGGCCGCCGGTCACCGAGGCCGGCGAAGAACGGCGCCATCGCCGCCTGCCAGCGGCTGTTGACCTCAGTTTCAGCCATCCGTCGCAGCGCGGCCTGGTAATCCTCGGTCTCCAGGTAGCCGACGAGCAGCCCGTCGTCGTCCAGGAAGATGCTGTAGTTCGCCCAGCCGGCGGCGGTCAGCGCGGCGGTCATGTCCGGCCACACCTCCCTGTGGGCCGCCCGGTACTCCGCCAGCCGGTCCGGCCGGACCCGGGCAAGAAAGCAGACGCGCTCCACCGGCACACCTCCTCGCGGCTTCCCCCGTCCGGGTGAGTGCCGGGCCGGGGCAGGAGCCCGGCCCGGCACCTCCTGTCCTCCCGGTCAGAAGTTGAACTGGTTGATGTTGGACTTGCTGAACACGAAGGGCGGGCCAAGCAGGATGGTCCTGCCCGCGCCGACGGTGAAGGTGCCGAGCTTGCCCGCGCTGAAGGCCTGCCCGGGCGCGTTGGTGATCTTCTTGGATGCGAAGTTGACCGCCGCGTAGCCGGCCAGGTAGCCGAGGTTGGCCGGGTTCCAGAGCTCGAAGGACTGGATCGTGCCGTCGGCCACGTACTTCTTGAGCGAGTCCGGGGTACCCAGGCCGGTCAGCGCGATCTTGCCCCGGTACTTGGGCGTGTCCAGCACCTGCGCCGCGGCGAGGATGCCCACCGTGGTCGGCGAGATGATGCCCTTGAGGGTGGGGTGGGCCTGCAGCAGCCCCTGGGTGACCTGGGTCGCGGTGGTCGGGTCGTCGTTGCCGTAGACGATGCTGACCAGGTGCATCTTCGGGTACTTCTTCAGTTCCTGCTTCATGTACCCGATCCAGGCGTTCTGGTTGGTGGCCGAGGCGGCCGCGGACACGATCGCGATGTCCCCGGTGCTGTTGATCTGCTTGGCGAGCAGGTCCACCTCGCTGGTCCCGATCTGGGCGGTCGAGGCCTGGTTCACGAACAGATCACGGCACGTGGGGGCGTCGGAGTCGTACATGACGACCGTGATGCCCTTGGCCATGGCCGCGTTCAGGGTCGGGCAGAGCGCGGACGGGTCGGTGGCGGACACGATGAGCGCGTTGGCGCCCTTGGTGATCGCCGCCTGGATGGCCGGGATCTGCGAAGCCGGCGTGGCCGCCGTGCCGCTGGTCTCGGTCCCGGTCTCGCCCAGGGCCTGCAGCGCGGCTAGCGCACCGCCGGACTTCACACTGTCGGCGGTGGTGAAGTATGGGTTGCCGAGATTCTTCGGGATGACGAATACCTTCAGCCCCTTCTTCAGCGCGCCCGAGGCGGAGGACGAACTCGGCGTGCTGCTGCTCGACGAGCTGCAGGCGGCGAGCATGGCGGAGGCGATGAGGAGTACCGCGGAACCCCACAGCACTCGCGTGACGGGCCCTCGCCCAGTCATACTGTGCATACTGAATCCTTTCAATCGTGCGGAAGGACACTACCGGTGCGGGCCTGCCGGACAGCCGCGGGCCCTGCGGGGAGTTGCACCGGGCCGGGGGTGGTGGCCGGTGCGCGTGCGTCGTTCCTGGGCCGTTTGATCACGGCTGGCCTCCCAGCCGGATCGCGGCCCGCAGCCGCCCGGCGGCCGATGCCGCCTTGGGCACGAAGACGCTGATGAGCAGGAGACCGCCGATGACGATCCCGGTTGCCTCCTGGTTGAAGTTGGTCAGCAGGAGCGCGTTCTGGATACCGGCGAAGGCGAGCAGGGCGAGCACCACGCCGGCCAGGGTCCCCTTGCCGCCGAAGATCGACACCCCGGCGAACAGGACGACGGCGACCACGTTCAGTTCCAGCCCGATGCCGTTGTTCCACACCGCGGTGGTCAGCCGGAAGGTCCACAGCACCCCGGCCAGCGCGCAGACCAGGCCGGACACCACGAACAGCATGGTCTTGATCCGCTTAACCCGGATCCCGCTGAACAGCGCCGCCTCGGTGCTGGCCCCCATGGCGTAGATCGAGCGCCCGGCCGGGGTGGCGTGCAGCACCACCGCGAAGATCACGGCCAGCACCGCGAAGATCGCGATCGACCAGGTGATGTTGGTGTGCGGAACCCCGAGGACGCCGATGGTCGCGTACGGCGCCGGGAAATTGGAGATCGTGTTCGGGCCGAGGATGATCAGCGCGATGCCCCGGTAGAGGGTGAGCGTGCCGATCGTCACCGCCAGCGAGGGCAGGCCGAGCCGGGTCACCAGCAACCCGTTGAACAGGCCCGCGGCCGCGCCGAGCGCCGCCACTGCCACGAAGATGGCCAGCATCGGCCAGTGCCTGGCCCACAGGAACCCGAGCAGGGCACTCGACATGCCCAGCATGGATGCCACCGACAGGTCGATCTCGCCGCTGATGATGATGAGCGTCATCGGCAGCGCCATGATCGCCACCTCGCCCAAGTTCAGCTCGACGTTGAAGATGTTCCCGCTGGTCAGGAACTCCGGCGAGGCCAGCGCCCCGAACACGCCGATGGCCAGCACCAGCACGGCCAGGCCGGTCTCCCAGCGCATGGCGGGCCGCAGCAGCGGCAGCAGCGCCTGCCCGGCGCGGCGCCCGCCGCCGTCGGCCCGGCCGGCCGGTTTCCGGTCAGGTTCCGACACCGGCGCTCCTTCGTCGTAGCGCGGCCGTGAGCCTGACCGCGATCAGCCGGTCGAGTGCGATCGCCACCAGCAGCAGGAAGCCGGCGATCGCCTGGTCCCAGATGGATGAGATGCCCAGCACGTACAGGGCAGAGGTGATGGTGCCGAGCAGCAGCGCCCCGATGGCCGCCCCGACCGCGCTGCCGCTCCCGCCGAAGATCGCCACCCCGCCGACCACCACGGCCGCGATGACCTGCAGTTCGTAGCCGGTGCCGGCGGAGGAGTCGATGGTCTCGTACTGGGCGGCCCACAGCACCCCGGCCAGCCCGGCGATGGCCCCGCTCGCCGCGAAGGCGGTGAACACCCGCCGGCCCACCGGGATGCCGGCCAGCCGGGCCGCTTCCGGGCTCGACCCCATCGCGTACAGATCCCGGCCGGACCGGAAGCTGCGCAGGTAATACGCCCCGGCCCCGATCAGCGCGGCGACCACGATGGCCAGGTAGGGGATACCGAGCACGCCGTCACGAGGGATCGCGATGAAGCTGTTGGGCAGCGTCTGCGCGATCACCTCCTTGCCGCCGACGATCAGGATGTCCACGCCGCGCACGATGTACAGGGTGGCCAGCGTGACCACGAGGCTGGGCACCCGCCCGATCGCGACCATGAGGCCGTTGGCGACGCCGCAGGCCAGCCCGATCCCGATGCCCGCCAGGAAGACCACGGGTATGCCGATCCCGGGAAACTTCCCGAACAGGCTGGATGACAGATAGGCGGACAGGCCGAGCACCGAGCCGACCGACAGGTCCACGTTCCGGCTGACCACCACCATCGTCTCGCCCAGCGCCAGCAGCGCGAACACGGTGGTGTTGGCCAGGATGAACTGCACCTCCTGGGTGCTGGCGAACCGGGGCTGGATGCTGATCGTGATCAGCACGAACACGGCCAGGACGGCGATGATGCCAAACTCCCTGACCCGGACCACCCGCTCGGTCAGGCGGCGCGAGCTGGTCCCAGCGGGCAGCTCCGGCGGCGCGGCGACCGTGACGCTCATCGCGCCTTCTCCAGCTGGCCGGTGGCGGCCGACATGATCTTCTCCTCGGAGGCGTCCTGGCGGGGGTACTCCGCGGCCAGCCGGCCCTCACGCATCACCAGGATCCGGTCCCCCAGGTGCAGCACCTCCGGCAGCTCCGAGGAGATCATCAAGATGGCGACCCCGTCCCCGGCCAGGCGGGCCAGCAGGTTGTGCACGTCGGCCTTGGTGGCGATGTCGATTCCCCGGGTCGGCTCGTCCACGATGAGCAGCGACGGGTGCCGGCCAAGCCATTTGGCCAGCACGACCTTCTGCTGGTTGCCGCCCGACAGCGTGGCCACCGGGTCGGTGAGCCTGCCGTATTTCAGCCGCAACCGCTGCGCCCAGTCGCTGGCCAGCGCCCGCTCGGCCGCCGACCGGATGATCCCGGCCCGCTGCAGCGAGGCGAGCGAGGCGAGCGCTACGTTCTGCTGGACCGACATGTCCATGACCAGGCCCTGCTGGCGGCGGTCCTCCGGGACGTAGCCGATCCTGGCGGCCATGGCCGCGGCCGGCGACGCCCGGCGCAGCCCTTTTCCGCCGACCGTC
>DATDGI010000241.1:0-3153 GCA_036522155.1 Streptosporangiaceae bacterium
CCGGCCATCGTCGACGTAACGCGCGAAGTGCCGGTCGATCCGCTGCAGCCGGTCCGGGTCCAGCCCCACTTCGGCCGGATCGGCCTCGGCCTTGAGTTCGCCCATGCCGCCATGTTCGCAGCCGGCCGGCGGGCACGCGAGGGCCGGCCAGCCCGGGCCGGCCGGCCAGTTACGGTGAGACCGCCTGGCTGACCTGGAGCGTGCCGCCGCGGCTCAGGAATGGATGGCCCTGGACGAGGCCGACCGCGGCGTCGATGCTGTCGGCGCTGAGCAGCGTGTAACCGCTCACCCGGCCGTCGGCGCTGCCGTCGGACACGCCGCTGGCGGTGACGGCCTTGGCCGGGCCCAGCGGCGCACCTGGGTCGATCATGCTGTCGGCCACACTCGCCGCCCAGGCCTGGAAGGCGGCCATCATCTGCTCCCGCGCCTCTGCGGACGCGGGCATGCCGCCGCCATCGCCGTGGTAGGTGATCAGGAAGGTTGGCATCGTTGTCTCCGCTCGGGTGATGTTGCCGGCTAGCCGGAGTGCCTGACCAGGATTGCCCGCTGCCGGTGAGCTCAGCTATGTTCGATAGGACAATCCTGTTGTCCAATCGTCCAGCGAGGCGGGGCATGGAGCGCCTGAACCCGGCACCGCGCGACACCGTGACCGACCTGCTGGCCGCGCTGGCCGTGCACAGCAGCGTCTTCTGCCTGTCCGACCTGGCCGCACCCTGGGGCTTTGCCGTCGAGGGTGCCGGCATGCCGAAGTTCCACCTGGTGCTGGAGGGTGATTGCTGGCTGCGGGTGGAGGGCCTGGATCCGGTCCGGCTCGGGGCCGGCGAGCTTGTCATCCTGCCCCGCGGCGAGCGGCACACGATGAGCGACGACCTGGGCTCACCGGTCATCGGCCTCGACCAGATGATCGCCGACCATCCGCTCGATGCCAGCGCCCGGCTCTGGTACAGCGGAGACGGCGCCCGCACGCGGTTGCTCTGCGGCGGGTTCGCCCTGGCCGCGCCGGTCCCCGGGCATCTGCTGACGGTGCTGCCCCCGATCCTGATCGTGGATCGCGGCTCGACCAGCATCTCCAGCTGGGTCGAACCGGTGTTCGCGCTGATCCGCGACGAGGCCAGCCACGCCGCGCCGGGGGCCCAGGTGATATTCGCCAAGCTGGCCGACGTGTTCCTGGCCCAGGCGCTGCGGGCCTTCCTGGCCGGGGCCGGCCAGGCCGGGCTGCTGGGACCTGGGCCGCGGCCGGACCCCCCGATCGAGCAGGCCACCGCGCTCATGCGCGATCAGCCCGCCCGGCCGTGGACCGTGCACTCCCTGGCGCGGGAGGTCGGCATGTCCCGCACATCGTTCACGAGCCGGTTCCGTGACGCCGTGGGCGAAAGCCCCATGCGGCACCTGGCCATGGTCAGGCTCGGCCAGGCGGCCGGTTTCCTGGTCGCGGCCGACCTGAGCGTCGAGGCGATCGCGCGCCGCACCGGCTATGCCAACAACGCGTGCCTGTCGAAGGCGTTCAAGCGCGAGTTCGGTATCTCGCCGGGCGCCTACCGGATGGCCCGGGGGAACGGCGCCAGCGGCAACGGGGCAGGCAACGGCTAGCGCTACAGGTTCTCCAGGTAGCCGCGGACACTGTCGATGTCGCTGGCCAGCTGGTCCATGTCGGCGGCCGACATCAGGTTGACCGGATCGCCGGCGAAGTTGGCCGAGAGCCGCCACATGCTGGAGCCCGGCGGGTTGTCCGCATGGGTGCGGACGCTCTGCACCAGGCCGCCGGCCCGGCCCTGGATGTCGTTCACCTTCGGCAGCAGCGTGGCCTTGACCTGCTGCCTGCCCTGCTGCTGGCCCTGCTGGCGGCCGGTCACCTTCCCGGCGGCATTGCCCAGCGATGCGCCGAAGACGGCGGCAAAGGCCGGGACCACGATGCCGAGGATCGTCGCGATGGTGGATGGAGTCTTACGGAAGAACACGGCCAGGAAAATGGTCAGCGCCACCAGGGCGAGCACCACGATCAGGACGATCAGGAAGTCCCAGCGGTTGTGGCCTTCGGTGAGGTCATTCCCGGCGGGCGCCCCGGCATTTCCCGGTGCATTGCCGTCGGCCTGCGGTGTTCCCATTGCCTGTCTCCCTCCCCGGTCACCCGCGTCGGCGTGGTGCCCGGCTCACGTGTGCTCCCCTAGGCTGGCGGCTAGAGTGCGGCTCATGGGGCCGCTGGTGGACGACGCGCTGGCGGCGGCCTTCGCCCGGGACGGCGTCGTGTGCGTCCGCTCGGTCCTGGACCCGGGTGAGGTGGCGGCCGCCGTCCGCGGGATCGACGCGGTGCTGGCGCGTCCCGGCCCGCTCACCCAGGTGGCCAGCGGGGCCGGCGACCCGGGCGCGTTCACCGAGGACTTCTGCCGCTGGCGGGAAATCCCGGAGATCGAGCGGCTGGCCCGGCACTCGCGGGTACCCGCGGCCGCGGCCGCTTTGCTGGCGACACCACAGGTCCGCTTCTATCACGATCACGTGCTGGTGAAAGAGGGCCGGACCCGCCAGCGCACCCCGTGGCACCAGGACCAGCCGTACTACAACGTCGACGGCCACGGTGTGAGCGCCTGGATCCCGGTCGACCGGGTGCCCGCGGACGGATGCCTGGAACTGGTCGCCACCTCGCATCGCGGCCCCTGGCTCATGCCGCGCACGTTCCTGCGCGGGGAGGCACGCTGGTTTCCGAAGGGAAGCCTGGCCGAACTGCCCGATATCGAGGCCGACCGGGCCGCGTTCGACATCCGCCGTTTCGACCTGACGCCCGGTGACGCCATTTTCTTCGACTTCCTGACGGTGCATGGTGCACCTGGATTTCCCCATGACACCCGGCGGCGCATCCTCTCGCTGCGGTATCTCGCCGCCGACGCCCGGCATGCGCCGCGCCCGTGGCGCACGTCCCCGCCGTTCGACGGCCTGGCGTCGGAGCTGGCGGCCGGTGCGGTCATGGACCACCCGCTCTTCCCGGTCGTCTGGCCCGCCTGACGCCGGGCATCAGGACATGGCCGGGCGGGCGGCGCCACCGTGGCGGCACGCCGCAGCCGCGTGTGACCGGGCGGCGGCGGCGGTACGGCCGCTGCGCCTAGTGAGCCGCCTCGTAACGCCGGATGATGTCGGCGCTGATCCGGCCGCGCTCGGAGA
>DATDGI010000242.1:0-24796 GCA_036522155.1 Streptosporangiaceae bacterium
AGGCGCCGCCGCCAGCGGCGATCCGGCTGGTCGCGGCGGCGTTGTCGGCCGCGGCCTGGGCCTGCACGTCGGGAGTCACGCACACGTAGTCGCCCGCGAACGCCTGCCGCCAGACGTCCGGGTTTCCCGGCAGGGTCTGGCCCGCGACGGTGGTCACCGCCGCGTGCCTGCCCGCCCCGATCAGGGACAGCCCGTGGCCCGGCAGCACCATCACAACGCCAGCGGTCATCGCCGCCGCCGCGCTCACCGCGAACAGGGATCGCTTGGCCACAGTGTTCATTCCCGGTCTCCTCGGCCAGCCCGGCCGCGTCCTGCGGGCAGCGGGCGATCAGCGTGACACCGGTATGAGGCCGGGCCAGGGCCGCCGCCAACAACTTTCCCGGGCTAGCGCGGGCCGGTGCGGACGCCTGGAATTCCCCGGTGCCTCCCCGGGAGCGGCGAAACGAGGAATGGGATGCTCTCCGTCGGCTCCCGCCGCCAGGGCAGCGCCGGGTCGCTAGCGGCCGGCCGGGAAGTCGATCCGGAACGTGGTTCCCCCGCCGGGCGCGCTGGAAACGCTGACGGCGGCGCCGTGCGCGTCCGCGATGACCTTCACGATGGACAGGCCGAGGCCCACCCCCGGCAGCCCGATCGTGTCCGGGGTACGGAAGAACCGCTCGAACACGAGTGCCTGGTGCTCCTCCGGGATCCCGATGCCGGTGTCGGACACCTCCAGCCGGATATGGCCGTTGGCCTGGCCGACGGCGACCTCGACCGTCCCCCCCGACGGGGTGAATTTGAGCGCGTTCGAGAGCAGGTTCCCGAGCAGCAGGTCGACCCGGTGCCGGTCGGCCAGGATGGGCGCCGCGGTGCTGGCCGCCAGCCGCAGGCTGACGCCGCTCTGCCGCGCCTCCAGCCGCTGGTCCTCGATGGCCTCAGCGGCGGCCTGGGCGAGACTCAGCTCCGCCAGCGAGAGCTCGATCCTGCCTTCCTCGCCCCGGGCGATGAACAGCAGGTCGGTGACGATGGCGATGAGCCGGTCGGCGTTGCGGCGGGCCACCGCCAGGAACTGCCGCTGGGCGTCGGTGAGCGGTCCGGCCTCCCCGTCGGTCACCATCTCCAGGTAGCCGACGATCGAGGTCAGCGGGGTGCGCAGGTCGTGCGAGACAACCGAGATCATGTTGTCCTTGGCCTTGTCGGTCTCGCGCAGCAGCCGTTCCTCCACCTCGGCGGCGGCGAGCGCGCGCCGGGTGGCGGCGAACCGCAGCAGCAGCAGCGACACCACCGCCAGCCCGATGGCGACGGCCAGGATGTCACCAGCGGTCGCCAGCCGGTCCGCGTCTTCGGCCGATCTGGTGTTCATCCGCACCGCCTGTTCCAGGGTGCCGGCCAGGTCGCGGAAAGCCGGTTCGACCAGCATCGCGTCGAGCTGCCTCGCCTGCGCCGTCAGGCCGGTCTGGACCAGCCCGAATTCCTCGCGGATGGCGGCGGCATAGAGCATCAGGGCCGACCGCGCCGCTTCGCTGCCCGGCCGGATGTGGTCGAGCTGATCCTGGATCGAGCCGAGCAGCTGCGCGACCCGGGCATCGGTGCCCGGGGGCAGCCTGCCTTCCGCGATGGCCTGCCACTCAAGCGCGTTGAGCTGGCTCGACGCCAGTTCCGCGGCCGCCGCTTGGCTGGCTGTGGCCCGGTGCCTGCTCGCGTAACCGTTGAGGGTCAGCAGCACCCCGATGATCGCCACGGCCACCAGGGCCGACGCGCCCAGCCAGATCCGCTCGCGGTGAACCGCCCCCCGGAACCACGGCCGTGGATTCGCGCGCTCCCCCTCGCGCATGGCTCCAGTATGCCAGTTGACCTGCGTGTTCCGGTGGGGCGGTACGACGGCTTGATACATTCCTCGCGCCGTAACGGTTGCGGTAACGGCCGCCGCCTAGCGTGAAGGTCAACAGACAGCCCCGCGCATAGCAGGCAGCCCAGCGACACCCAGGGGTGGGCACATGAACGAGTTCGAGATCACCATCGTGATCGAGCGCCCGGTGGAAAACGTTTTCGCGATCCTCCAGGACGTCAGCAAGACACCGGCCTGGACGCCCGGGCTGACCGAGGTGCGGCAGATCGGCGACGCCCCGCTGCGGGTGGGCGCGCAGCTGGTTTACGTGGGGTCGTTCCTCGGCCGCAGCTACGAGTCGGAGGCATCCTGCACCGAGTTCGTGGCCAACGAGCGCTTCGCGTCCAAGACCACATCTGGGCCGTTCTACCTGGAGATCGACACCCGGCTGGAGCCGGTCGCCAACGGCACCCGGATGGCCACCGTCTACCGGGGCGAGAGCCACGGCTTCTTCAAGATCGCCGAGCCCATCGTCACCCGGCTGGCCCGCAAGCAGTTCGAGACGGCCGCCGTCAACCTCAAGGCCCTGATCGAAGAGAACGCCCTGTGACCCGGGCTAGTCGCCTAGTTCGGCGCGGCGGCGGGTGACGTAGTCGTCCAGTTCGGCGCGGATGGCGTCGTCCAGCGGCGGCGGCTGGTACTCGGCCAGGGTCTTGGCGCAGATCTCGGTGGCCCGGGCGGCCGTGTCCTTGCCGCCGAGCTTCAGCCAGCGCTCGTAGTTGGCGGTGGACGACAGCAGCGGCCGGTAGAAGCACTCCCGGAACCGTTCCATGGTGTGCGCGGCACCGAGGAAGTGCCCGCCGTGCCCCACCTCTTCGTGGGCACCGAACGCCAGCGATGCCTCGTCGATCTCCAGCGGGGTGAACTCCACCCGCAGCATCCGCAGCAGCTCGATGTCGATGATGAACTTCTCGTAGCAGGTGACCAGCCCGCCCTCCAGCCAGCCGGCCGCGTGCATGACGAAGTTGGTGCCGGCCAGGAACGTCGGCAGCAGCGTCATCAGCGACTCGTAGGCGGCTTGCGCGTCCGCGGTCTGGCTGGCGTTCAGCCCGCCGCCGGTGCGGAACGGCAGCCCGAAATGCCGGGCCAGCTGCCCGGTGCACAGCAGCCCGATGGCCGACTCCGGCGTGCCGAAGCTGGGCGAGCCGGACTGCATGTCGATGTTGGACAGGAACGAGCCGAAGATGACTGGGCAGCCGGGCCGGATCAGCTGGGCGAGCGCGATCCCGGATAGCGCCTCGGCCAGCTGCTGCACCAGCGCGGCCGGGATGGTGACCGGTGACATGGCGCCCATCAGCAGGAACGGGGTGAGCACCACCGGCTGGTTGGCCCGGTTGTACTCGAACTGGGCGTCCAGCATCCGGTCGTCCCAGCGCAAAGGCGAGTTGCAGTTGATCAGCGAGATCGTGGCCGGGGTCTGCTCGATACTGGCTCTGCCCTTCTCCAGGCCGCCGAACAGGATCGAGGTCATCGCGATCGTGTCGGCCGCGTTCGGGCCGGAGACCACGTTGCCCATGTAGAACTTGTCGGTCACGGTGGCCAGCGCGTAGATCATGTCCAGGTGCCGGGAGTCCAGCGGCGCGTCGTTCGGCTCGCAGATCACCCCGCCCGCCGAATCCAGCTGGGGGAAGGACTGCGCCAGCATGGACAGCCGCCGGAAGTCATCGAGGGTGGCGTCCCTGCGCACGTCGCCCTCGCGGATGAACGGGCAGCCGTAGACGCCGCTGAACACCATGTGGTCGCCGCCGATGTGCACGCTGTTCGCCGGGTTGCGGGCCTGCACGTCGAACTCGCGCGGCGCCTTGGCCACCTGTGCCAGCACGAACTCGGGGTCGAGATAGACCACCTCGCCGTCCACCCGCTGGCCGGCGGCGCGGAACAGCTCCACCGCCTCCGGCTTGGCGAACTGCACCCCGATCTCGGACACGATCCGGCGCCAGCCGCGCTCAAGCACCGCGATCGCGTCGGCGGACAGGATCTCGTACCGCGGCATCGTGTTGACGAACATCGCCACCCCACCTCGCCCGCCTGCCCGGGCACGCCTTGACCGGCCCAGAACCCGCCCGTACGATCACATAGTAGAACAGAGTTCCGCAACATGGAACTCCGCAGCGGGGAGCGCGCATGACCAGTCCCAGCGGAACCCAGGCCGTCGACCGGGCGGCCCGGCTGCTCGCCGAGGTGGTGCACGCGCCCGGCTCGGTGACCTTCACCGAGCTGGCGGCGGCCACCGGCCTGGCCAAGAGCACCACCTCCCGGCTGCTGATGGCGCTGGAGCGGAACGGCCTGGTCCGTCGGGACGACCACGGCCAGTTCCGGCCCGGTGAGGTGTTCGTCCGGTTCGCCTGGCGGGGCGGCGCGGAGGCCGGGCTGACCGAGCTGGCCCAGCCGTTCCTGGAGCGGCTGGGCGGGCAGACCGGCGAGACCGTCAACCTGGGGGTCGAGCGGGACGGCCTGGTCGAGCAGATCGCCCAGGTCGACAGCGGGTACGTGATCGGCGCGACCAACTGGCTGGGGCGGCCCGTGCCGCTGCACTGCACGGCCCTGGGCAAGGTGCTGCTGGCCTACGGGGTCGCGCCGCTGCCCGCGGGCCGCCTGGAGCGGCTGACCCCGCGGACGATCACCGGGCGCTCCGCGCTGCAGGCCGATCTGGCCGCGGTCCGCGAGCGCGGCTACGCGGTGACCGACTCCGAACTTGAGCCGGGGCTGGTCGCGCTGGCCGCCCCGGTCTGCCGGGACGGCGGCGCCGTGGTCGCGGCGCTGTCGGTGTCCGGGCCCGCCACCCGGCTCACCCCGGCCCGGCTGCCGGAGGTGGCAGCCCACTGCGCCGCCGCGGCCGCCGACCTGTCCCGCGTGCTCGGTCACCGGCCCGGCGAGCCACGGATGACCGCGGCCGCGCCGCCCGCCCGGGCCATCCCGGCCAGCCCGGCCGTGCCACCCGCCCGGGCCATCCCGGCCACCGCCGGCCCGGCCCGGCCCACGCCACAGGAAGAAGGTGCCCGTTGACTACTGAAGAGCTCCTGCGGCAGCTCTACGACTTCACCCTGGTCGGCAACGGGCCAGCCGTGCTCGAGCTGACCAACGCCGGGCTGGCCATGGACCTTGGCCCGGAGACGCTGCTGTACGAGGCGCTGATCCCGGCGCTGGAGGAGGTCGGCGCCCGGTTCGAGCGGGGCGACTTCTTCGTCCCCGAGATGCTCATCGCGGGCAAGGCGATGGCCGGGGCGCTGGAAATCCTCCGCCCGCTGCTGGCCGAGACCGGCGCGCAGGCCATCGGCACCGTGGTCATCGGCACGGTCAAGGGCGACGTGCACGACATCGGCAAGAACCTGGTCAACATCATGTTCGAGGGCGCCGGGTTCCAGGTCATCGACCTCGGCGTGCAGGTCGCGCCGGAGAAGTTCGTGGACGCGGTGCGCGAGCACCAGCCCGACATCGTCGGTTTCTCCGCCTTCCTCACCACCACCATGCCGATGTTCAAGGCCAACATCAACGCGCTGCAGAAGTCGGGCCTGCGCGACCAGGTGATCGTCATGGTTGGCGGCGCCCCGGTCACCCAGGAGTACGCCGACGTGGTCGGGGCTGACGGGTACGCGGCCGACGCGTCGGCCGCGGTGGTGCGGGCCAAGGAACTGCTCAAGCGGCGGCGCGCCGCGCTGCCGGCCTAGGCGGGCAGGCCCGTGCGCACCGTCCTGTCCTCGGCCAGCCGGGAAACGGTGATCGGCCCGGCGGAGCCGTTCTGCATCATCGGGGAGAGGATCAACCCGACCGGGCGCAAGATCTTCCAGCAGGAGCTGCGGGACGGCAACCTATCCCGGATCGAGATCGACGTGGCCAACCAGGTGGCGGGCGGCGCCATGGTGCTCGACATCAACATGGGCGCGCCGCTGGCCGACGAGGCCGAGCTGATGGTGCGCGCGGTCAAGCTCATCCAGGGGCTGACCGACCTGCCGCTGTGCATCGACTCCTCGATCGTCGAGGTGCTCGACGCCGGGCTCGCCGCCTGCCAGGGCAAGCCGCTGGTCAACTCGGTCACCGCCGAGGACGAGCGGCTGGAAGCCATCCTGCCGCTGGTCGCCCGGTACGGCGCGGCGGTCATCGGGATGCCCAACGACGAGGAGGAGATCCCCGAGGATCCGCGGCGCCGGGTGGAGCTGGCCCGCAAGATCATCGACGTGGCGACCGGCCGGTATGGCATGGCCATCGAGGACATCGTGATCGACCCGCTGGCCATGCCGGTCGGCGCCGACACCTCGCTGGTGGGCAAGACGCTGGAGACCATCGCGCTGCTGCGGGACGAGTTCGGCGTGAACATGACGCTGGGTGCGTCGAACGTGTCGTTTGGCATGCCGGACCGTCACTCGATCGGGGCCGCGTTCCTGCCGATAGCCATCTCGGCCGGGCTGACCAGCGCGATCATGGACGCCCGGTCGCCGCAGATGGTGCGGGCGGTCAAGGCCGCCGACCTGCTGCTGGACCGGGACGCCTGGGGCGGGGCCTGGATCGCGGCCCACCGGGCCCAGCTGGCCGCGCAGGCCGCACCGCCCGGGCGAGCCCCGCAGGCCGGGCCGTGACCACGGCCGGCCTCGACACCGAGGCCACCTCGGCCGGGCCGGTCCGGGTGGACCTGGTCTTCGAGCCGGGCGCGCGCCGGGTCCGGGTGCCGGCCGGGGTGACCGTGTTCGACGCCGCGAGCTGGAACGGCATCGCCATCGACTCGACCTGCGGCGGCCACGGCACCTGCAAGAAATGCAAGGTCAGGCTGCTGACCGGGGCCGCTCCCCCATCTCCGCTGGATATCCGCGCGTTCAGCCCGGACGAGTTGCGCGGCGGCTGGCGGCTGGCCTGCCGGGCGCTGGCCGGCACCGACGCGGCCGTGGAGGTGCCGCCGCTGGTCACCCGGCCGAAGGCGGCCACCGTCGGGGTCGGCCGCCAGGTCATCCTGCGCCCGGCCGTGCAGAAGCGCTACCTGGAACTCGCCGAGCCCACGCTGGCCGACCAGGCCACCGACACCGAACGGGTGCTGGCCGCGATCGACGACCTGGAACTGCGGGTGGACCTGGCCGTGCTGCGCACCCTCGGCCGGGTGCTGCGCGCCGCCGACTACCGGGTCACCGCGGTGGTGGCGGACGACGTGCTGATCGCGGTCGAGCCCGGGGACACCACCGCCCGCCGGTTCGGCATCGCGTTCGACCTGGGCACCACCACGGTGGTCGCCACGCTGCTGGATCTGTCCACCGGGACGCCGGTCGCGGTCGATTCGGTGCTGAACGCGCAGCAGCCGTTCGGCGCGGATGTGATCACCCGGATCAGCGCGACCATGCTCGACCCGGCCAACCTGGACCGGCTGGCCGGGCTGGCCCGGGAGACCCTGGCCGGGCTGGCCGCGGCCGTGTGCGAGCGGGGCGGGGTGGACCCGGCCGAGGTGTACGAGGTGGCGGTGGCCGGGAACGCCACCATGACCCACCTGCTGCTCGGCATCGACCCGGAGCCGCTCGGGGTGGCGCCGTTCATCATGTCCACCCGGCTCTACCCGGAGGTGCTCGCCGCCGACCTCGGCATCGGGGTGCACCCGCGCGCACGGGCGGTGGTGTTCCCGGCGTTCGGCGCCTACGTGGGCGGCGACATCACCGCCGGGCTGCTGGCCTCGGGCATGGACCGCGACTCGCGCACCCGGCTGTTCATCGACATCGGCACCAACTGCGAGATCGTGCTCGGCAACGCCGACTGGCTGCTGGCCACCGCCGCACCGGCCGGGCCGGCGTTCGAGGGGGCGGCGATCCGGTGCGGGATGCGGGCCTCCGACGGCGCGATCGAGGTGGTCACCATGACCCCGGACACGCTGGAGCTGACGGTCATCGGCGACGCCGAGCCCGCCGGGCTGTGCGGATCCGGCCTGGTGGACGCCGTGACCGGGCTGGTCCGCGTGGGCCTGCTCGACTCGTCGGGACGGCTCGTGCCCGACGCGGCGGCGGCCGGTCTGGCGCCCGGGCTGGCGAACCGGCTGACCCGGATCGGGGACGAGCGGGTGTTCGTGCTGCACTGGCTGGGCGAGGTGGGCGACGCGGCCAACTCGGTCTACCTGTCCCAGCGCGACATCCGCGAGCTCCAGTTCGCCAAGGCGGCCATCGCCACCGGCTGGCACATCCTGCTGGAGGAGGCCGGGCTGGCCGCCGCCGACGTGCAGCAGGTGCTGCTGGCCGGGTCGTTTGGCAGCTATCTGTCGCCGGCCAACGCGATCCGGCTCGGCCTGGTGCCCAAGCTGCCGGTGCTGCGCGTGGTCAGCGCGGGCAACGTGGCCGGCGAGGGCGCCAAGATGGCGCTGCTGTCGCTGCGCGAGCGCGCGGCCGGGCTGGCGCTGCTGGAGGAGGTGAGGTATGTCGAGCTCTCGGACCGCCCCGACTTCAACGACCGGTTCGTGGACCAGCTCGCCTTCCCGGCCTGACCTGGTGGTGATCGCGTGCGGCGCGCTCGGCGCTCACCTGCGCGAGATCATCGGCCGCCGGGGCTGGCCGGTGGAACTGCACTGCCTGCCCGCGCTGCTGCACAACCGGCCCGCCCAGATCACCGATCATGCCGAACGTCTGGCGCGGCCGGCTCTGGCTCGCGGGCAGCGGGTCGTCCTCGCTTATGCCGACTGCGGCACCTACGGGGCGCTGGATGAGTTGTGCGCGCGGCTCGGGCTGGCCCGGCTGCCCGGGCTGCACTGCTACGACGTGCTGGCCGGGCCGTCGCGGATGCGGGAGCTGTTCGAGGCCGAGCCGGGGACGTACGTGCTCACCGATTTCCTGGTGCGCAGCTTCCGGCGGACGGTGCTGGCCGAGCTGGGGCTGGACCGGAGGCCCGAGCTGTGGCCGGACTACTTCGGGCACTACCGGCGGCTGGTCTGGCTGGCCCAGGACGCCGACGCGGAGCTGACGGCGGAGGCGGAGCGGGTGGCCGCGCGGTTCGGGCTGCCGCTCGCCATCGTGGAAACGGGAACGGGACGGTTGGAGAGTGCGCTGGCCATGCTCGTGGCCGCCCCCCCATCGCCGCCCAGCACCGAATCCGCCCCGGGTCCCACCCCTGAGAGTGGGCGTTAGTGGCTGCTATCACCACCATTTCCGGCCACTGCCTGGCCCAGCGGGCCGGCCAGCGGCGGCGGGGGTGGCGATGAAGGTGCTGGGTGGCGGGCTGGCCAGGGTGGCGCCGCTGCTGGCCGATCCCCGGTTCGAGGTGTTCCCGGCGGCCGGGGCCGAGGACGCCGTGGTCACCTGGCTGCCGCCCGGGGCCACGGTGACCGTGACCGCGTCGCCCACCAAGGGCCTGGACGCCACCATCGAGCTGGCCGGGCGGCTGGCCGGGCGTGGGTACCGGGTGGTGCCGCACCTGTCCGCGCGGCTGGTGGCCGACGACGCCCACCTGGAGGCGATCGTGGCCCGGCTGACCGGGTGGGGGATCGACGACGTGTTCGTCCCGGCCGGCGACGCCGACCCGCCGGCGGGCCGGTTCGACAGCGCGCTGGCGCTGCTGGAACGGCTGGCCGAGATGGGCCACCCGTTCGCCCGGACCGGGATCACCGGCTACCCCGAGTCGCATCCGCGGATCGGCGACGACGTCACCATCCAGGCCATGTGGGACAAGCGCCGCTACGCCAGCTACATCGTCAGCAACCTGTGCTTCGACCCGGCGGTGCTGCGCCGGTGGATCACCCGGGTCCGGGACCGGGGGGTGACGCTCCCGCTGTACGTCGGGCTGGCCGGGCCGGTCGAGCGGGCCAGGCTGCTGCGGATGGCGGCCAAGGCCGGCGCCGCGGAATCCGCCCGCTTCCTGGCCGGGCACACCGAGTGGTTCCTGCGGCTGGGCACCCCGGGCGGCTACCGCCCGGAGCGGCTGCTGGCCCGGCTGGGGCCCGCCCTGACCTCGCCCGCCGCCGGGATCGAGGGCCTGCACCTGTTCACCTTCAACCAGGTGGAGCAGACCGAGCGGTGGCGGCGGGAACTGCTGGCCCGCCTGGCCTGACCTGACCCCCCGAACTCGGCCGATACCCGGCCGTGACCGCAATCGGATGCATTGGTGCCTGGCCGGGCGGTTCTGCCGCAAAAAGTATCGCGAAGACGCAAAAGACCTGTATAAACCACGTGGAACCCAGCCAGCGCGGCCCTGTGGCCGCCCTCCGGCCACCGCGGGCTGCACTGGATGACTCGTCAAGCACCCGGGGCCGGTGACCAGACAACGATGAGCAGCCAGGCCGTCCATGGCAGCGGGGCCGGCCCGCAGTCCCCGGACGTGACCTGGCCGGTGCTCTCGGGCCTGATGCCGCCGATCGCCAGCTTCTACACCCCCCGGACCGAGACGGGGCTCGCGCTGGCCGACAGCCTCAAGCCGGGCGAGACCGCGGTGCTGGTGACCGCGGACGAGGTGGCCAGGTCGCTGGGCCCGCTGGGCGGCACCGGCAAGACTCAGCTGGCGGCCGCCATCGCCGGCACCCTGTGGGAGCAGCAGGCGGTGGACCTGCTCTGCTGGGTGACCGCGACCGGCCGGGACTCGGTCCTGATCAGCTATGCGCAGGCGCTGGCCGACGTCGGGGCACCCGATCCGGGCGCGGGCCCCGAGGTGGCCGCGGAGCACTTCCTCGCCTGGCTGGCCGGGACCAGCCGGCCGTGGGTCGCGGTCCTGGACGACCTGGCCGACCCCACCGTGCTGGAAGGGCTGTGGCCGCACGGGCCGAACGGCCGCGTGGTGGTCACCACCAACCGGCCCGACACCGCGCTGCGGGCACCCAGCCCCCGGGTCATGGAAGTCGGCGTGTTCAGCCGCCGGGAGAGCCTGAACCACCTGTCCGCCCGGCTCAACGCCGAGCCCGACCTGTGGACCGGCGCGCTCGACCTGGCCACCGAGCTCGGGTTCCTGCCGTTCGCCCTGGCCCAGGCGGGCGCGGTGGTGAGCGAGGCCGCCATCGACTGCCGCGAATACCGGAACCGGATCGCGCAGCGCCAGCTTCCCGGCGCCGGCGGCCGGGGCGGGATCCAGCCCGCCACCGTCGCCATGGCCAGCCTGCTCGCGCTGGAACTGGCCGACCGGCTGCCGCCGGCCGGGCTGGCCCGGCCGGCCCTGGCCCTCACCACCGTGCTGGACCCGAACGGGATCCCCGGCTCGGTGCTCACCAGCCGGGCCGCCTGCATGTTCCTGTCCCGGTACCGGCGCGGGGTGCCGGTGAACGAGACCGAGGCCCGTGCCGCCATGCACAGCCTGGCCCGGTGCGGCCTGGTGACCATCGACACCAGCACCCCGGCCCGCACGGTCCGGGTGCACGCGCTGGTCCAGGCCAGCATCCGGCCCACCCTGACCAGCGCCGAATGCGATCATGCCGCGCTGGCGGCCGCCGATGCGCTGCTCCAGGCCTGGCCCCGGCCGCCCGTGCCACCCGCGCTCGATCAGGCGCTGCGCGACTGCACGGCCCGGCTCCGGCAGACCGCGGGCGCCCTGCTCTGGACCCCGCAATGCCACCCGGTGCTGATCCGGGCGGGCCAGAGCCTGGACGCCAGCGAGCTGGTCGGCCCGGCCATCAGCTACTGGCAGGCGCTGACCGACATCGGCCGGCCGGCCCTGGGCGCGGCCCACGCGCACACCGTTTTCGCACGTAACCGGCTGGCGGAAGCGTACGAGGCGGCCGGGCGGCCCGATGACGCCGTGGCCATGTACGAGCTGACGGTGGCCGAACGGGAACGCGGCATGGGCCCGGGCCACCCGGACACCCTGGCCGCGCGCAGCAACCTGGCCCGCGCGTACCGCGCCGCCGGGCGGGCCGGGGACGCGATCAGGCTGGCGGAGCCGACCCTGACCGGGCTGGCGCAGATGCACGGGCCCGATCATCCGGACACCCTGGCCGTCCGCGCCGACCTCGCGCAGGCCTACCTGGCCGCCGGGTTCTGGTCCGAGGCCATCGACATCTTCCAGCAGACCCTGACCGAACGGGAGCAGGCGCTCGGGCCTGATCATCCCGACACCGTGGCCGCGCAGGCGGACCTGGCCGACGGGTTCCGGGCGGCGGGCCAGTTGGACGACGCACTCCCGCTGCTGGAGCGCACGGTCACCGACCGGGAGCAGATCCAGGGCCGTGACCACCCGGACACGATCGCCGCCCGGGCCAGCCTGGCCAGCGCCTACCTGGCCGCCGACCGGCACCGGGACGCCATCGCCATGTACAAGCGGACCCTGGCCGACCGGGAACGGGTGCAGGGGCCCGACCACCCCGACACCCTGGCCGCCCGCGGCGACCTGGCCGACGCCTACCATGAGGCGCGCAAGCTCCGCGACGCGCTCCCGCTCTACCAGCGCCTCGTGGCCGACCGGGAACGGGTCCAGGGGCCCGACCACCCCGACACCCTGGCCGCCCGCGGCGACCTGGCCGACGCCTACCAGTCGGCGCGCAAGCGGTCCGCCGCGCTGCCGCTGTACGAGCGGGCACTGGCCGACTGCGAGCGGGTACTCGGCCCGGACCACCCGCTGACCAGGACCACCCGGGAGAACTTCCTGGCCGCGGCCCGCAGCTGAGCACCCACCTGGCCGCCCGGGTTTGCTGCCATCTGCGGAATGATCACCGCCCGCCCGGTGTTCGAGCCGGCGGACGCCGCCGCCGGGCGGTCCGGGCGAAGGAGCGACATGGCTGAGGTCAGCGACTGGAACCGCAAGGTGATCGAGGAATTCCGGGCCAACGAGGGCCAGGTAGGCGGGGCATTCGCGGGGGCACCCGTTTTGCTGCTCCATACCTGGGGGCGCAAGACCGGCGCCGAGCGCGTGAACCCGATGATGTACCTGGCCGAGGGCGGCCGGACGTTCGTCTTCGCCTCCAAGGCGGGCGCGCCGGTGAACCCGGACTGGTACCACAACCTGGTGGCCAACCCGAAGGTGACGGTGGAGATGGGCACGGCGACGTTCCCGGCCACCGCGGTCCCGGTCACCGGTCCCGAGCGGGACACGATCTACGCCGAGCAGGCCCGCCGTTACCCGGGATTCGGCGAATACCAGGAGAGGACCGACCGGGTGATCCCGGTCGTGGAACTGGTCACCGAGAGCTGACGCCCGGCCGTTCTCAGCGGGCCGCTCTCAGCGGGCCGCGCCGCCGCCGCGGTCCCGGATGGCGGCCACCAGCGCCGGTATCACCTGGTGAAGGTCGCCGATCACCGCGTACTCGGCATGAGCCAGGATCGGTGCGCCCGGGTCCTTGTTGACGGCGATGATGTGCTTGGCGCTGGCGCAGCCCGCGATGTGCTGGATGGCGCCGCTGATCCCGCAGGCCAGGTACAGCTCCGGGGTGATCTTGGTGCCGGTCTGGCCGACCTGCTGGGAGTGCGGGCGCCAGCCCTCGCTGGTGACGACCCGGGACACCCCGACCACGCCGCCCAGCAGGGCGGCCAGTTCCTCCAGCGCCGCGAACCCGTCCGGCCCGCCGACCCCGCGGCCGCCGCCGACCACCACCCGGGCCGTGGCCAGCGAGGCGCCGCCGGCCTGGCCGGCTGTTTCGGTGGCCCCCACGGCCAGATCCTCCTCGGCCAGGTCTGGCTCGTGCACGTGCACGGCCAGGCTGGCCGGGCTGGCCGCGGGCTGCGGCGGCACGGTGTCGGTGGCCACCGTCAGCAGTGCCACCGGGGCCGACAGCACCGCGTCCTCCAGCAGCAGGCCCGCCCACCGCTGCCGGACCAGCCGCCAGTCGCCGTCACCGGCGGGCGCGGCGGACACGCAGTTGGCCGCCACGGGGTGGCCGGTCAGCGCGCCGAGGTGGGCCATCACCTCGTGGCCGTGGTCGGTACCGGCCGCCAGCACCGCGCTCGCCCCGGTCTGCTCCGCCAGCCCGGCCAGCACCCGTGCCCAGGCCAGCGGGGCATACCCGGCCAGCCGGCCGGGCCCCGTGACATAAGCGCTGGTCACTCCGTACTCGGCGAGCGCCTGCGCGGGCACCTCGGCCGCCGCCCCGAACAGGACCGCGGCGAGATCCGCGCCGCCGGCCAGATCCCGGGCGAAGGTGAGCGCGCGCAGCGACGCGTCGGCCGCGCCGTCCCCGTCCAGTTCCACCAGGCAGAGCACGGTCACGGCAGGACCCCGAGCTCGGCCAGCACGCCGACCAGGGCGGGCACCGCGTCCGGCCCGGTGCCGAGGACGTTGGCCCGCTTCCGCTCGCCCTCCGGCACCCGCAGGCCCTGCTTGCGCAGCCCCTCGGGCTGCCACTGCGGCTCGTGCTCCTCGATGACCGCCCGTTTGGCCCGCAGCCGGCCCGGCAGCGACGGGTAGCGCGGCAGGTTGATCCCCTCCTTGACGGTGATCACCGCGGGCAGGGCGAACTCGAACAGCTCCTCGCGGCCGCGGTACTCCCGCCGGGCCCGGACCGTGCCGCCGTCGGTCTCGATCCCCTTGATCCCGGTCACCACCGGCCAGCCGAGCGCGTGCGCGACCCGGACGCCGACCTGGTAGTCGCCGGTGTCGGCCGCCTCGTTGCCGAGCAGCAGCAGGTCGTAGCCCTGGCCGGCGTCCGCCTGCCGGCGGGCCTCGGCCACGATCGCGGCGGTGGTGGCGATCGGCCCCCACTCCCGGCCGTCGGTGGCCAGCAGCACCGCCCGGCCCGCGCCGAGGGCGAGCGCGTCGCGCAACTGCTCGGCCGCGGCCGGCGGGCCGAGGGTCAGCACCGACACGCGGCCGCCGAGCCGCTCGGTGAGGCGGATCGCCTCCTCCACCGCGCACTCCTCGTGCGGGCTCATCGCGAACCCGGACATCTTGGTGTCCACGTCCTGGCCGTCGGCGGTGACCACGATCGTGCCGCCGACCATCGGCACCCGTTTGACGCAGACCAGGATCTCCACCTCGGTCAGCTCCGGATCCGCTCGTTCTGCGGGTCGAACAGCGGGGTCGCGCCGGCCACCGCGACCGTGACCGGGTAGCGCTCCCCGAAGTACTCGACTCCCAGCCGCGCCCCGGGCCGGGCGTCCCCGGCGGGCAGGTAGGCCATCAGCAGGTGCTTGCCCGTGGACGGGCCCGACCCCGCGCTGGTCACATAGGACGGCCGGCCGAGGGCGTCCACCAGCCGCTCGCCGCCGGCCGACAGGATCGGCTCGCCGCCGAGCATGTAGCGAAGCTCACCGCG
Organism: Streptosporangiaceae bacterium; assembly: GCA_036522155.1. Lineage (GTDB taxonomy): Bacteria > Actinomycetota > Actinomycetes > Streptosporangiales > Streptosporangiaceae > UBA9676. The sequence goes on from DATDGI010000242.1 coordinate 14,985, forward strand.
GGCCGACCGGTGGTCGTCCACGGTCAGCGTGCACAGCACCGCCGCCGGCGGGTCCTCCCGCTGAGTCAGGTACGCGTCCTTGCCGGCGAACGGGTGCTCCTTGACCCGCGGGCGCATCATCCCGGCCTCGGCCAGGTTGTAGTCGGCGGTCAGCTCGTTGCCGAAGGCGCGGTACCCCTTCTCCAGCCGGCCGGTGGTGCCGTAGACGCCCATGCCGACCGGCACCAGCCCATGCGGCCGGCCCGCGTCCCACAGCGCGTCCCAGAGCCTGGCCCCCTGCTCCATCGGCACATACAGCTCCCAGCCCAGCTCCCCCACGTACGAGATGCGCGAGGCGAGCACGGTGATGCCCGCCGCCTCGACCTCCCGGCAGCTGCCGAACGGGAAGCCGGAGTGGCTGAAGTCGTCGTCGCTGACCGCCTGCATGATCTGCCTGGCGCGTGGCCCCCACAGCCCGAGCGTGGTCCAGGCCGAGGTCAGATCGGCCAGCGCGGCCGTGCCGTCGGCGGGCAGGTGGTCGGTGAACCACTTCTTCTCCGCCATCCCGGTGGCGCCGCCGGTGACCACCCGGAAGTGGCTGGCGCCGAGCCGCATGACGGTCAGGTCCGCCTTGAACCCGCCCCGCTCGTCCAGCAGTGAGGTGTAGACGACCCGGCCGGGGGCCACGTCCAGCTGGGCGACGGCCAGCGACTGCATGGTCGCCAGCGCGGCCGGCCCGGTGATGTCGAACACCGCGAACGCCGACAGGTCGACCAGCCCGCCGCTGTCCCGCATGGCCAGGTGCTCGGCGTTGATGACCGGCGACCACCAGCGGGCCTCCCACTCGGCTTCGCGTGGCATCAGCCGGCCGGCGTAGCGGTCAAGCAGGACCTCGTTGCAGGCGTACCAGTGCGGGCGCTCCCAGCCCGCGGTCTCGAAGAAGACCGCGCCCAGTTCACGTTCCCGGTGGTAGAACGGGCTGACCCGGACCGGCCGGCCGGACTCCCACTGCTCGGCCGGGTGGACGATCCCGTACATCTTGTTGAAGCCCTCGCGCGCCCGCGCCTGGACGTGGGCGGCGGTGCGCTGGCTGGGGTAGAACCGGGCGATGTCGGCCTCGTGCACGTCCACCGCGGGCACCTGGCCGGTCATCCACTCCGCGACCACCCGGCCGCAGCCCGGTCCCTCCTTGATCCAGCTGGCCGCGGCCGACCACAGCCCCTTGACCTCCGGCGTCTCCCCCAGCAGCGGGTGGCCGTCCGGGGTCATCGAGATCAGCCCGTTGATGGCGTACCGGATGCCGACCCGCTCGTCGCCGAGCAGTTCGGGCATCAGCTCCAGGGCCTGCGCGAGCTGCGGGTCGAAGTCATCGGCGGTGAACGGCAGCTCGGTCGGTGACAGCGCCGACTCGGCGATGGACGGGATGTCGCCCGGGCTGACGATCATCGGCCGGTGGGCGTACGAGCCCACCTCCATGTCGCCGCCGTGCTGCCGCTCGTACATGTTGGTGTCCACGTCCCGCACGATCGGGTAGGCGATCTCGCCGGTGGTGCCGGCGAACAGCGGCACCGGCCCGACACTGATCATCTGGTGGACGATCGGGGTGAGCGGGAGCCGGGCACCGGCCATCGCCGCCACCCGCGGGCTCCACACGCCGCAGGCGACCACGCAGGTATCGGTGGCGATCTCACCCTGATCGGTGCGCACCGCCCGCACCCGCCGGGGGCCGCTCTCGTCCACCTCGATGCCGAGCACCTCGGCGCCGGCCAGCACCCGCAGCGCGCCCGACCCCTCGGCCTCCTCCCGCATCAGGGTGCCGGCCCGCAGCGAGTCGACCACCCCGACGGTCGGGAAGTGCGCGCCGCCGAGGATCACCGCCTCGTCGAGGTACGGAACGAGCTTGCGCACCTCGCCCGGGGACACCTGCTGGGCCGGGATGCCCCAGGCCCGGGCGGCGCTGCAGCGCCGCCGCAACTCGGCCATCCGCTCCTCGGTGCGGGCCACCTCGATGCCGCCGCTGCGGGTGAACACCCCGAGTCCCTCGTACTGCTCGGTGCTGTCCCGGGTCAGCTCCATCATCATCTTCGAGTACTCGATCGGGAAGATGAAGTTGGAGGCGTGCCCGGTCGAGCCGCCCGGGTTGGGCATCGGCCCCTTGTCCACCAGGACCAGGTCGCGCCAGCCGAGCCGCGCCAGGTGGCAGGCGAGGCTGTTACCGACGATGCCGGCGCCGATGATGACGGCGCTCGCCCGGGCCGGTGTGTCGTTCATGCCGCTATCTACCGCCAATCAATCGTTTGCGAACCTCCGTCCGCGCGCCGGCCCCGCCGCCAGGGGCTGGCGGCGGGGCCGTTGCCGTCCGGGCTGGCGAAGCCGCTGCCTACTCGACCGGGATCTCCTTGTTGATGAGGCCCAGGTCGATGCCCTGCCGCCTGCGCACCAGCCGCGCCACCACGTACAAGACGATGGCCAGCAAATACAGCACCCCCATGAAGTACAGCGAGTCGCGGTTGTTCACCCCGTAGCCGGCGTTCGTGAACCACTCGTACAGATTGAAGCCGAGCAGCCCGATCGTGACCCAGCCGGCGACAGGGACGATCTGCACGCCAAAGATCCTGATCTTGCTCGCCGGTGATGCCCGCCAGAGATCCTTCTTCAGGAACGGCAGGAGTACCACGGCGATCGAGCTGAACAGGAACGTCACGGCGATCACCAGCGTGGCGTCGTAGGTGTAGGTCACGAACGTCGCGTTGTAGGCATACACGGCGCTCAGGCCCACGGCTGGCAGCAGCATCAGGATGAGTGAGTAGAACGGCACTTTCCGCTTCTCCGACACCTCTGCGGCCCGGTCCGGCAGCACCCGGTCGAAGGCGGCAGCGAAGATGACCCGGGTCGAGGACAGGAACAGGGTTCCCACCCAGCCGAAGAACCACAGGCTCATCACCAGGATCAGTGCGACCTGGAACGCCGTGTTATGCACCAGCCAGGCGGCGAACAGGACCGGATACGGCCAGATGGGCAAGACCGAGCTGACGTGCGGAGTCAGGATGAAGACCTGATAGTTCAGCTGGTTCGAGTTCTGGTAGAAGGCCCAGCCCATCGTCTTGTTGATCAGCAGCAGGAAAATCACCGTCAGGGCGACCGTGATCCACAGGCCGCCGAACATGCCGGTGAATACCCGCCGGAAGTCGCTCGCGCCGCGGATCTCCCCGTACAGGGTGGCGCCCCAGTTCGGCCACAGGATGAAGAACATCATCACCGGCACCAGGAGCATGGTCGGCCCGAGCGGGCCGAATCCGATGGGCGGAGCGTGGTAGCCGATCTTGGCGGCCGCGGCCTGCGTGGCCCCGTAGGCGTTGTTAAGGCCGAAAAGCTTGTGCGTCTCGAGGTTGAACGAGTTGACGAAGCTGGCGTGCGAGTTGACCAGCAGCAGCACCACGATGACCCCGAACCCGACCAGCCCGCCGTAGATGCACCACTTCTGGATCCGGGCATAGCCCGCCATCCCGATCGACACCAGGACGCCGGCCAGCACGATGGTGATCATCGAGACGAGGAAAATCCCGTTATGGGTGCCGAACCACGCGGCTCCGCCCGTGGGCCAGGTCCACTTAAGAGTCGCCCACAGCGGCTCGAAGAACTGGACGGCGAGGATGTTGCCGTAGATCGGCGCCCACAGCCAGAGGATGAACCACCATCCGGTGGCGGCCATCACGAAGCCGATGCCGCCGCCGAGGATCCGGGTCTGCCAGACGTAGTCACCGCCTGCCCGCGGGATCGTCACGACCAGGCCGGAGTAGGCGATGACCAGGAACGACACCCAGATACCTGAGATCACCACCGACGTGATCAGCTGCCCCTTGGGGAATGCCGGGGCGGCGAAGGCGAACTCGTAGATCGCCAGCGTCACGAAGTTGGTGGCTAGGATCGCATAGATCATCGAGTCCCGGACCGACCAGCCGCGCACGAGGCCGGTGGCGTTCCGGAGGAAGAGCGCTGGTCTCTCCTCGCCGACAGCTTCTGTCGCCATGCATACCTCCCAGGGGTGCGCCGGTCAGGGGTGGGGAGACCGGGCTGCGTCAGTCAGGGCCGGGCGCGGCCGCTCAGCCGTTCACCAGAAGATATTTCGAGACCTTGCCCTTCTTTACGTCTAGTTCGAGCAGTGCGCCCTGCAAGACGCCATCACCATAGACGCTGCCCGGATTGATGGCGAGGGTCCGGCCCATTTTCTTGATCCCGCGGCTCTCGTGGATGTGTCCGTGCACACCAAGCATGGGCTGATAGCGAACGATTGCATCCCGGACGGCCATGGATCCGACCGGTTTCATGACCGCGCCGCCGTGGATCGGCCGCAGGGTAGCGTCCAGCGCCGGCGCCTCATCCAGGCCGGTCCCGTAGGGTGGCGCGTGGAAGTTGAAGATCGCCCGTCCCATGTCGGGCACCTGGTTCGCGACCGCCTCGATCTTGGCCGCCAATTCGTCTTCCGGTGCTTCCCGGAACGTGTCCCAGGGAGTTGGATTCGTCCACCCCATCGACACCAGATGAAAGCCGCCGAGATCGAGCAGTTTCCCCTCACCGAATGTCACGCAAGGCGACGATTCGATGACGGCATCGATTTCGAAGATGTCGTCATTCCCGCCGTTGAGGATGCACGGGATCTGGCCGCCCTTGAGCTTGCCGTCCGCCATGTCCAGCCAGCGGTCCAGTGAGGCGACCATCTCGGTGCTGAACCGCCGGTCGACGGCGCCCTCCTCGGCGCTGAGCGCGGACAGTTCCTCGGCGGACATGAGCGCCGGGTAGGAGCCGCGGTTCCGGATCTGGCGCTCGGCCTCGGCCAGCGCCTCCCGGCTCTCCAGCCGGACCTTCTCGCCGCCGAGCACCACTTCCCAGTAGCCGTTGTGCTCGGTGATCGGCACCATCACCTTGCCGGTGACGTCACCGCCCAGGATGACCATGTCGGCCTTGTAGAAGCTGGCCGCGTTGAGGAATTTGCGCCAGCAGATCTCGGACCCATGAATGTCGGTGGCGAAGAAGACTCTCACGCAGACCACCCCACGCCTTCCCGCGGGCCGTCCGCATGACTGCACGACCTGCAACGGCTACGCGTTCTGTGCAACGTGTAGCACCCGGCGAAACCGCCGTCAAGATGCCCAGTTGGGTCAGTGCGCGACTTCCTCGGGGAGTTCGTACCACCGCACCCGGTCGCCGACGTTGGACCGCAGCCGCCACTTGACGCTCTTGGGCGCGCTGTCCGCGAGCTCGGTGAGCCGCTGGATCTGGGCCAGTGGGTCGAACCGGGCACCGGGCGGCACCAGGCCCGGGCGCTCGGCGATGAGGCCAGGGAGCTTGCCCAGGTTGCCGGTGACGGTGCGCCACCAGCCCCAGTCCGCGCCCAGCACCGCGCCGTAGCGGCCGGTGTCCAGGCTGGGGCCGTCGCCGCCCAGCGGCAGGCCCGCCAGCAGATGGACGATGTCGTGCGCGTCCTTCTCGTTCAGCTCGACGATCTGCAGCTTGGACAGCAGCACGTCGATCGGGGCGACGGTGTCCGGCTGGCTGGCGAAGGCCGGTCGCAGGTCGAGCGTGTGGCACATGGTCAGCCGGTCGACCATGACGTCCACCGCCTTCCCGGACGGGGAGTTGAAGTACATCTGCCGGTCGCCATTGAGGTTGTTGAACCGCCGGTCCGCCTGGCAGCCGCTGCTCTCCAGGTGGGAGGCCACCTTCTTGCGCTCCTTGGACAGGCAGGCGAAATCCATGTCCTGGCCGCTGCGCTGCCGGGGCGGGAAGTCCGGGCACAGCACCCGCACCGCCAGCCCGCCGAGCAGCTTGAGCCCGAGCCCAGCGTCCGCCGCGCCGCGGGCCAGAGTCAGCGCCTCCGGCAGCGGGTCATCCGCGGGCGCTGCGGCGGGACCGCCATCCGTGCCGGCTGTGGACATAAGCCCAGCCCCGCTCTCTTGTGGTCACGGGCACTCGCCGGGTCGCGAGCACCCCGGGACAATACTGCTCAGAGCGCACGCCGTGGCGCAACGGCCGCACCGGCCGCGGTTGACGCAGGCTGGCCCGGTCGCCATCCTAGTTGCATGATCGAGAACGAGGTTGCACGGAACGCAACCTACCAGTCGGCCGAGAGGGTGCTGACGCTGCTCAAGACGTTCGACGACAGCCGGATGGAACTGGGCGTGGCCGACCTCGCCCGGGCCCTGTCCGTGCACAAGTCGACCGCCTCCCGGCTGGCCGCGGCGCTGGAGCGGACCGGGTTCCTGACCCGGGTCGGCAAGCGCTACCGGCTCGGGGTGGAGGTCATCCGGCTGGGCTCGCTGGCGTTGCGCAGCTTCGACCTGGTCGCCACCATGCAGCCCGCCATGGAGAAGCTGTCCCAGCGGACCGGCGAGACGGTGAACCTGGCCGTCCCCGACGGCGCGGACGTGCTCAACGTGGCCGAGGTGCCCAGCACCTACATCCTGTCCTCGTCCGGTGGCTGGATCGGCCGCCGGACCAGGCCGCACGCGGTCGCCAACGGCAAGGTGCTGCTCGCCTATGGGGTGATCCGCCCGCCGGAGGTGCTGGAGCGCTATACGCCGCGCACGATCACCAGCCTGGACGTGCTCGCCGCCGAACTGGCCGAGGTCCGCCGCCGCGGCTACGCCACCGCGGTCGCCGAGCTGGAGGAGGGATTGATCGCCGTGGCCTCACCGGTGTTCGACCCGGCCGGGACCTGTGTCGCTGCCCTGTCCATCACCGGCCCCGAATACCGGATGCAGCCCGGGACGCTGGACTCGCTCGGCCGCCTGTGCGCCAGCGCGTGAGCGGAACGGGGGACAGCGGATGAGTGAGCACCTGCTCTATATCGGTGGATCATGGCGCCCCGGCGAGGCCGGCGCCGCCCCAGCGGTCAGCCCGTCCTCCGGCGAGCGGTTCGCCACCGTGGCCGTGGCCAGCCCGGCCGACGTGGACGCCGCCGTCGCCGCGGCCCGCGCGGCCCAACCGGGCTGGGCCGCGCTGTCGGCGTTCGACCGGGCCGCCTGGTGCCTGGCCGTGGCCGCCGCGATCGAGGCGCGCCGCGCTGACCTGGCCCGCGCGCTCACCGAGGACCAGGGCAAGCCCCTCGCCGCCGAGGCTGGGGACGAGGTCGCCGAGCTGGCCGAGTATTTTCGGATGGCAGCGGAGGATGCCAAACGCCTGGCGGGGGCCATCCCGCCGTCGGTGGCCGCGGGCCGCCGGGTGCTCGCCACCACCGTCCCGCTCGGCGTGGTGGCCGTGGTCAGCCCGTGGAACTGGCCCTACACCATGGGCGCGGAGCTGTTCGCGCCCGCGCTGGCGGCCGGCAACGCCGTGGTCTGGGTGCCCGCACCCACCACGACCGCCTGCTGCGCGCTGCTGACCGAGGTCATGGCCGGGGTGGATGCCCCGGCCGGGCTGTTCAACTTTGTGTCCGGGCCCGGCCCGGTGGTGGGCGACGCGCTGGTCGGCCACCCCGGCGTGAACGGGGTGGGGTTCATCGGATCGGTCGGCACCGGCGCGTCCGTGGCCGCCCGCGCCGCGGGCAAGACCCAGCTGCTGGAACTGGGCGGCAACGGACCCATGGTGGTGCTGGAGGACGCCGACCTGGAGCTGGCCACCGAGGCCGCGCTGGAGGCCGCCTACCTGTGCGCCGGGCAGAGCTGCACCGCGGGCGAGCGGTTCCTGGTGCACCGGGCGGTGCGGGCCGAGTTCACCGAGCGGGTGGTGGCCGCTACCAAGGACCGGGTCCGGCTCGGCGACCCGTTCGACCCGGCCACCACCATGGGCCCGCTGAACAACGAGCCGACCGCGGCCAAGTTCGGCCGGCACGTCGCCGGGGCGGTGGCGGCGGGGGCCCGGGTATGCTGCGGCGGGAGCCTGGCCGGGGGGTACCCGACCGCGCTGTTCGCCGAGCCGACCGTGCTCGATGGGGTCACCCCGGACATGGAGATCGCCCGGGAGGAGACGTTCGGCCCGGTCGTGCCGGTCATCGAGGTGGCCTCGGCCGGGCAGGCGCTGGAACTCACCAACGGCTCACCGTTCGGCCTGACGGCCGCGGTGTTCACCAGCGATCTGGAGCGCGGGCTGGCCTTCGCCGAGCGTGCCCGGGCCGGCTGGGTGAACATCAACGCCTCGACCAACCTGTGGGAGTCCCACCTGCCGTTCGGCGGCCGGTCCGGCTCGGTGAGCGGCCGCGGCCGGGTCGGTGGCGCCTTCGCCATGGAGGCCTTCACCGAGCCGAAGACGATCCTGTACCCCGCACCGGAACTGGACGGATGACCCCGGCCAGGGCCAGCTGACATCCCCGAACCCCGGAAAGGCGGCAAGAACGCGGTGACCATGCCCAGTGCGCTGGAAATCTCCCGGCAGGCGACCCTCAAGCCAATCGCCGAGATCGCGTCGGAGATCGGCCTGCCACCCTGGCTGATCGAGCCGTACGGCGAGCACGTGGCCAAGATCGAGCTCGCGGCCATCGCGGAACTGGCCGACCGGCCGCAGGCGCGGTACGTGGTCGTCACCGCGGTGACGCCGACCCCGCTCGGTGAGGGCAAGACCACTACCACCATCGGCCTCGGCCAGGCGATGGCGGTCATCGGCAAGCGGGCCACCATCTCGATCCGGCAGGCGTCCATGGGGCCGACGTTCGGCATCAAGGGCGGCGCGGCCGGCGGCGGGTACAGCCAGGCGGTGCCCTTCGAGCGGCTCAACCTGCACCTGACCGGCGACATGCACGCGGTCACCGCCGCGCACAACCAGCTGTCGGCCATGGTCGACAACCACCTGCACCACGGCAACGCGCTCGGCCTGGATCTGCGCAACATCACCTGGCGCCGGGTGCTCGACGTGAACGACCGGGCGCTGCGCAACATCGTGGTCGGCCTGGGCACGGCCGACGACGGGCTGCCCCGGCAGACCGGGTTCGACATCACCGCCGCCTCCGAGGTGATGGCGGTGCTGGCGCTGTCGGAGTCGCTGGCCGACATGCGGGCCCGGCTGGGCCGGATCGTGGTCGGCTACACCGCCGGCGGCGAGCCGGTCACGGCCGAGCAGCTGCGGGCGGCGGGCGCGATGACGGTGATCATGCGCGACGCGATCAAGCCGAACCTGCTGCAGACCCTGGAGAACACCCCGGTGCTGGTGCACGCCGGGCCGTTCGGCAACATCGCGCACGGCAACTCCTCGGTGGTGGCCGACCTGATCGGCATCCGGACCGGGGATTTCCTCATCACCGAGGCCGGGTTCGGCGCGGACATGGGCGCGGAGCGGTTCTTCAACATCAAGTGCCGGGTGTCCGGCCTGGTGCCGGACGCCGCCGTGGTGGTGACCACGGTCCGCGCGCTCAAGGTCCACTCGGGCAAGCACAAGGTGGTGGCCGGGCGGCCGCTGCCGCCCGCGCTGCTGGCCGAGAACCCCGGCGACGTGGCCGAGGGCGCCGCCAACCTGCGCAAGCAGATCGAGAACGTGCGCCTGCACGGGGTCACCCCGGTGGTGGCGATCAACTCGATGCCCGGCGACTTCCCCTCCGAGCACGCCGCAACCGCCGAGGTGGCCGAGTCGATGGGCGTGCGCTGGGCCGTCTGCACGCACTACACCGACGGTGGGCCCGGCGCCGCGGCGCTGGCCGAGGCGGTGACGGAGGCGGCCGGGGAGCCCAGCGAGTTCGGCTTCCTCTACCCGGCGGAGGCGTCCATCCGGGAGAAGATCGAGACCATCGCGACCCGGCTCTACGGCGCCGACGGAGTGGACTACTCGGCGGTGGCCAGCCGCCAGCTGGACGCCTGCGAGAAGAACGGCTTCGGGTCGTTCCCGGTCTGCATCGCCAAGACCCACCT
>DATDGI010000243.1:0-8685 GCA_036522155.1 Streptosporangiaceae bacterium
GCCGGCCTGGTCCAGTACGCCATCGACCAGGTGCTGCACCGCGAGCCGGGGGCCGGCGGGCTGCCCTCGGTGCTGGCGCGGTTCGCGGACGCCTGGGACGCGCAGGCCGCGCTCGCGCTGGCGCTGCGGGCCGATGGCTCCCCGCTCGTCCTGGCCGGTTACCCAGCGGAGGCCGCGAGCCGGGCCCGGCTGGCGGCCGCGATCACCGGCCAGCTGGCCGCCCATCCCGGCGCCGGCCCGGGGCTGAACCCCGGCGGGTCCTTCCAGGCCCCGCTGGCCGAGGGCGACTGGCTGGTCCCGGCCAGCGCGCTGATCGCCTGGGCGGCCGGCGGCGATGGGGAACAGCGCTGCGTGCTGAGCCTGATCGGGGACCCGGCCGGCTGGGACGCCGAGACCCGGTCAACCGCGCGGATGCTCGCCGCCGTGATCGCCGCCCAGGTGCGCCATGTCGGCGACGCTGCCGTCCTGCACGAGCGGGGGGCGGTCACCCGGGCGCTCGTCGACGCCGCTCCCGATGCGCTGCTGGCCGTGGATGCCGCGCAGCGGGTGGTGGCGGTCAGTCCGGCCGCCGAGAAGCGCTACGGGTGGCGGCCCGCGGAACTGCTGGGCCGGGACATGCCGGGCACCCTTATCGCCGAACGGGACCGGGCCGCCTTCGTGGCCGGCCCCGGCCGCCTCGTCGCGGGCGGGCCGGGGGAGCCCGCCGGGCCGGTGGAGCTGCTGGTCCGGCACGCCGACGGCCGTGAGCAGCTGGCCGAGCTGACGCTGCTCCCGCTGGTCGTCCGCGGGCAGGCGTATTTCTGCATCCTGCTGCGGGACCCGGCGGCCAGCGAGCCGGCCCCACGGGAGCAGCCGGCCTCACCGGAGCGGCCGGCCCCACCGGAGCCGGCGCCCGCTGATGTGCATTTCCGGCTGCTGGCACAGCTGGCACCGGTCGGAATTGCGGAGACCGGCCCGGACGGCAGCTGCACGTTCGTCAACGAGCGCTGGTGCATGCTCAACGGCGGTGCCCCCGCCGACTACTACGGCCGTGACTGGCTGTCCGTGGTTCACCCTGAGGACCTGGGCCGGGTCCGGCAGGAGTGGGCGCGGGCGGCCGCGGCTGGCGGCGAACTCGACACCGAGTGCCGGCTGGCGGTGGCGGACGGCCGGGAGCGGTGGGCTCACGCCACCGTGGCGGCGCTGCCGGCCAGCCAGGGCGGTAGCCCCGGGCTGGTGATCGCGCTCACCGACGTGACCACCCACAAGGCCGCCGAGCAGCAGCATGACCGGGAACTCGCCGCCGAGCAGCAGGCCCGCCGCCACCTGTCCGATCAGGCCGACCGGGTGGCCAGCCTGATCGCCATGGCCGTCCCCGCCATCGTGGTCGCCGACCAGGACGGACGCGTCAGCCAGGTCAACGAGAGCTTCCGGGGCATGTTCGGCATCGCCGAGCCGCCCGCCGCTTTCACCTCCCTGCCCGCCGCCGGGCTGGCCCGGCGTATCGCGCCGGTGTTCGCCGACCCGGCCGGGTTCCTGGCCACCATGGACCGGCTGGCCACCGGCCGGCAGCCGGTCAGCGGTCTGGACCTGAGCTGCGCGGACGGGCGGGTACTGGGATGCGACTACTGGCCGATGTTCATGGGCGGCTCCTACCGCGGCGACATCTGGCTGTTCTGGGACGCCACCCGGCGCAAGCGGGATGAGGAACAGCGGCAGCGCGAGCTCACCGCGGCCCGGCAGGCCCGGGAGGCGGCCGAGGCCGAACGGCGGCGGCTGGCCGAGGAGAACGCCGGGCTGCGCGAGGTCGCCGATCTCAAGTCCGAGTTCATGGCCACCGTGTCGCACGAACTGCGCGGCCCGCTCACCTCGATCGTTTCCTATACCGAACTGATCTCGGACGAGAAGGACCGGCTGTCCACCGAGGCGGCCGCCTTCCTCGGCGTGGTCGAGCGCAGCGCCGACCAGCTCACCCGGCTGGTCGGTGATCTGCTGCTGCTCAGCCGGATCGAGTCGGGCACCGCCCCGCTGGAGCTGGCGCCGGTCTCGGTCCGCGAGGTGGTGGCCGAGGCGGTGCGCAGCCTGGCGCCCAGTGCCGAGCGCACCGGCGTCGAACTGGAGGGCTACGCCGAGGACGGGCCACTGATCCAGGCCGACCGGGTCAGGCTGCGGCAGGTGATCGAGAACCTGCTGGGCAACGCGATCAAGTTCTCGGCGGCCGGTGATGCCGTCCGGGTCAGCGCGTCGTGGTCGGGTACCGGGTGGCGGATCGACGTCACCGATGCCGGCATGGGCATCCCCGCCGACGAGATCGACCGCATCTTCGAGCACTTCTACCGCGCCACCAACGGCCGCCGGGCCGGCCGTCACGGATCGGGTCTCGGGCTGGCCGTTGCCAAGGCGCTGACCACGCTGCACGGCGGCCGGGTAGAGGTGGTGAGCACGGTCGATCGCGGCAGCACGTTCAGCGTCATCCTGCCCGCGCCGGCCGCGGCCGAGCCCGCCGGGCAGGCGGGCGTTCCCGGCCGGGTGGATGCTCGCGGCCCGGTGGATGCTCCGCGCCCGGTGGATGTTCCGGGCCCGCTGGGCGTTCCGGGCCCGGCGACGCCCGGCCCGGCCACCCTGGCCGGGAATGGGAAGGCTGGCCCCGGCCTGCCGCATCCATCTGGGGATATTACATAATGTAACTGCTTCTCTACATACGGCGACCGGATTGCTGGCAGTCCGGGGATTCGGGGGCGTCGGGGCATATGACCACCAGTGCAGGCACCGCGGGCCGCATCCTCGTAGCCGAGGACGACGGGGTATCCGCGCTGTTCGTGACCCACGTGCTGACCAAGCGGGCCAACTTCGAGGTCGTCCACACCCCCGATCCGGCGGAGGCGCTGGAGTGGGCCAGGGCGGAGGAGTGGGACCTGGTGCTGACCGACGTGGAGATGCCCGGCATGACCGGCCTGGAGCTGCTGGAATCGCTCCGCCGGGCCTCGCCGGAGCTGCCGGTGGTGGTCATGACCGCGCACGCGTCGGTCGACTTCGCGGTGCGTGCCCTGCGCGGGCAGGCCAGTGAATTCCTGCAGAAGCCGATCCAGCCCGAGCAGCTCATCGAGACCGTGACCAAGCTCGTGGCCCAGGGGCGGGCCGACCGGGCCAAGTACGGCGTCGTGCTGGCCATCGGGTCTCACCCCGACGACGTCGAGATCGGCGCGGCCGGCACCCTGCTGGCGCACAGGAGCCGGGGTGACTCGATCAACATCCTGACCCTGTGCCGGGGGGCCCGGGGCGGGGTGCAGGACACCCGGGCCGGTGAGTCCCGGCGGGCGGCCGATGTGATCGGCGCGACCCTGTTCCTTGACGACCTGGAGGACACCAAGATCAACGAAGGCGACCCGACGATCGGGGTGATCTCACGGGTGGTGGCGGAGGTCAAGCCGACCATCATCTACACCCACTCGCTCCACGACGTGCACCAGGACCATCGCAACACGCACCGGGCGGCCATGGTCGCCGTGCGTGAGGTCGGCCGGGTCTACTGCTGGCAGTCACCGTCGGCGACGGTCGACTTCCGGCCGACCAGGTTCGTGACCATCGACGAGCATCTGGAGGGCAAGTTGGCTGCTATCGACGCCTTCGCATCCCAGGTCGAGGTGCGCGCTTACCTCGAACCGGATCTGATCAAGTCCACCGCCCGGTACTGGTCCCGGTACGGGGACGGGCGCTATGCCGAGGCGTTCGAGCTGATCCGGGAGGCGTCCGTGCTGCCCGGCGGTGATCTGTCCGGGCACGGCGGGGCGGCCCCGCCGGTGGGCACCCCAGTGGCGGGAGCAGCCGGTGTCCGCTAACAACGGCGGCCCGCTGCGCCACGTCCGGGTGCTGGTCACCGGGGCGGGCGGGCCGGCCGCGGTCTCGGTCATGAAGTCGCTGCGCCCCGATCCCACGGTTGACCTGCTCGCGGCCGACATGGACCCATGGGCGGCTGGCCTGTACCTGGTGCCGCCGGACGCACGGACCCTGGTGCCGGCCGGGAGCGCGGCCGACTTCGTCGCCGTCACCTACACCCGGTGCACCGATCTGGGGGTCGACGTGCTGGTGCCCACGGTGGACAGCGAGCTGGAGCCGCTGGCCGGGGCGCGCGAGGAGTTCGCCCGGGCCGGGATCGAGCTGCTGCTCGCCCCCGGGCCGGCGCTGTCGGTCTGCCTGGACAAGCTGGCCCTGGCCCGGCGCTGCGCGGGGGTGGTCCGGGTGCCGCGCACCGAGATCCTGGGCGAGACCGACCCCGCCTCCTGGTCCTATCCGGTGGTGGTCAAGCCGCGCCGCGGCAGCGGGTCGCGCGACATCTCGGTGGTGGAGTCCAGCGCGGACCTGGCCCGGCTGGCGCTGGATCCCGGCTTCCTGATCCAGGAGTTCCTGCCCGGCGAGGAGTTCTCCATCGACGTTCTGGCGGACGTGAGCGGCCGGGTGATCGCATCTGTCCCGCGGGTCCGCTCCCGGGTGGATTCCGGCGTCTCGGTGGCGGGCCGCACCGTGCACGATCCCGAGCTGGAGCGGTTCGGTGCCGATGTGATGGCCGCCGCCGGGCTGACCTACATCGCCAACGTCCAGGCCCGGCGGGACACCGCGGGCCGACCGGCCCTGCTGGAGGTGAATCCGCGGGTGCCGGGCACGCTGCCACTCACCATGGCGAGCGGGATCGACATGCCGCGGATGGCCCTGGACTCGATGCGCGGCCGGCCGCTGCCCCAGCAGGCCGAGTTCGCCGAGATCGCGATGGTGCGCTTCCTCGAGGAGCGCTTCATCGAGCTGGCCGAGGTGGAGAAGGTGGCGGTCGCGTGAGCGTGGACGTCAGGCTGGATGAGGACTATCACGTCCATTCGGTGTTCTCCGATGACGCGGTCAGCACCCTGGCGGAGAACGTGCAGGCGGCCAGGGAGCGGGGCCTGCGCACGGTCTGCCTGGCCGAGCATGTCCGGCGGGACACCGCTACGGTGGGCGACTTCCTCGCCGCGGTCGCCGACCTGCCGCCGGAACCGGGCCTGCGCGTGCTGACCGGGGTCGAGGCGAAAATCCTCGACCACCGGGGGACGCTCGATGTGCCGGATCTGCCCGCCGGGCTGGATCTGGTCCTGATTGCCGACCATCAGTTCCCCGGCCCGGACGGCCCGCTGCATCCCAATCAGGTGCGCACCGCCCTGGCCGAAGGTGAGCTGGCGGCCGCGGACGCGGTGGAGTCGCTGGTGGAGTCCACCGCGGCCGCGCTGGGCCAGGCCGACCGGCCACTGCTGGTCCACCTGTTCAGCGTGCTGCCCAAGGTGGGCCTGGCCGAGTATGAGGTACCGGACCGCCTGCTCGGCATGCTGGCCGGCCGGGCCCGCCAGGCCGGCGCGATGGTCGAGGTCAACGAGAAGTGGGCCTGCCCGTCGGCCCGCGCGCTGCGCGCGTTCGCGGACGCTGGGGTGCCGATCGTGGCGAGCACGGACAGCCACCACTGCGCCAGCGTCGGCGTGTATGACCGCGTCCGGCAGATCACGGGTGATGCCGCGGCCGCTGCGGAGCCGCCATGGGCATCCTGCTGACGCTGGCCAGCTGGCTGCTGATCGCGGTGGTGCTGGCCGGGGCCTTGCCGCTGATCGCTGCCGCCTACGAGTACGCGGCCGTGCCGGTGCACAGCGTGCGCAACCACTACCGCCAGGCCGCGCCCAGGTTCCCCCGGACCGCGGTGGTGATCGCGGCGTGGAACGAGGAAGCCGTGATCGGGACCACGGTCGAGCGGTTCATGAAGCTGGAGTACCCGCGCGCCTCGCTGCGCGTGATCGTGGTCGACGACGCCAGCACCGACCGGACCCCGGACGTGCTGCAGGCCAAGGCGGAACAGTATCCGGGCCGGGTGTTCCACCTGCGCCGGGAACGCGGGGGAGAGGGAAAAGCGGCCGCGCTCAACCACGGGCTGGAGTTCATTCTGTCCGACGACTGGGCGGAAGCGGTGCTGATCGGGGACGCCGACCCGATCTACGAACCGCGCGCCCTGCGTGAGCTGGCCATGCACCTGGCCGACCCGGCGGTGGGCGCGGTCACCGCGTACATCAAGGAGGGCAGCCGCGGCAAGCAGGCCAACTTCCTGACCAAGTTCATCGCCTACGAGTACGTCACCGGCCAGGCCGCCGCCCGGCGCAGCCAGAACGTGCTGGGCTTCATGCAGTGCCTGGCGGGCGGGGCGCAGATGCACTCGCGGGAGAACATCGAGGCCCTCGGCGGGCGGATCGACAACAGCACCCTGGCCGAGGACACCATCACCACCTTCGAGACGCAGCTACGGGGCCGCAAGACACTGTTCGAGCCGCACGCCGTGGTGTGGGCGGAGGAGCCCGGCAGCATCCGCGCGCTGTGGAAGCAGCGCCTGCGCTGGGCCCGCGGCAACGTCCAGCTGACCCGCCGCTACCGCTACCTGTGGTTCCGCCGCCAGCCGGGCAACCGGCTGGGCGGGCCGACGTTCGGGCTGCTCTGGTTCAGCCTGCTGCTCCAGCCGTTCTTCATGATCGGCGGCAGCGTGTCCCTGCTGGTGCTCTACTACTTCGTGAACACCGGGCTCGCCTGGCGCGCGTTCGGCATCCTGTGGCTGGCGAACGCCATGTGCTACCTCTACTGCACGGCGTACACGCTGCTCATCGACACCGAGGTGGCCCGCTGCGCCTGGGTGCAGGCGATCATGTTCGCGGGCGTGGTCAACCTGACCGTGATGGCGGCCGCGGTGGTGACCGGGCCCATGCACGCGCTGGCGGTCACGCTGGCGGGCGCCGTCGGCCTGACCATCACCAAGAGCTGGGTCATTGGCTCGGTGATCTTCCTTTACGTCTGGCAGGCAGGTTCCATGGCCGTGGCCATGCTGGCCATGTTCGCTGAGGGGCGGCGCGGCGGCTGGCTGCTGAGCCGGATGCTGCTCTACATCTCCGGGTACGGGGCGCTGATGTGCGCGGTCACGCTGGGCTCGTACGTCAAGGAACTCACCGGAGCCGAGGCCCGCTGGGACAAGACCGAGAAGACCGGCAAGGTCGAGGCGTCGGTATGAGCCACCTCAGGCCCGAGTCATATGTGACTTTCCGTGCTTATTCAGATACACTTCGTTATTAGCGCAGTACAGAGAGGAACGGAGGTGCCTCATGGACCGCTCCGGCCTAGCCTGGCGCAAGAGCCGTCACTCCGCTGCCCACAGCCACTGCGTCGAGGTGGCCGTCACCGGCGAGCGCGGACTCCTGGTGCGTGACTCCAAGGACCCGGGCGGCCCGGTGCTGGCCCTCACGCCCGCGCAGTGGCGGGCCTTCGTGGCCGGCATCAAGAACGGCATGTACGCCTGACCTACAACTACCTGCACATCCCGCGGAGGTGCCCCGATGGATCGGTCCAGTCTGGCCTGGCGGAAGAGCCGTCACTCCGGTGCCCACGGGCACTGCGTCGAGGTGGCCGTCACCAGCGAGCGCGGACTCCTGGTCCGTGACTCCAAGGACCCGGACGGCCCGGTGCTGGCCCTCACGCCCGCGCAGTGGCGGGCCTTCATCGCGGGCCTCAGGGGCGGCGCCTACGGCGGTACCCCCTGACCAGGCGCCGTCACCGGTCCGGGCTGCACCGGGCGCCCGCCCGGGCGGCACGCAGGGCTGCCCCGGACCTGGGCTCGCCGGCCGCGGTGTTCGCCGATGACGTCCGCCGCGCGGTCCGGTACGAGCGCGGGCTGGCGTTGAAGTTCGCCTTCGTCCTCCTCCTGGTCGCCGCGGCCGTGCTGGCCCGTATCTACCTGTTCGCCTGACCCGCGCCGGCGTGGCGCGCCGGTCCCGGCCCGGGTTTGTCGGACCCCTGCGCCATCATGTGGGCGTCCGGCTGGCCCGGGCGCACCGGGACGGCGAAGCGGCCCACGGATCGGGGCACGGCGATGAGGCTGATCCACACCTCGGACTGGCATCTGGGCCGCACCCTGCACGGCGAGAGCCTGCTCGGGCATCAGGAGATCTTCCTCGACTGGCTGCTGGCTCAGGCGGTGGCCAGCCAGGCCGACGCGGTGGTGGTGGCGGGCGACATCTACGACCGGGCCGTGCCGGGCACCGACGCGGTCCGGCTGCTCGACCGGGCCCTGACCGGCTTCGCCCGCGCGGCCATCCCGGTCGTGCTGATCAGCGGGAATCACGACTCGGCGGTCCGGCTCGGGTTCGGGTCCGGGCTGAGTGAAGCGGCGGGCATCCACCTGCGCACGAAGGTCACCGACCTCGACCGGCCGGTGCTGGTCCGTGACGCCTACGGCGAGGCCGGCATCTACGGCATCCCCTACCTGCTGCCGGACGCGGTGATGGCCGAGCTCGGCGCCGGGCGCTCGCATGCCGCCGTGCTGGCGGCCGCGGCGGACCGGATCCGGGCCGACGCCGCCCGCCGTGGCCTCGCCCGCACCGTCGTGACCGCGCACGCGTTCGTCACCGGCGGCCAGGCCTGCGCATCGGAACGCGACATCCGCATCGGCGGCATCGGCGACATGCCGCTCTCCGCCCTGGCCGGGTTCAGCTACCTGGCGCTGGGCCATCTGCACGGCCAGCAGCGGGTCGAGGCCGGCCGGAACACGGCCGGGTACTCCGGCTCGCCGCTCGCCTTTTCCTTTTCCGAACGCAGCCATGTCAAGTCGGTCACCCTGGCCGAGATCGACGGGTCCGGGGCGGTCACGACCACGCTGCTGGC
>DATDGI010000244.1:0-18906 GCA_036522155.1 Streptosporangiaceae bacterium
GTGGCGGGGGCGCGGTCACCCTCAGCCGGGCCAGGTCTCCCCGGGCCCGGCGGCCCGCCGCGCCCGGGGGCCGGGTGTCAGCGCCGCATCAGGATTGGGCCGGCCGGCATTAAGAACACGTCAAGATCATCGGCGCACCACGGGTCATGCGTGTGCACTGAAAGTAATGGATGCGACTCATCGCCGCCGCGGGCTGCCGGCGCATGTCGCGCTGCCCGTCGGCTTCGCCGCGCTGCTGGCCATCGGGGCCACGGCGGCGGCCACTCATGGCGGGGTGGGAGCCACCGCGGTGCTGGTGCTCGCCGCGATCACCGTCACGGTCGTGGCCGCCGCCGCCGAGCCGCTGGCCGCCCCGGTGATCGGCGTCATCGGCTGGTTCACCGCCGCGGGCTTCTCCCGCGCCCCCTACGCCCAGCTGCGGCTGACCGACCAGGCCGGGCTGAGGGGAGCGGTGGTGATCGGCGGGTGCACCCTGCTGGGCGCGGTGACCGGTGCCCTGGTGCGCGCGCTCGGCTCATCGTTCAGACTGTGGACTGTGGACATGCAGGGCAAGGGCCGGCGGGCCCGCTGGTTCCCGGCCGGTCTCCGCGGGCGCCGGCAACTGGCCGGTGCCCTGCTCGCGGGCGGCCTGCCGGTTATCACCCTCGCCCTGGTGGCCCTGCGCGCGGATCTCAGCCTCGCCGATGACCTGCTGATCTACCTGGTGGCCGTGGTGGTCATCGCGGTGGTCGGCGGTTTCTGGCCCGCCGTGCTCGCGGCCATCACCGCCAGCCTGCTGGTCAACTGGTACTTCACCCGCCCGCTGCACACGTTCACGATTGCCGAGCCGCAGAGCCTGCTGGCCCTGCTGCTGTTCATCACAGTGGCGGTGACGGTGAGCAGTGTGGTGCATCTGGCGGCGCGCCGGGCGGTGATCGCCGACCGTAGTAACCGGGACGCGGCCGCGCTGCTGGCCCTGGCGCAGACGGTACTCGGCGGGGCGGACACCCCGGCCACCGTCCTCGGTCACCTCACCGAAACCTGGGGAGGCCGGGCGGAACTCTCCGAACTGGTCAGCGGCCAGTGGATCCCGGTCGCCGTGAGCGGCAGCGCCCCGGCCGGGGCGGAGCCCACCCGGCTGCTGGTCCGGCCCGGGCTGGCGCTGCTGGTATCGGGCCAGTCCGCGCCGGTGACCCGGCTGCTGCTGGAGGGATTCGCGGCCCAGGCCGGGGCCGCCCTCGACCGGGACCGGCTGCGCACCCAGGCCGCCCAGGCGGAGGCGCTGGCCGAGGGTAACCGGATGCGCACCGCCCTGCTCGCTGCGGTCAGCCACGATCTGCGCACCCCCCTAGCCTCGATCAAGGCGAGCGTAAGCAGCCTGCGCCAGACCGACGTCGCGTGGACGCCGGTCGACGAGGCCGCATTGCTCGCCACCATCGAAGACGGGGCCGACCGGCTGGACGCGCTCATCGGCAACCTGCTCGATATGAGCAGGCTCACCACCGGGTCACTGCGCCCCTTTTTGCGGGCCACCTCGATCGACGAGGTCGCGCCGGTGGCGCTGCGCGGGCTGGGCACCGACCTGGCCGTGCAGCTGATGGTCCCGGACGGGCTGCCGCTCGTCCGTACCGACCCTGGGCTGCTCGAACGGGTCCTGGCCAACCTGCTGGCCAACGCGCTGAGCCACTCGCCCGCCGGCCTGGAGCCGGTCCTGCGCGCGCAGCAGGCCGGTGACAGCGTGGTGCTCACGGTCGAAGATCACGGGCCGGGTGTGCCCGATCATCTGAAGGCCCGCATGTTCGAGGCGTTCGAGCGGCTGGAGGACCGGGGCACCGGCAACGGGGTCGGGCTGGGGCTGGCGGTCGCTAAAGGATTCCTGGACGCCATGGGCGGATCGGTGGCCGCGGTGGATACGCCCGGCGGCGGGCTGACCATGCGGGTGACCCTGCCGGTCGCGGTCACCTCAGCCACCTCCCCGGCGGTGGCCGACCCGTGACCCGGGTCCTGGTCGTCGACGATGAGGCCCCGATCCTGCGTGCCCTGCGGATCAATCTCACCGCCCGCGAGTATCAGGTGACAACCGCCAACGACGGCGCGTCGGGACTGGCCGCGATGGCGCGGGACCGGCCCGACGTCCTCATCCTTGACCTCGGCCTGCCGGACATGGACGGCATCGAGGTGATCAAGGGCGTGCGGGGCTGGACCGCCACCCCCATCATCGTGCTGTCCGCCTGGGGCCAGGAGAGCCAGAAGGTAGCCGCTCTGGACGCGGGGGCCGACGACTACGTGACGAAGCCGTTTGGCATGGACGAATTGCTGGCCCGGCTGCGGGCCGCGGTCCGCCGGGCCTCACCCGCACCGGACGAACCGGTGGTGGTGACCCCCGACTTTACGGTCGACCTGGCGGCCAAGCGGGTGGTCAGTGATGGTGCCGACGTCCGGCTGACGCCGACCGAATGGCAGCTGCTCGAGGTCCTGGTCCGCCACGCCGGCCGCCTGGTCACCCAACGGCAGCTGCTGGCCGAGGTGTGGGGACCGCAGTACCAGAGCGAGGCGAACTACCTGCGGGTGTATGCCGCCCAGCTGCGCCGGAAGCTGGAGCCCGATCCGTCCCGGCCGCGGTACCTGCTCACCGAGCCCGGTATGGGCTACCGCTTTCAGCCCGGGTCGCCGGAATCCGGGCCGGGCCGGAGTTCATAACTCGGGTTGTACATCGTCCGCTGGTCGTGGATCTGCGTGATCCGCCCTTGTACGACGATCCGGCGGCCGGGGCGGATGCCCCGGATGGCACGGCGGCCCAGCCAGATCAGGTTCAGGCTGCCGGTGCCGTCCCACAGATCGGCCTCCATGGTCTGGCTGGTGCCGCGTGGCCGCAGGGTGACCGCGCGCAGGACGCCGGCCACGCTGACGAATTCGTGGTCGGGGCAGTCAGCTATCGGGGTAGCGCTGGCCACGCTCGCCTCGGCCTGCAGATCCTGGGCGTCGAGCAGGTCGCGGTCGGCGATCAGCCGCTGCAGGGGATTGCTCCCCATCCGCGGCGGGCTGGCCGCCCGGGCGGTCGCGGTGACCGGCGCTGGCCGGGCGGCCGGGACCGGCGGTGCCGGGCCGGGCGGTGCCGGGTCAGCGGCCGGGGAGGACGGTGCCGGGGCGGTGCCCGCCGCGCGGTGGCCGCCGTCGTCCAGCCCGGCCGCTTGCCGCAGCTCCATCGCCGACCGCAGCTGGTAGGGGACGCTGGCGACGACCACCCCCGGCTGGAGCAGCAGCCGGGTCTTGAGCCGCAGGGCGCTCTGATTGTGCAGGAGCTGTTCCCACCAGTGGCCGAGCACGTACTCGGGGAGGTAGAGAGTCACGATGTCGTGCGGGCTCTCCCGGCGTAGCCGCTTGACATAGTCCACGACCGGCCGGGTGATCTCGCGGTACGGTGACGCCACCACGGTCAGCGGCACCGGGATGCCGCTGCGGTCCCATTCCTGCCCCAGGGCCAGGGTTTCCGCCTCGTCCACCTCCACGGTCACCGCTTCCAGGTAGCTCGGCCGGGTGGCGCGGGCATAGGCGAGCGCACGCAGGGTCGGCAGGTGCAGCTTGGACACCAGGACGATGGCCCGGTTCCGGGCGGGCAGGGTAATCGCCAGATCGCGCGGCGGGGCCAGTTCCACTGCGACCCGTTCGTAGTGCCGCCGGATCCCGCGCATCCCCAGCCAGATGAGCGGCATGGCCACGACCACGATCCAGGCGCCGCTGACGAACTTGGTGACCAGCACGATGACCAGGACCACGGCCGTGAAACAGGCGCCGATGGTATTGATCACCCGGGTCCTCATCATGTGCCGCCGCACCCGGGTGTCGGTCTCCGTGCGCAGATGCCGGTTCCAGTGCCGGATCATGCCGGTCTGGCTGCACACGAACGACACGAACACGCCGATGATGTAGAGCTGGATCAGCCGGGTAGGGGAGGCCTGGAAGATCACGATCAGCAGGATCGCGAACCCGGACAGCAGCAGAATCCCGTTGCTGAACGCCAGCCGGTCGCCCCGGGTGTGCAGCTGGCGGGGGAGGTACCCGTCCCGCGACAGGATCGAGGCCAGCACCGGGAATCCGTTGAAGGCGGTGTTCGCGGCCAGCACCAGGATCAGCGCCGTGACGAACTGGAGCAGGTAGAACAGCGGCGACGACTTGCCGAACACGGCCCGGCCCACCTGTGCGATCACCGTGCGCGGGGTGTGGCCGGGGGCCAGGCCCACCAGATCCTGCGGCGACCCAGCGTGAACATGGGTGACCAGGGCCAGCGCGGTGACTCCGGCGAACATGGTCACCGCGATGATGCCGAGCAGCGCGAGCGTGGTGGCCGCGTTCCTGCTCTTGGGTTTGCGGAACGCGGGCACCCCGTTGCTGATCGCCTCCACCCCGGTCAGCGCGGTGCAGCCGGAGGAGAAGGCGCGCATCAGCACGAACACCAGCAGCAGGCCGGCGTAGGTATGGACGCTGCGGTAGTGGAGGCCCGCGCTTTCTGCCCGCAGGTGGTCCCCGGCGGCCAGCCGGGACACGCCCCAGGCGATCATCAGCCCGACCACGCCGATGAACAGGTAGGTGGGGACGGCGAACGCCTTCCCCGACTCCCGCACACCGCGCATATTCATCACCGCGATGACCGCCACCACGACCACCGCGATCAGCGTCACGTGCGGATTCAGGGCCGGGAACGCAGAAGCCAGATTGGCGACCCCGGACGAGACCGAGACGGCGACCGTCAAGGTGTAATCGACCATCAGCGCGCTGGCCACCGCGATCCCTACCCGCGGGCCCAAGTTGGTGCTGGCGACCTCGTAATCCCCGCCGCCGGAGGGGTAGGCGTGCACGTTCTGCCGGTAGGAGGCGACCACCACCAGCATCAGCAGGCCGACCGCCAGCGCGATCCAGGGCGTGAACGCGATCAGCGCGATGCCGCCCGCGGATAGCACGATCAGGATCTCCTCCGTCGCGTACGCCACGGAGGACAGCGCGTCGCTGGCGAAGACGGGCAGGGCGATCCGTTTCGGCAGCAGGGTATGGCTGAGCCGGTCGCTCTGCATCGGGCGGCCGACCAGCACCCGCTTGACGGTCCCCAGCACCATCGGCACGAGCGCATGCTAGAGCCCTGGCTGGCCGTCCGTAAACCGCGGGTGACCGCTTCCCGCGGCAACCCGGGCCGCCCGTTAGGCTCGGGCCATGCCAGACCAGCGGCTCACGGTGGGCACTCCCGATGGCCGGCAGCTGGACGTGCTGCTGGCCGGCCCGGATGACGGCCTGCCGCTCCTCTTCCACACCGGGACACCGGGCGGGCTCGTGCCGTGCCGGTGGGTGGCTGAGGCGGCGGCGGCGCACGGGCTGCGGACGGTGATGTACGCCCGGCCCGGTTATGGCGGATCGACCCCGCAGCCCGGCCGCCGCGTCGCCGACTGCGTGGCGGATGTCACCGCCATCCTGGACCGGCTGGGAGCGGCCGAGTTCCTGGCTCTCGGCTGGTCCGGGGGCGGCCCGCACGCCCTGGCCAGCGCCGCGCTCACCGGCGGCCGGTGCCGGGCGGCCGGGTCGCTGGCCGGGGCGGCACCCCGCTCGGCGGCCGGCCTGGACTGGGTGTCCGGTATGGGACCGGAGAACATCGAGGAATTCGCCGCGGCCGAGGCCGGCCCGGATACGCTCGGCGGCCTGCTCACCGGCTTGGCGCCCAGCCTGGCCGCGGTCACCGGCAGCGACGTGGCGCAGTCCATGGGCGGCCTGCTCTCGGCCGCCGATCAGGCGGTGCTGACCGGCGAGTTCGCCGGCTACCTGGCCGCCTCGATCCGGGCCGCGCTGAGTACCGGCGTAGCCGGCTGGCGGGACGACGACCTGGCCTTTGTCAGCGACTGGGGGTTCGGCGCGGCCGAGCTGGCGGGGCTGCCCACCACGATCTGGCAAGGGGGGCAGGACCGGATGGTCCCGCTCGCCCACGGTGCCTGGCTCGGTTCGCAGGTGCCCGGTGCCCGCATCCACCTGCTGCCGGGGGAGGGGCACCTGACCCTCATCACCGGCCTGATCGGCCAGGTGCTGGCCGAGCTGGCCAGCCTGGCCGGGCTCCCGGCCGCAGGCAGCCCGTAGCGGTGCCGGCCCGGCGGGGGGATTACCCGCCGGGCTGACGCCGGGCCTTGCGCAGGCAGATCACGAGGGCCACGGCGAACACGAGAGCGGCCACGGTGGCGGCGATGCCCAGGCTCAGCGGCGCGCCCGCGCCGATGCCGTGCTGGACCGTCTCGATGTCGGCCACGCTGCCGAAGAAGACCAGCGCGGTGATGCCGGCCAGGGCGGCGCCGAGAAACTCGGCGGTACCGGCCGGCAGTGCGGCCATCGTGGCCTGGTCCCGCCAGCGGGAGCGCAGGAACAGGTAGCCCGCGCCGCCGATCACCCCGAGCAGCCCGGCCGCGGTGGCCTGCAGCAGGAAATCGCCGGCATGGTCGGCGAGCATGGCCGTGACGCAGGACCGGGTGCCTGGGTCACCGGCCAGCCAGCGCGCGCAGTCCGCCTGCGTGTAGGTGCCCGGGGGCCACGGCGCGGTCATGAACAGGTTCCCCCGGGCGGCCTGCAGCAGCCGCCCGGCCAGGCCGGCCCCGCCGACCGCGAGCAGCCCGGCACTGCCGATCAGCGCGCCGGTGAGAACCAGCCGCCGGATCAGTGCGGCCGGTGGGCGGGCGAGGATCGACGGCGGCCCGCCCGCGGGGTGGACGGGACCGATCCGCTCCAGCGCCTGCACCTGGGCGGTCTGCTCGGGCAGCCCGGCCGCGATCCCCTCGGCCACGGCATCACGCAGGTGCGCCTCCACCTCGGCCAGCGTGTGCCGGATCTGGCGCGGGCTGCCGGTCAGCGAGACCAGCAGCCGGTCCAGATAGTCCTCGATGACGTCGCCGGCCACCGGCCCGGCTTCCGGTTGATTCATGCCTAGCTATCCTAGGTATAAGCCGGCGCCATGTCCACTACCGGGCACGCCGGATCGCAGCGGCCGGGCATCGGGCCCCGCGCCGGGCGGCCGGGGCCGGTCAGCTGGGCTGGCCGGCCCGGCCAGGCTGGGCAGTGTGATGACGAACCGGGTCAGCCCGGGCCGGCTGGTCACCTCGACGCTGCCGCCGAGTGCGGCCGTCACCGCGTCCACGATGGCCAGCCCGAGCCCGGTGCTGCCGGTGGCGTGCGAGCGGGATGCGTCGCCACGGACGAATCGCTCGAACAGCCCGGGCTGGAGGCCGGCCGGGATGCCTGGGCCGTCGTCGGTGACGCTCAGCACCACCTTGCCCGCAGCCGGGTCCGGCTGGGCCAGCGCCACCGTGACCGTGGTCCCGGCCGGAGTGTGCTGGCCGGCGTTGCCGAGCAGGTTGGCGAGCACCTGCCGGAGCCGGTGCTCGTCCCCGCGGACCAGCACCGGCTCGTCCGGCAGTTCCAGCTGCCACCGGTGGCCGGGGGTGGCCGCCCGGGCGTCGCTGGCCGCGTCGATGGCCAGCCGGGTCAGGTCGACCGGCTCGCTGGCCAGCGGCCGGCCCGCGTCCAGCTGGGCCAGCAGCAGCAGTTCGTCCACCAGCACGCTCATCCGGGCCGATTCCGACTCCACCCGGCCGAGCGCGTGCGCGATGTCGGCGGGGACGGGCCCGGGATGCCGGCGGGCGAGTTCGGCGTACCCGCGGATGGCCGCCAGCGGGGTGCGCAGCTCGTGGCTGGCGTCGGCGGCGAACCGGCGCAGCCGTGCCTCACTGGCCGCCCGCCGGGTCAGCGCGGATTCGACGTGCCCGAGCATGCGGTTGAACGCCGCCCCCACCTGCCCGACCTCGGTCCTGGGATCGGTGTCGGGCACCCGCTCGGGCAGCTTGACCTCACCGCTGGCCAGCGGCAGCTGAGTGACGCGGGTCGCGGTGGCGGCGACCCGCCGCAGCGGCCGCAGCGACAGCCGCACGAACGCCGTGCCGATGATCCCGGTGAACAGCAGCACGGCGGCGAACACCGCGATCAGGGCGAGCTCGACCTTCCGCAGGGTGGACTCTATGTCGGTCAGCGGCAGGCCGGTGATCAGCACGTCCCCGTCGTGGCCGGGCACCGCGGTCAGCCGGTAGTCCGTGCCGAGCCACGCCAGATCCATGGTGTAGAAGCGGTGGTCCGGTGGCAGCTTCGCCAGCGCGGCCTCGTCGGCGGCCGACGGATGGGACTTGCCGCCGACGACCCCCTGGTCGGTGAGGACCCCGTTCTTGACCCGGGCGCCGAACGTGCCCGCGCCCTGGCCGGGAATCTTGTTGCAGTTCTGCTCGGCGGGCCCCGGCCCGGGCCCGTTCTGGCCGGGCACCGAGCCGCCCCCGGAATCCCCGGCCTGCTCCGCCTGCTCGGCCCTGGTGATGGCGTCGTTGGTCTCCATGCAGCTGGCATACCGGCCGCCCGCGGCCGTCAGCTGCGCGTCGATCTGGTTGATCAGGGTCTGGTGCAGGGTCAGGTAGGTGACGATCCCGGCCACCGCGCAGGCGACCGCGAGCAGCGCGACCAGCCCGGTGATGAGGCGGCCGCGCAGCGTGCGCCCGGCCAGCCAGCGGCCGGGACCGGCGGCCCGCGGGCCCGGGTTGCTGCCGCCGTGCCCGGTCATCAGCTGGCCGGCTTGAGCACGTAACCGACGCCGCGGACGGTATGGATCAGCGGCTCCCGGCCGGCGTCGATCTTCTTGCGCAGGTAGCTGATGTACAGCTCGACCACATGCGCCTGGCCGCCGAAGTCGTAGTTCCACACCCGGTCGAGGATCTGCGCCTTGGACAGCACCCGGCGCGGGTTGCGCATGAGGTACCGCAGCAGCTCGAACTCGGTCGCGGTCAGCTCGATCAGCTCCCCGGCCCGGTGGACCTCCCGGGAATCCTCGTCCATGGTCAGGTCCCCGACGGCCAGTTCGGTGCCGCCGCGGGCCCGGGCGAGACCGGCCCGCCGGAGCAGGCCGCGCAGCCGGGCCAGGACTTCCTCCAGGCTGAAGGGCTTGGTCACGTAGTCGTCGCCGCCCGCGGTGATCCCGGCCACCCGGTCCTCGACCGCGTCCTTGGCCGTCAGGAACAGCACGCACACCTGGGGCAGGTCGGCGCGCACCCGCCGCAGCACCTCCAGGCCGCCGAAGTCGGGCAGCATGATGTCCAGGACCACCGCGTCGGGCCGGAACTCGCGGGCCACCCGGACCGCGCTGGCGCCGTCCCCGGCGGTCTTGATCTCCCAGCCCTCGTACCGCAGCACGCTGGCCAGGAGCTCGGCCAGGCTCGGCTCGTCGTCGACCACCAGGACCCGGATGGGCGAGCTGCCGGCCCGCTGGCGGGCCCCGCCCGGCTCAGGCGGCATCGGTCAGCGCCAGGGCCAGGGCCGGGCAGTCCGCGACCGCCCGCCGGGCGTGCCGGTCCAGTCCCGGTGGCACCGGCCCGCGGGACAGGATCGGGTAGCCCCACTCATCCAGCGTGATCAGTTCCGGCAGCAGCTCGGCACACAGCCCGTGCCCGGAGCAGGCAATGGGGTTAACCCGCAGCTGTCGTTCCATGTCATCTCCAGTCTGCGTCATCGGGGGCCGGATCCGGCGGCAGGGGCAGGAAGGGGTGGCGGCTGGTGGCCGTGCACTGTCCCCGGAGGTGGTGGTCGAGTTCGGGTGCGAACACCCCGAGCGCGCTGCGCACGAACCGGACGGTCCCATCCGGATGGCGGCACGCGCCGCGACCGTCGGCCAGGCCGCACCATCGCCCGATGGCGGCCACGGTGCCCGGGCTGGGCCGCGGGCCCGCCAGTTCGGCCAGCGCACCGGCGATCCGCGGCAGGCCGTTGAAGCAGGGCCCGCACTGCCCGGCCGACTCCAGGGCGAGATAGCGGGCGACGCGGGCGGTCTCGGCCAGGCCGCACCGGCCCGGTGGCAGGGCGGCCAGCACGCCCGCCCCGACCGCCGCCCCCAGCGGGCGCAGCGCGGCGTTCGCGAGCGGCAGCCGTTCGGCCAGGCCGCCCGGAATCCATGCTCCGTGGTAACCGCCGACGAGCACCGCCTGGGTCGGCCGGGCGAGCAGGTCGGCGATCGGGGTTCCCAGCTCGGTCTCGGCCACCTCCACCCGGCCGTCCGCCTGATGCAGGGTGGCCAGCATGCTGCCCGGCTCGCCGGCGGTGCCGGCGGAGCGGAACCAGGCCGCGCCGTACCGGGCGATCAGGGCCAGGTGGGCGAGTGTCTCCACGTTCTGCACCAGCGCCGGGTGGCCGGCCACGCGCGGGGGCGTGCGGGACGGCCTGAACGTGGGCAGCGCGGGGCCACCCGCCGCCCGGCTGGCCAGGGCCGACTCCTCACCGGCCAGGAACCGGGGCGGGGCCCCGATCAGCTCCACCGGCACGAGGTCGAGCCCGGCCGCGGCGCGGTCCGCGATGGCCGCCGACAGCCACTGGTGCAGCCGCCGGTCGCGTGGCACGTAGAGGCCGGCCGTGGCGGAGCCGACCGTGCCCGCCGCGAGCTGCAGCCCGTCCAGCACCAGATGCGGGGCGGCCCACAGCAGGGTCTTGTCCTTGCGGCTGGCCGGCTCACCCTCGGCGCCGTTGCCGATCACCACCGCGGGCCGCCGGCCGCCGGCCATGGCGGCCAGCTTCCGGTGGGTGGGGAAGGCGGCGCCGCCCCGGCCGGTCAGCCCGGCCGCCTGCAGTTCGGCTACCAGAGCCTGGCCAGGGTGATCCAGCGGCGGTGGGCCGAACCGGGCCAGGTGCGCCTGCAGGTCGGCCGGGCCCGGATCGCCGGCCGGCAGCAGCCGGGGCATGCCACCGGAGTAGCGGGCTTCCCCGGAGCTGGGGTGCGGGCCGGGACCGGGCCGCGGCAGCATCGTGCTGGATGTCATCGGGCCTCACGATCGGGGACGTGGGAACGGCGGGCCGGGCCGCTGGGTGGCTGGGCCCCGGCCAGCACGGCGGCGGCGCGCCCGGCCCGCGGCATCTGGCGGGCCCGCTGCGTGAGCCGCCACAGGCCGGCCGCGCCAACCGCGATCGCGCAGCCGGCCGCCATCAGCCCCAGCCACCCCGTGCGCAGGTCGGTGCTGGCCCCGACGCTGTGAATCAGCGCCACCGGCCAGGCGGCGTAGGCCAGCCAGTGGATGCCGCGCCAGGCCCGGCGCGGCATCCTCGCCCGGGCCAGGCTGGTGATGATGAGCGCGGCCATCAGGTCGAGCGCGACCGCGCCCAGCCCGAGCCAGAACGGCTCGTAGGCGGAGACGAAGGGGATCACCACCGCGGCGGCCCGGATGCTCACGTAGGGGTCGATCACGGCGGTGGCCACGTGGGCCGCGAGGAACAGCACCGACAGCAGGGCAAGGCTGCGGTGCAGGCCGGTGACCGCGAACGCGGGCAGCCCGGGCAGGCGGCCCTGCCGGTTGACCGCGATGCCGAGGATCACCACCAGGGACAGCATCAGCAGGCTGACGACGCCGGTGGCGCGGCTGGCATACCAGAGCGCGGTGCTCTGGGTGATCGCGGTCATGGGCTTGCTCCCTGCTGGGTCCGGTATCTGCCTTTGAGCATCACCGCCGCCGCGCAGCGGCGGCTCTGGCGATGCTCTGAATTACCTCTGAGCGATGACCGCTGCGCCAGGACGGCTGGGCCGTGGCCTCCTGGTCAGTTGGCCCAGAACCTCTCGACCTGGCAGGATGCGCCACACACCCCAACCCCGCCGGAGGCCGCATGTCCGTCCCGCCCGCCCGCCGCCGCGGCGTGGGCGGTGTGCTGGTGGACGTTGGGCCGCTGCGGCGGCACCGTGGTTTCCGGCGGCTGTGGACGGGCCAGCTCATCGCCGCCCTCGGCAGCCAGCTCACCGTGGTCGCGGTCAGCTACCAGACGTACCGGCTCACCGGGTCGACCGTGATGGTGGGCCTGGTCAGCCTGGGCCAGCTGCTGCCGCTGCTGGCCGGATCGGTGCTCGGTGGCCCGCTGATCGACGCCTGGGACCGGCGCAAGGTCCTGCTGTTCACCCAGGGCCTGCTGGCCGCGGGGTCCGCCGGCCTGGCGGTCAACGCGACGCTGGGGCACCCGCTGCTGTGGCCGATGTTCGCCTGCACTGCGGAATCGGCCGCGTTCCAGGGCGTGGACTGGGCCGCCCGGCGGGCATCGCTGCGCGGCCTGGTGCCGCCGGTCGACCTCGCGGCCGCCCTGTCCCTCCAGTCGGTGGCGTTCCAGGCCACCCAGGTGATCGGGCCCGCCGCGGCTGGCCTGCTCATTGCCCACGCCGGTTTCGCGCTCGTCTACTGGCTGAACGTGGCGTCGTTCGCGGTGGCGTTCATCACCGTGGCCAGGCTGCCCGCGCTGCGGCCGCAGGGCGGGGGGCAGAGGGCCGGCCTCGCCTCGCTGGCCGGCGGCGTGCGGTACCTGCGGACCAGCCGCCCGCTGGCCGGGTCCTTCCTGATCGACCTGGGGGCGATGGTGTTCGGGATGCCCCGGGCCCTGTTCCCCGCGCTGGCGGTGACCGTGTTCCACGGGGGCGCCACCACCGTGGGATACCTGAACGCGGCACCGGGGCTGGGTGCGCTGATCGGGTCCGTGCTCACCGGCCATATCGGCCGGGTCCGGCGGGCCGGGCGGGCGGTCGCGTTCTGCGTGGCCGGCTGGGGCCTGGCCATCACCGGATTCGGCCTGGTGACCTGGCTCCCCGCGGCGCTGGTGCTGCTGGTGCTGGCCGGTGCCGCTGACGTGGTCTCGTCGGTCTTCCGGATGATGATCGTGCAGCACATCACCCCCGATGAGGTCCAGGGCCGGATCAACAGCCTGGTCTTCGTCGGGCTGCAGGGCGGGCCACGGCTGGGGGACGCCGAATCGGGGGTGGCCGCCGCGATCGCGGGGCCGCAGGTCGCTGCCTGGTCCGGCGGTGTGCTCAGCGTGGCCGCGGCCGCCGTCACCTGCTGGGCGATCCCGGAGTTCTGGCGCTACCGGAGCCCGGCCGCCACCCTGGCGCCAGCCCGGCCCGTACCGCCGGCCGCCGAAGCAGGCCAGGCCGGGCAGGCGGCGAGCTGAGCAGGAGCGGGCCGCCCCGGTAGCGGCGCCGGCCGGTCAGGAGCCGCCGGAGGTGGTGTGGGCGGTGCTGCTGCCCGCCGCGCTGGTGCTGCCACCGCTGGTGCTGGCGGAGGACCGGGACGCGGCCGTCCGCTCCGAGCTTGGCGTCACCGTGGTGGTAGTACTGGCCGCGGCCGTACTGTGCGCCGGGCCGGGGAGCTGGTAAGCGACCACTCCCGCGGTGGCCAGTGCGGCCGCGCCCACACCCGCCGTGACCAGGCGCGTCCGCGCGCGGCCGCGCTCGCGCCGGGCGAGCGCCGTGCTCAGTTGCTGCTGGTCCTTCATCAGCTGTGACCACCTTCCGTGGGCCATCCCCCGATGGTGTGCACGCGGCCGTCCTCGGCGACCAGCCGGGCGGGCAGGCCCAGCCCGGCCAGCCAGGCCGGCGCCGCGCCGCCCCGTATGATCGCGGCCGTGCTGGCGATGTTGGCGTCGGCGCAGCTGGCCGCCGCGACCGAGACCGTCCGCCACACCGGCGGGGCGGGCAGGCCGGTGCGCGGGTCGAGAATGTGATGGAACACATCGCCGCCACGCCGCCAGCGGCGCGCCGCGGTGCTGGAGGTGGCCAGGCCGCCGGTGTGCACGGCCACCACCGCCGACGGCCCGACCGGTGGCTCCTCCGGCGGCCCGGTGATGTCCTGGACCCGGATCAGCCAGCCGCCGGCCGGTGCCTGGCCGACGACCGCGATGTCCCCGCCCAGGCTGACGAGCACGCCGCAGCCGCGCCCGGCGCTGATCCGGGCCGCGGCCCGGTCCGCGGCCCAGGCCTTCGCGGTGGCCCCGAGATCGAGCCGCACGCCGTCCGGCAGGCGGAGCCGCCGTGACGGCTGGTCGAACTCGACCTGCCGCCAGCCGGGGATGGCCCGGACGGTCAGCCGGATGGCCGGCCCGTCCGCGGCGACGAGCGAGAAGTCGCGGTCGTAT
This sequence comes from Streptosporangiaceae bacterium, assembly GCA_036522155.1. GTDB lineage: Bacteria > Actinomycetota > Actinomycetes > Streptosporangiales > Streptosporangiaceae > UBA9676. Next base: position 13,963 of record DATDGI010000244.1, read on the forward strand.
CCGACCGCGTTCATGGCCGCGCCCACCGTTGGGTCAACGTCGCCGTCGGTCAGCTGCGCCGCGCGCAGCGCGGCGCCGATCGCCTCCGCCAGCAGCGGGCTGACCGTCACCGGGCCCTCTCCCGTGCGCCGGTCCAGGCCGACCAGTTCGGAGTCTGGCCGGAACCGGCTGCAGGCCAGGTCCACCGCGGCCAGATCGCTTTCCAGCATGGCCCGGGCGGCGCGCAGCTGGCTTCCGTCGGTGACGATCAGCTGGACGCCGGTTCCCAGGGCCCGCCAGGTGGCCGATGCCTCCTGGGTGGCCGGGCCGCCCATCAGGAGCCGCCCGATCTGGGCTGGCCGTCCACGGCCAGCCGGGCGGGCCGGGTGGTCGCGTCCATCTTGCTGCCTTTCCTTCGCGTGCTCTTACCCGAAGTCTGGGCGGCGAGGGTAGGTGCCGTCTCCGAAAGTTCTCTGAAGGTTCTCTGAGGATGACGGCGATCCTGGCCGGGGACTCCGGCCCGGCCGGCCGGTTAGCCCGCGGCTGAGAGCAGCCGGCTGAGCTTCGAGGCGGCGGCGGACGGCACCGCGCCGGCCCGGAGCAGGCGATCACCGACCGCGTCCAGCAGATCGGTGGTCCCGGTCCCCAGCTCCACCTCGATCTCACGCCAGGCGGATGCCGCCCGCCACTCGCCCTCGCCCGGATCGGGCAGCCAGCCGGTCACCATGTCATCGGCGATCTCGGCCAGCACCTGCCCATCCGGCCCGGCCAGCGGCAGCACCGTGCGGCTGGTGTCCAGCCGGGCGACCGGCCTCAGCGGCTGGCCGCCGGTCCAGTCCGCCACCAGCGCGGCCAGCTCGGCCGGAACCGGTTCGGTCCCGTCGCCGAGCGGCGCGTGCACCTCGCGCCGGCGGTCCGTCCCGGCCGGCAGTTTCAGGTGCCAGCCCGCATCCGGGCCGCCGGTTCGCCTGCGCAGGGTGATCCGGGCCGCGGCCAGCGCGAAACCGGCGGTGTCGAAATAGACGGCCCGCAGCCGGTCGGTGCGCGGCCCGCCGGCCCCGGCGGCACCGGCCAGGCCGGCCAGGTCAGGCAGGGTGAAATCGGCCCCGGCCTCATATTTACGTTCCGTCTCTATGAACCCGCCCGGGTCGGCTGCCATGCTCGAAAGGCTAGGCCAATAGGACGTCTGGTGCAGCGAACCGCCCGTCAGCGGCACCAGGGGCGGCAGCGACCGGAGTTTGCCGCCGCAGCGCGTGGCACGCTGGCGTGTTCTCACTGCTTGAGCGTGGTAACGATGCAACACTGCGATATGACGCTCCGTGATGGGCGGAGCGTACCCGGGAACCAGCTGGACACGGCTGGCGCGGTGGCGTCTGGAGCTGACCGGGACGGGGGGTCATGGGTCTGATCACGGAGCACAACGGGCCGGCCGAGGGGTATGAGGCCGTGCCAATGCTGATCCCGGGAGCGGCGGGTGACACGGGGGAAAGCGGCGTCGCGGTGCTGCGGCGGCGCAGCGCCCGCCGCAGCAAACGCGCCGTGCTCTACGTGCACTGCCTGGGTGACGCGTTCGTGCCCGCCGATCTGGCCCGCTGGTACACCGACCGCGGCTTCCACTTCTACGCGGCCGACCTGCGGTCGGTCGGCAGCGACGACCCGGCCGCGGACAGCAACCGGGCCGCCGCCGAACTGGCCGAATGCTTCGCCTGCCTCGACGCTGCCGCCACCCACCTGCGGGCGGCCGACGCCATCGAGACACTGGTGGTGTCCGGGCACGCGGCCGGCGCGCTGATTTCCGCGCTGTGGTGCCACGCCCGCCGGGGCAGCCGCCCGGTGGACGCGCTCATCCTGGCCAGCCCCGACCTGGGCGGCGGATGGCCGTGGCTGACCCGGGCCGCCGGGCGTGAGGACAGCACGGCCGGCCGTCCGTCCGCGCTGCTGGCCGGGGCGCGCCGGCGGCTCCGGCAGGGGCTCGACATCCCGTGCCCGGTACTGGTGATGGGCCCGGAGGGGGAACCCCACCCGCCCGGCACGGGCGTGCTGACCCGGGGCGGGCTGGCGGCGCTGGGGGTCCTTGGCACGCTGACCGGGCGGCGGGCCACCCCCCGGCTCGGCGAGCACGTCACCTGGCTGACCATGGACGGCGGCCTGCCCGGGCAGGGGCCGGCCAGCCCGGCGGCGCGCCGTCGCTACCTGGACGAGATCGGCCGCTGGCTCGGCGCCTATCTGTCCGGCCAGATCCGCGACCAGCTGCTCTGACCACCCGCACCAGGCTCGGCCGCGGGGCTCACTGCACGCTCACCGTCACCATCGGGTACCCGGACGCCCCGTTGGGCTCGGGCGGCGCCTGCAGCGCGGTCTGGGTGTAGCCGGTGGCGTCGGTGGCCCGGGCTTCCAGCAGGTGGTTCCCGCGGGTCGCGTCCCACTCCCACACCCATTGCCGCCAGGTGTCGATCCCCGGCACCGCGGCCAGCCGGGCCTGCTGCCACGGCCCGTTGTCGACCCGCACCTCCACCGCGTCGATGCCCTTGTGCTGCGCCCAGGCGACACCGGCCACCGCCACCCGGCCGGGCCGCAGGGAGGCAGAGCCGTTTGGCACATCGATCCTGGACTCGGTTTTGATCGGGCCCAGCTGCGACCATCCGCGCGGGATCCAGTAGCCCTGCGCGGCGGCGAACGTGGTCACGTTGATATCGGTGATCCACTTGCAGGCCGAGACGTAGCCGTACAGGCCGGGCACCACCAGCCGGGCCGGGAACCCGTGCGCGACCGGCAGCGGGGAACCGTTCATCGCCACCGCCAGCAGCGCGTCCCGGCCGTCCATGACTACCTGCACCGGGGTGCCGGAGGTGAAGCCGTCGGTAGAGGTGCACAGCAGCTGATCGGCGCCGGCCTTGATCCCGGCCGAGCGCAGGAGGCGGGCCAGGCTGGTGCCCAGCCACAGGGCGTTGCCGATGTAGGGGCCGCTGACCGGGTTGGAGACGCAGCACAGGGTGGTGTAGTTCTCGATCAGCGGTTGCCGGAGCAGCTGGTCCAGGGTGAGCGTGATCTCCCGCTCCACCATGCCGTGGATGCGCAGCTGCCAGCTCGACGGCGCCACCTGGGGCAGGATGATCGCGGTGTCCACCCGGTAGAAGACGTCGTTCGGGGTGATGAACGGGCTCAGCCCCGGGATGCGCAGATCCGTGCCCGCCGGCAGGCCGGGCACGGTGTGCTTGGGCCGGGGGAGGCGCAACGTCGCCCGGGCCTGGGCCACGCTGGAACGTTCGGCCAGCGCCCGCCCGGCCAGCGCGCCGGCACCCGCCAGCGCGACCGCCACCGAGCCGCTGACCAGGAACCGGCGGCGGTCGGGCTGCGCCACCTGACCGGCTGGCCGGGCCGGGGGAGATGGTGACGGCCCGGCGGGGACCCAGGAGGCGCCGGGATCCCGGCGCGCCGGGGGCCCGCTTGGCCCGGCCCCGCTGCCAGCGGTCCCGCTATCTGCAGGGCGGCCGTCACCAGGGCGGGCCAGGCCGTCCGCATGCGCGCCGCCAGCGGGCCGCGGCGGGGAGGAACGGGCGGCGCCCGGGGCGGTGGTGCCCACCGCCGCACGGACCAGGCGGACCATGATGAACAGCCCGGCCGCCCCGCCGATCAGCACCGGGACCGCGTCAGATGGGCCGGACGTCGGGCGGGTGAGCGCGGCCAGCAGGCCGACCAGCGTGAACACCGCCAGCCCGGCCAGGCCGTAACTCAGCCGCCGGACCGCGGCCACGCCGATGATGGCCGCGAACACCGCGAGCACCACCAGGATGCCGATGACCAGAACGGTCTTGTCGTTGCTGCCGAAGGCGGAGATGGCGAAGTTCTTCAGGGGCGGCGGGGTGGCGTCGATGGCCGCGCCGCCGACCGCGACCACCGGTGAGCCCTGCGGCCCGGTAATCCCCGCCACCAGCTGCGCGACTCCCATGGCCACGGCCGCGGTGATCAAACCGGTCGCCACCCCGTAACCGGTGGGCACCCGCGGCCGGGCAGAACCCGTAGGGTCAGTGTCACTGGAAGATGTCACACCGACTATTCGTAGCCCAGCCCGGGTGCGGATTGCTGGACTCCTGGCCAAACCGCGCCGCCCGCGGCCACGAATAACAGATGTGGGAGGCAGCACGTGGGCATGACCGAGGGCGAACCGGGCCAGCCGGGGCAAACGGGCCGGCCGCTGCCCGCCAGGCCCGGTATCGACCTGGCCGGGCTGCTCGCGCTCGTCGCCCGGGGGGACCAGAGCGCCTTCGCCGCCGTCTACGACCGGGCCGCCGCGCAGGTGTTCGGCCTGGTCCGGCGGGTGATCCGCGATCCCGGCCAGTCGGAGGAGGTGACCCAGGAGGTGATGCTGGAGGTGTGGCGCAGCGCCTCCCGGTTCGACCCGCACCGGGGCAGCGCGATGGCCTGGCTGATGACCCTCGCCCACCGCCGCGCGGTCGACCGCATCCGCTCCGGGCAGGCAGCAGCCGAACGGGAGCTCCGGGTGGCCGCCGCCACCGGGCCCGACTATGACGTGGTCGCCGAGGAAGTCGAGACGCGCCTGGACGCGCAGCGGGTGCGCCGGTGCCTGGACTCGCTCACCGACCTTCAGCGGGAGTCGGTCACCCTCGCCTACTACGGCGGCTACACCTATCGCGAGGTGGCCAGCCTGCTCGGGGTGGCGACCGGGACGGTGAAGACCCGGATGCGGGACGGCCTGATCCGGCTCCGCGACTGCCTGGGGGCCGGCCAGTGAGGCTCCGGCGGGAGGCCCCGCACACCCTGGCCGGCGCGTACGCGCTGGATGCCCTGAGCGAGCCCGACCGGCTCAGGTTCAAGGTGCACCTGGCCGAGTGCGAGGTCTGCCGGCCGGAAGCGGCCAGCCTGCGCGAAGCGGCCGCCCGGCTGGCCGACCCCGTCGCCGAGGCCCCCCCGCCGGAACTGCGGGAGCGGATCCTCGCGGCGGTG
>DATDGI010000245.1:0-2164 GCA_036522155.1 Streptosporangiaceae bacterium
CGATGACCCAGACAGCAGCCTCCACGCTACGGCGGAGACACGTCTTCGCCGCAGAAACGGCCTCCTACCAGGCATTATGCCCAGGCGACTTCAGATAACCGCCGTTAGGTATGGCCGCTACTCGCCCGGGCATGATCGCGAACACGACGCCGATGGGGATTTACGTGGCCGAACCTGCCGCTGCTAAGGACGTTTCACGCAGCGGGTCAACCTGCCCGGGCCGAGATCGGAGGCGGTTTGACATGTCCGTGGGTGAGGGCTAGCACCGCAGTGTCCTGTCCGTTCTGGCACGTGAATGGTACGAATACGTCGATCTGCCTTATGAGTTCACTTCAGGTCAGGCCGCTAGGGTGGTATCAGGATCGGTCTGGCAGCCCAGGAGGGACCGGCAGTGCGCATGAGGGTGGCCAGGCCTGGTGCGCGCCCGCTCGGCTCGGCTTATGTAGCGCTGGCCGCCCTGATGTGGTCCCTCGCCGGGATCTTGCAGCGCCAGTTGCACATGAGCCTTGCCTCCCAGCTGGCCGGGCGCGCGGCGTTCGCGTTCCTCGCCGTCCTGGTGTTTGTCGCGGTCGCCGAACGCGGCCAGGTGATCCGCGCCTTCCGCGCTATCGGCAGGCCGGGACTGGCCGTCGCGGCACTCATCGCGATCGCGTCTGGCTCGTTCATCACCGCACTCAATGACACCTCGGTCGCAAATGTACTGGTGGTCCAGGCGCTGGTTCCGCTTGCGGCAGCGCTGCTCGGCATGCTTACCGGCGAGCCGGCACGTCCCCGGACCTGGGTGGCTATCGGCGTCGCGGTCGCGGGCTTCGTGTTGATAGCCGGGGCGCCGACCCGCCCGGGACTCTCGGGACTGGTTTTCTCCTTCACCACGATGCTGGCGTTCGCCGCGACGCTGGTGATCGTCGGCCGCTGCAAGGCCGACGTGTCGATGGCTCCGGCGACGTGCCTGGCCCAAGCCCTGGTGTTCGCCGCGTTTGCCCCGTTTGCCCATTTCGGTGAGATGCGCGGGGCCGGTCTTGGCTGGCTGGCCCTGCTGGGCGTCTTCCAGATGGGGCTGGGCCTGTTTCTCCTCTCACTGGGCGCGAGGCTCATCCCGGCTGTCGACGTGGCCCTGATCTCCCAACTGGAAAACGTCCTGGGCCCGGTGTGGGTATGGCTGGCGGGCATCGAGCATCCAGCCGTCCTCACGATCGTAGGTGGCATCGTCGTCATCGGCGCCGTTGCGTTCCAGATCACTCAAGGCGGCGGCTCGCCCGCCCGGTTTCATCGTCCGCCTGATGATCTCCTGGGTGATCTGGCCGGTTCGGTCGCAGATCCGGTACTAGCAGAGGACTGACGGAGCCGGGTCAGCCCAGGTGGGCAACCGCAATCGCCGAAGGGCACTCCCCCGTAGCCCTGCGCAGGCGCCCGACTTCACCCTGCGGCCGATCATCGTGCCGCTGGTGTCGGGCGTCCTGGCCAGCAGGCCGCCGCCGGCCACCCCGGCGATGAGCAGCTGATCCCGCTGACCCGCCACGAGATCCGCCGCCTGCTCACCGGACTGACCGGGCAGCCGGCCGCACCCGCCGCACAGCTGCACTGGTCGCGCTGGCGGCGCCGGCACCAGGGTGAGGCGCTATCAACTTGTCCGGTCGCTCGACGGGTGGGGCTGCGGCGCATCGTCGCTGGCCTACATTTGGATGCGCTCGTTCCGCGGGTCATATATCGGGCGCAGCGACACGGTGGCCGGGTAGAACGCGTCCCCGATCTGTACCGTCCACTCGCAGGCGTCTAGGTAGGCCTGGTTGATGGGCTCGTCCGCATCGATCATCGCCAGTCCGACCGCGCCGCCGAGGGTGAACCCGTAGGACGCGGAGCGGATGTAGCCGGCGGGCCTGCCGTCGCGGCGGACGATCTCGGCGTGGAACATGAGCGGCTCGGGATCGGTCACCAGCACCTGCACCAGCCGCCGGGTCAGCGGCCCGCGCGCCTTCTGGGCGAGTACCGCGTCGCGGCCGATGAAGCCGCCCGGCTTGTCCAGCGCGACTGCGAAGCCGAGGCCGGCCTCGAGCACGGTGTCGGTGTTGTCGATGTCGTGGCCGTAGTCGCGGTAGCCCTTCTCCATCCGCAGGCTGGCGAGGGCCTTGAGGCCGGCGTGCCGCAGTCCCACCGCCCGCCCGGC
>DATDGI010000246.1:0-12523 GCA_036522155.1 Streptosporangiaceae bacterium
GTCGAGCATCCCGCCCGTCTCGTTGCAGACCGCGGTGTACACGACCTGTCCGGTAGCGAGCTTGCGAATGTTGCGGGTGACGGCCGCCTGGAGCAGCGCCTCGGCGTCGGGGCCCACCACCTCGAACTTCCGCAAGGGGGAGAGGTCCATCACGACCGCGCCCTCACGGCAGGCCCAGTACTCGTCGATCGCGCCGTGGTTGTCGAAGCTCGTCGGCAGCCAGTAGCCGCGGTATTCGGTTGTCCGCCCGGTCAGCTGCGACCAGCGTGGCTGGAATCCGGTCTCCCTGGTCAGCTTGGGCTCGCTGTCCGGGGTGACCCGGTGGGCTATCGCCATCGAGAACCTCCGCTCGGCCGGGTAGACGCGGACATGGATGTCGGTCGGGTTCCAGGCGTTGGCAGGATCGATGTCGTCCGGGCAGGCGGAGGAGGCGCACACCAGGTCGCTCATGGCCCGCAGCAGGACATAGTCGCCGGGCCGCGACCACGGCTCGTCGAAGAGCAGCTGGTTCGCCTCGTTGAAGGAGGTGTTGTAGAAGAAGTTGAGCGCCGGCCAGCCGCGGCGGGCCGCGATGCCGTACGGGGCAAGCTGGCCGTTGAAGTTGTCGGTGCAGTTCACATGGCCCGGGTAGCCCTTGTCCTCGTAGTACTTGGCGTTGCAGGCCAGCGCGAACGTGTCATGGCGGCCGACGGTGTCGCGGACCACCTCCACCAGCGGGCGCATGTCCTGGTCGTAGAACTTCCCGAACAGCCCCGGCTGGGGGTAGGCGTTCCCCATCAGGTTGCGCGTGGTGGTGGCGTCCAGGCCGCGTTCGGTTCCCTCAGCGAGCCGCCTGGCGTGGAAGGCGAGGAAGTCGGAGCACTGGCGGCCCTCCACGTCGATCACCTGGATGTACTGGCCCGCCTCGACCTCGTATGAGCGCGCGGTGGCGGTGTCCACGCGCAGGTCGAGCAGCGGGTCGGCGAGCGGCGGCGGAAGATGCGGCTCGCGAGCCTGCCGCGGCACCGCCCGCCTGACCTCGACGACCAGGTCGGAGGGAGGATTGTGCTCGTCCACGCCCATCAGCCCGCCGGGGGCGGCCAGCACGCAGGTAACGCGCCGTTGCGCGGTGAACTCCGCCCGCGTGCCCGCGGGTGACCACTCGCCGAACAGCGCCACCGCCCGCGCCCGCTCCGGGTCGAGCCCCCTCGCCGCCAGCGGGCCGATGACCGCGGCGCCTTCCGCCTCAGGCGGCCGCCGGCCGCCGGGCCCGGACCGGGCCACCGCGCGCAGCACCGTTGCGGCGGTGTCGGCCGCCGTCCCGAGCGCCCCGTAGTCCTCCCCGCCGTCGGCGAGCACGGTGAGCTCGCCCCGCTGACGGCCTTCGGCGTCGGTGACCGTGAGCACATCGCCCGCGTCAAGCTCGAGCGCGGTGACGGCCCCGGGGTGCACCCGGTACCGCTCCACCCCCGGATCCGCGGGCAGCAGCCCGGGCAGGACCAGACGCGGGCGCTCCGCGGACACCGTCACCGTCAGGTCATCTCCCGATCGGCTCCTTGGCCTCGTCCTCGGTGGCCTGCGCGAGCAGCTTCTCCGCCAGGGCGCGCTTGCCCTTCGCGTCGAGCTTCTTGGTCTCGTTGGCGATCGCGCGCTCGTTGACGTGCTGATTCCAGTAGTCGAGCACCTCGAAGCCAAGCAGGGCCGACTTGCCCACGAACTGGCGCAGCACCTCGTTGGTCGGGCCCATCACCCAGCCCGCCTTGGCGTCCCGCAGGTACCGTTCCAGCTCCATGTCGCGCTTGTAGCCGGAGCCGCCGCAGGCGTGCAGCATCTTATCCACCACGTGCGCGACGTTCTTCGCCGCCTCGAACTTGATCTGCCAGGCCCAGTGCAGGTACGCGGCCCGGGCGGTGGTGCCCGGCTGCAGCACCCGCTGGTTGTTGTCGGTCGCCCGGTCCATCGCGTCGGCCACCGAGAGCGAGAAGACCCGGCACGCGTTGGTGTCCATGACCGCCTCGCCGACGTAGTCCTGGATCGTCGGGTAGTCGGCCACCCGCAGGCCCACGTCCACGTGCCGCTTGCGGGTGGTGTGCCGCTTGGCGATGTCGATCGCGCCCATCGCGATGCCGTTCCACACCGACGACGAGCCAACCAGGAACCAGGGGTCCACCGACTCGTCGTTGGACTCCGCGCCGTCCCCGACCGGCCCGACGATCTGCTCGCCGGGGATCTCGCCGTTCACGTCGAGCCCGCCGGACTGGTTGCCGCGCAAGCCGAGCGCGTCCCACAGGGCCGGCTGCGCGTGCGCGTCCTCGGCATCCACCACGAACACCGACAGGTCGTCGTACCCCTTGAAGTCCGGGCTGGTCGTCTGCACCACGTAGAAGTCGGCGAACCCCGCGGACGTGGTCCACGACGCCTTCTTCCGCACCCGGAAGCCGCCGTTGACCCGTTCGGCGCCGGAGGAGATCGGGTACCAGAAGTGGCTGCCGGTCTCCGGGTCGGAGTAGGACAGGGTGCCGATCTTCCCCGAGTTGAGCGGCCGGATGTACTTCTCGATCAGCGCGGGCGTGGCGCGCAGCATGATCGCGTTCACCGCGCCGATGTGCATGACGTAGCACATCGCGGTGGACGCGCAGCCGTAGCGGGCGATCGTCTCGCAGACCATCGAGTAGGCGACGTGGTCCTGGCCGAGCCCGCCGTATTCCTCGGGCACGGTCAGCGCCAGGAATCCGTGCTCGCCGAGCAGTTCCAGGTTCCGGCGCGGGAACTTGAGCTCATCGTCGGATCGTTTCGCGTTGTCCCGCATCTCCTGCTGGCAGAGATCGATCAGCGTTGACCGCAGCTCCTTTTGCCGGTCTGTCAGCAGCCAGTCGGGATCCCAGTCATACCCGAGGCCCCAGTACGGCTCGGAACCCCACATCTTCTCCTCGCTCAACCCGGACCCCTTTACTTGATCTGCAACCGCGACAGTGGACGACGTTTACCTGCACTACACGTTGCCGAGGGTACGCCTGAGACCCGCCCGCGGAAAGGGCGTGAAGCCGCCGGCGGTGTGCCCGTTCACGGCGGGCACCGGCGGCGTCATGACCATCGGCCGGGTCTGCGCGGATAAGGACAGCCCGACGATCTCACCCTCGCTGTCAAGATCGATCCGGGCGGCGGCCGGGTTCGCCGACAGCCCCGGCATGGTCCGCATCTCGCCGCAGATCGGGTAGACGAACCCGGCGCCGACCGAGGCCCGGACCTCCCGCACCGGCAGCGTCCAGCCGGTCGGGGCCCCCTTGAGCGAGGGATCCGACGAGATGGACAGGTGCGTCTTCGCGATACACACCGGGAGCGTGCCGAACCCGGCCGCCTCGTAGGTTTCGAGTTGCTTGCTCGCCTGCGGCGAGTACTCGACGCCGTCGGCGCCGTAGACGCGGGCCGCGACGGTCTCGATCTTGTCCTTCAGGCTCGCCTGCTCGTCGTAGAGGAAGCGGAATCCGCTGGGCTCGGCGGCGGCCTCCGCGACCGCTTCGGCCAGCTCGGCCGCGCCGCGGCCGCCGTCGGCGAAGTGCGTGCACCCCGCGGACCTGGCGCCGGCCGCCGCCGCCCCCTCCAGGATGGCACGGTGCTCGGAGGGATGGTCGGTCGGGAACGAGTTGATGGCCACCACGGCGGGCACGCCATGCAGCCGCACGTTCTCGATCTGCTTGCGCAGGTTGGCGGCGCCCGCGAGCACGTCGTCCGGATTCTCCGTGAGCAGGTCCGCGGGCAGCGGCCGTCCCGCGATGATCTTGTATTTGCCGGAGTGCGCCTTTAGCGCCCTGACCGTGGTCACCACGACGGCCGCGTCGGGCCGCAGGCCCGAGGCGCGGCACTTGATGTTGAAGAACCGCTCCGCTCCCATGTCGGCGCCGAACCCCGCCTCGGTCACGAGGTAGTCACCCGTGTGGATGCCGATCAGGTCGGCAACCACCGAGGAGTTCCCGGTGGCGATGTTGCCGAACGGCCCGGTATGCACCAGTACCGGGGTGTTCTCCAGCGTCTGGAGCAGGTTCGGCTTGATCGCGTCCCTGAGGATCACGGCCATCGACCCGGCGGCGCTCAGCTGCTCGGCGGTGACCGGGCTCCCGGCCGAGGTGTAGCCGACCACCACCCTCCCGAGCCGCGCCCGCAGATCTGCCAGCGACCTGCTCAGCGCCAGCGTGGCCATGACCTCGGAGGCGGCAGTGATGTCGAACCCGGTCTGCCTCGGCACCCCATCGAGACGCGAGCCGAGCCCGATCACGATGTTGCGCAGCGCCCGGTCGTTGACGTCGAGCACCCGGCGCCAGGTGATGTTGTACGGATCGAGGCCAAGCGCGTTGCCCTGGTACAGATGGTTGTCGATCATCGCGGCCAGCATGTTGTGCGCGGCGGTGACCGCGTGCATGTCGCCGGTCAGGTGCAGGTTCAGCACCTCCATCGGGACGACCTGGCTGTACCCGCCGCCCGCCGCGCCGCCCTTGATGCCGAACGTCGGTCCCATGGACGGCTGCCTGATCGTCACGGTGGCCCGCTTGCCGATGTGCCGGAATCCCTGGCCCAGCCCGACGGTGGTGGTGGTCTTCCCCTCGCCCAGCGGCGTCGGGGTAACGGCGGTGACCACCACGTACTTCGCCTCCGGCCGGCCGGCCAGTTCGTCGATCGCCGCCAGCTTGATCTTCACCACGCTCTCGCCGTACGGCTCCAGCAGGTGGGGCCCGATGCCCAGGTCGTGGGCGATGTCATCAAGGGGCTTGAGCAGCGCCTTGCGGGCGATGTCGAGGTCGCTTGGGATTGCCATGCGGACTCCTCAGATTCCGGGTGGGGTGAAGCCGTCGATCTCGATGCCGAATTCGCTGCCCGCCGCCAGCAGCTCGCCGAACAGGTAAGCGCCGGAGGAGCGCTCACAGTGCAGCAGGTAGGAGCGCTCGCCGCCGGTGTCGTCACGGATCACGTCGGTGGCCACGGCGGCCACCGCGCAGCGGAAGGCCGCGCCGTCCGGCGTGATGTCGTCGCCGGTGTCGATGCCGCAGACCTTGGCCAGGACGCCGGCCCCGCGCGAGCCGCTGAGCCTGATAAGGGCGCGGCCGTGGGTGATGTCGGTCGCCGTCGCCAGCTCGCCGGGGAACCGGGAGGCGAGGCCCGTCGCGCGGACGGCCAGGGCAGGGCCCTGGCCCGGCGCGGCCAGCAGCAGCCACTCCCCTGGCCCGGACCCGGCCACCAGCGTGCCGTCCCGATCCCTGGCCGCACGGCCGAACGGCACTCCGAGCTCGGCGGCGGCGCCGCCGCCGACCGGGGCCCGCAGCTGGACCTTGGCCAGCGGGGTGCAGTCGGTGAGGGTGAGCCCGGCGCGTGCCCGGCGGCCGCTCACCTCCCAGCCCGCGAGGACGAGCACCGGCGGCGGCGGAGCGATCGGGCTGCGGGCCACCGGCACCGTGCTGGCAGGCCCCGTGGCGCCAGGCCCCGTGCTGGCAGGCCCCCTGCTGGCAGGTTCAGACACGCATCCGCTCCCCGTCCGGATCCACGTGCGCGAGCTGCGGCATGACCGTCGCGGCGATCAGGCGGCCGCTCGGCAGCCGCACGGTCACCTCGGTGCCGGGCTCGGCGAGCCGGGCCTCGACCTGGGCGAGGCAGATGGAGCGGCCCAGGGTGGGCGACATCCGGCTGGACGTGATCCGCCCGGCGATGTGGCCGCCCTCCACGATCAGGCTGGCCACCTCCGGCACCACCGAGCGGTCCACCGGCTGCAGCCCCACCAGCCGCGGGCCCGACCCGTCGGCGAACTGCCAGGCCAGCTCCGGCTTGCCGACGAAGTCGTCCTTGTCCAGCTTGATGGCCCACTCCAGGCCCGCGCTGAACCCGCGGGTCAGGCCGTCGGTGTCCTGGCCGACGATGAAATGGCCCTTCTCGAGCCGGAGAATGCGCTGCGCCTCCACGCCGAACGCGCCGATGCCCAGGTCGGCGCCGCGGTCCAGGAGCGTCTCCCAGACGTGCAGGCCATAGCCGGCCGGCACGTGCAGCTCATAGCTGAGCTCGCCGGTGAACCCGATCCGCCACAGCACGCAATCATCGACCCCGGCGATCTGGCCGGTGCGCACGTTCATGTAGGGGAACTCCTCGTTGGACAGGTCCACGCCCTGGGTGACCCGCTCGATCAGACGGCGGGCCTGCGGGCCGGCCACGTTCATGCTGGCGTAGGCGGTTGTTACCGGCGTGATATGCACCCGCCAGTCCGGGTGCTCTGTCTGCAGCCAGTTCTCCGCCCATTCCCACACCGTGGCCGCACCCGAGGAGGTAGTGCTCATGAGGTAGTGCTCGTCGGCCAGCCGGCCGGTCACCCCGTCGTCGAGCACCACTCCGTCATCGGCGCACATGACGCCATACCGGACCCGGCCGATTCCCAGCTTGGACCACTTGTTCACGTACAGCAGGTTCAGCAGCGCGGGCACGTCGGGACCGCGCAGGTCCAGCTTGCCGATCGGGGTGACGTCGATGATGCCGACGTGCTCGCGGACGTTCCTGGCTTCTGCCGCCGGGTCCGCGTAGTGGTCGGGGCGGATCCACGCGCCGGCCACCAGCGGGACGGCGCCGTGCGCCTCGTGCCAGGGCTGCATCGGGGAGTAACGCACCGGCTCGAAGGCCCGCCCCGCGAGCGCACCCAGGGTGACCGGCACATACGGGGGACGCCACGTGGTGGTGCCGGTCCCGGCGATCGAGGCGCCGGTGGCGGCGGCCACCACCGCGACCGTGTTGACCGTCTCCAGCTTGCCCTGCAGGGGACCCATCGTGGCGGTGGTGAAGCGCTTGGCCAGTTCGGCACTGTCGTAGCCCTCGGCCACCGCCGCGCGCAGGTCCTTGGCGGACACGTCCTCGCTGAAATCCACGAATCCGTTCGTCCGGCCGATGAACAGCTCCGGGTGGGCTTCCACCGGAAGATCAGGCGGCATAACGGCCGCCGCGGGGCCGGTGCCGGCTCCCGGCCCGGGCGCCAGCGGGGCGGCTGCCCTCCGGGTCGGGGTGGCGGCCACCCGCGCCGCGGCGATACGCCCCGCGCGCCGCGCGGCCTCGGTGCCCACCGCGGCCGCATGCTCGGTCAGTTCCTCCAGGCTGCCGTCTCCGGCGATGCCGCCGGTCACGAGAACGTCCCCGGGCAGCCGCGAGGCGTCGGGGAAGAACCTGGCCGCGCGCGGGTTGTAGACGGGGCGGTCCCCGGACGCGTTGAGCAATGATGTCGGCGCGGTCCAGCCAACCGCGGTGACCAGCAGGTCGCAGTCGATCCTGGTGCCGTCGGCGACCTGGACCGCCCGCACGCCGGTCCGGCCGACGGCCGCGCTGACGTCACCGCCGAGGCGCGCATCTTCCACCCGGGCGACCTCGACGCCGGCTCGCTTGAGGTCGGCGATGGCCGCGTCGCCGTCGGGGTTGGCGGTCAGTACGACCGCCCGCTGTCCCGGCCTGACCGCGTGCAGGTTGATAAGCCTCCGCACCGCGGTGGAGAGCATGACCCCCGGCAGGTCGTTGCCCGCGAACACGTAGGGCCGCTCAATCAGGCCCGGGGCCACCACGAGCGTCTTGGCGCGTGTCCTGATGAGGCGCTCGGCTTCCGCGCCGCCATGGCGCCGTTCGAGGACGGCGAGCGCGTTGCCGTCGTAGCGCGCGATCACCACCGCGTCGGTCAGCACCTCCACCCCGGGCTCGGCGGCGACGCGGCCGGCCAGTTCCGCCAGCGCCGCCAGATCGGCCTCGCTGCCCCAGCGCAGGTGGCCGCCCAGGCCGTGCTCCTCCTCGACGAGCAGCACGGACGCGCCCGCCTCGGCGGCGCTGATGGCCGCCGCCATCCCCGCTGGGCCGCCGCCGGCGATGAGGACATCGGGGTGCGCATGGCGCTTCTCCGGGCGGGTGTGCGGGGTGTCCGGCGACACCGTCCCGCCGTTGACAAACCTCCGCAGCACGCTCTCGTAGGCCGGCCACGCGAAGCGCGGGCGCATGAAGGTCTTGTAGTAGAAACCGGCCGTGAGGAAGCGCCCGCCGAGCCCGTTCACCGACTTCGCGTCCAGGCGCAGCGACGGCCAGGTGTTCTGGGAGGTGACCACCATCCCGCCGGCGGCCAGCCGGTGGGCACCGCGTACGTTCGGCTCGTCGCCCACCTGGACCATGCAGCCGGGATCATGGAAGGAGGCGGTGAGCAGGCCACGGGGGCGGTGATATTTCATGCTCCGGGAGAACACCCGCTCCCCGGCGGCGGCCAGCGCCGAGACGATCGTGTCGCCTGCGTAGCCGTGGCAGGGCCGCCCGTTCCAGGTGAACTCCAGCGGCTCGCCGCGGTCGATCACCTCGCCCAGCTGCCGCGGCAGCCGCATCGCACCGGTGGGCTCGCTCATGGGGCCGGCTCCCCGGCCCGGGCACCGGCGGCGGCTGGGACCGGCCGGACCTCATTGGTTTCGGTGTGCCGCTCCACCCTGATGAACCTGCGGCAGCCCATCCGGTGGTACCAGGTCTCGCTGGTCCAGCCGCACGGGTTGGCCCGGAGGTAGAGGTACTCCCGCCACTGCGCCGGGGTCACCGCACCAGGGTCAGGGCGCGCGGCTACCTCACCGATGTGGGCGAACTCCGTCGCCTCACGCGGGCCGCACCAGGCGCAGGGCAGGAGAATCGTCACGGGACCTTCCGATCAGTGGCCAACGGCGGCCGCGCCCTTCTCGCCCACCAGTGCGCCCTCACCGAACCGCTCCAGGCCGAAGGCAGCGATGATCTCGGGGGTCGCGCCGGAGGCGATGCACTTCGCCATGGCCTCCCCCGACACCGGGCCGGCCTTGAACCCGTAGGTGCCCCAGCCCACATCGACGAAGAAACCCTGGACCGGCGTCGGGCCCATGATCGGCGAGAAATCCGGGGTCATGTCGCACAGGCCCGACCATTGCCTCAGCAGCCGGACCTTGGTCAGGGCCGGCATGAGCTCGAGCACGTGCCCGGCGAGGCCTTCGATGAATTCGAGCGAGCCGCGCATCGAGTAAGACGTGAAGGGGTCCACGCTGGCGCCGAACACGAGCTCGCCCCGGTCGGTCTGGCTGATGTACACGTGCAGCGTCCCGGACACGATGACCGTCGCGAGAAACGGCTTCACCGGCTCGGTGACAGCGGCCTGCAAGGGATAGGTCATGACCGGCATGGTGACCCCGGCCATGTCGGAGATCAGCGTGGACCACCCGGCGGTGGCGTTGAGCACGACCGGAGTGGCGATGTCGCCGTTGCTCGTCGCGACCCCGCGTACCCGGCCGCCCGCCACCTCGATGCCGGTGACCTCGGTGTTCTGGTGAATGTGCACACCGCGTGCGGAGGCGCCCCGGGCGTACCCCCAGACCACGGCATCGTGACGGATGATGCCGCCGGGCGGGTGCCAGAGCGCGCCGAGGATCGGGTACCTGGCGGCCGTGCTGACATCAAGGAAGGGGGCCAGCCGCTTGATCTCGGCGGGCCCGATCACCTCCGAGTCCACGCCCTCTACCTTGTTCACCTCGGCCCGCCACCGCATCGTCCGCAGCGAGGCGTCGCTGTGGGCCAGCGTGAGGTGGCCCCGCTGGGAGAACATCACGTTGTAGTCGAGGTCGGTGGCGAGCCGCTGGTACAGCTTCACCGACCGGTCGTAGAACCTGACTCCCTCCGGCGTGAGGTAGTTCGACCGCAGGATCGCGGTGTTGCGCCCCGACCCGCCGCTCCCCAGGTAGCCCTTCTCCAGCACTGCCACGTCGGTGATCCCGTGGTTGGCGGCCAGGTAGTACGCGGCCGCGAGCCCGTGCACGCCGCCGCCCACGATCACCACGTCGTAGCTGCTCTTCATGGGTTGCGGCCGCCAGGCCGGGGGCCACGGCCGGTTTGTCAGGCCGCGACTGACCAGCCCCGCGGCTGAGTACCTGGCCGGGTAGGTGGAGCGGCCTGGGCTGCGCAGGCGCCCGTTCGTGCCCACACGCACGCGTCATCGCCTCCCGCGGACCACTGTGGCCACAGCCTGCCCGGCGGATAGATTACCGCAAGTGATGAAACCGTGTCCACTACAGATAAACTCACGCGCCACTCAGCCAGTCGGCTCGATCGACTTGACGGACAGGAACTGGATGGGCAGCTCGATGAGCGTGCGCGGGCCATGCGGGACCTCCCCGACGAACTGCATCGCGTCCCCGGGTTCGAGCAGGTACAGCGAGTTCCCGTAGAGGTACTCAATCCGCCCGGCGATCATGTAGATCAGCTCCGTTCCCGGGTGCTGATACAGCGGGAACTCGTCAGCCCGGTCGGTCAGCGTGACCAGCAGGGTCTCCAGCGAGTTGTGCGGCGCGCGCAGCGTCCCAAGCAGCTGGTAGCGGTGGCCGGGGCCGGACCCCTTGTGCTCGATGTCCAGGCCGCGACCGGCCTTGACGTAGAGCACGTCCTGCTCCTCGTTCAGGCCGCGGAAGAAGGCGGTAACCGGCACCCTCAGCGCCCCCGACAGCCGGGCCAGGGTGGAAAGACTGGGCGAGGCCTGGGCATTCTCGATCTTGGAAAGCATTCCCTTGGACAGGCTGGTCAGCTCGGCGAGCTGGCCCACGGTCAGCCCCAGCTGCAGCCGGAACTCGCGCACCCGCTCGGCGATGACGGCGCCGAGCGCCTCTTCGAGCGCACCCGGCGATCCCTCGGCGGGATTCCTGTCCTGGTCACCTTCGTCATCCGCTGCGGCGAGACCGACTAGCTGCGACATCGCTGGTCGTCTCCTCCCCCGGCGGCCGTCATGCGCCGCCGGTCACTCGATCGGCTGCCGCCCGGATACGGCACCGGTGGCCTGCGCCGCGACGGCGCCTCCACCGTAGCCGGTTAATTACATTAGCCAGCCTTTGCGCCTATAGGGAAACCGCCACCGGCAACCGCTTGTATCGTGTCATGATACAGGGTTTACTGTCCGTGAATTGCGAACGCTGCTCCGGCTGCCGATCAAGCTACCCCAGGTCCGGCGGCCGGAAGCCTGGCCAGACGGGCGTTAGGAGGGGCTGTGTCCACTGACCTCGAACGGTTCCTTGCCACCGATGGCCGCGCCGAAGCCGTAGCCCGTGTCCGGTCGGAGATCGATGCCAGGGGAATCACGTACGTCTACTACCAGTTCGCCTCGGTCACCGGCCGGATCATGGGCAAGGGGGTGCCCGCGGATCACTGGGAGCGGATCGCCGAGCGCGGTTTCCAGCTGGTCTATGGTTCCACCGCCAACCTCTTCACCGACCGGCATGGCAACTACATCGGGTACGGGCCAGAGGCGTGGGAGCTGGTCGGGCTGCCCGACGTGGAGACGTTCTGCCAGCTGCCGTGGGACCCGAGGACCGCGCGGGTGTTCTGCACCTTGTTCCGCAACCGGGAGGAGGAGACCGACCCGGGGGGTTACCTGACCTCGGACTGCCGCGGCAACCTCCGGCGCATCCACGAGGCCTTCGAGCGCGACACCGGGCTGCATCTGCGGGTCGGGACCGAGCCGGAGATGATGTGGCTCAAGGTCAACCCGGACGGCACACCTTCGGTGGAAGGCAAAACCAAGCCGTACTGCTACCACATCGACCAGTTCGCCGAGCTCCAGCCGCTCATCCACAAGTGCATGGAGTACGGGAAGGCGATGGGCCTGGACATGATCCAGGGTGACCACGAGGACGCTCCAGGCCAGCTCGAGCTCAACTGGATGTTCGACCGGGCCGAGCTCACCGCCGACCGGCTCACGACCTACCGCCAGATCTGCAGGCAGGTGGGCCGGGAACTCGGCGCCTTCCCGTGCTTCATGCCCAAGCCGTTCATGGGGGTGTCGGCGAACGGCTGCCACCACAACATCTCGCTCTGGCAGGGCGACGAGAACATGTTCATGCCCGATGGCGACAATCCCCGGATCCCCAGCAAGCTCGGGCTGATGGCCATCGGCGGGATCCTGGCGCACCTCGACGCGCTGACCTGCATCACCGCGCCCACCGTGAACTCCTACCGGCGCTTTTGGGACACCGGCTTCTGGGCGCCGCTGTTCGCCGACTGGGGCTACCAGAACCGGACCACCGCGCTGCGGGTCAGCGCCCCGGGACGGTTCGAGTACCGGTCGGTCGACTCCGCCGTCAACCCGTACCTGTCCTTCGCCGCGATCATCAAGGCGATAGACGACGGCATCAAGCGCAGCCTGGACCCCGGACCGCCCGAGGACCGCAACATCTACGAGGCCATCGCGGGCGGCAAGCAGGTCAAGCGGGTGCCGATGACGCTGGGCGAGGCCATCACGGCGCTCGAGAAGGACACGGTGGTACGGGACGCCATGCCGGGCGACATGTACCGGGTGTTCCACCATTACAAGCAGGACGAGTGGGAGCGCTTCTGCGCGACGGTCTCCGACTGGGATGTCGCAGAGTACCTGGACATCCTGCCGTAGCGCCGGCCGTGGCGGACTAAGGGGTTAGCAACATGTGCGGTATCGCAGGCATCATTCACCGCGACGGGACCGGCGACATAGGCACCGAGATGGCCCGGATGCTTCAGTCGATGAAACACC
>DATDGI010000247.1:0-10246 GCA_036522155.1 Streptosporangiaceae bacterium
GGAGCTGGCAGCGCACCGGCACCGTGCCCGCGGCCGGGACCGCCACCTCGCTGTCCGGCAGCCTGTCCGGCACCCTCGTGCTCGCCACCAGCCTGGGCATCCAGATCTCGGCGAACGGCGGCGCGAGCTGGACCGCGGCCGGCGGGTCGCTGCCCCCCGGCGGGTTCGCCTACGTCGGGATGACCACCGCCAGCCAGGGCTTCGCCATCCCGGCCGACCCGGGCCAGCACGCCATCTGGTTCACCTACGACGCCGGCCAGACCTGGGCCGCCTCCCCGGTCAGCGGCTGACCGGGTCCGGGGTGAAGTCCCCGGCGGCCAGGCGCAGGGCACGCAGGAGGGCGAACAGCGCGCCAAGCTCGTCGGTACGGTAGCCACCCATCCCGAAGTCGGCCGCCATCAGGTCGGCGGTGGCCCGCGCGGCCACCTCCCGGCCCTGGCCGGTGATCTCGGCCAGGGTGCCGCGGCCGTCCCTCGGGTTGGGCCGCCGGACCACCAGGCCCTGGTCGGCGAGCCGGTTGATGATATTGGTGACGCTGGTCGGGTGGACCATCAGCCGCTCGCCGATCACCCGCAGCGGGAGCGCGCCGCGGCGGCTGAAGGTCAGCAGGATGAGCGCCTCGTAGCGGGCGAAGGTAAGCCGGTGCGGCCGCAGCAGCCGGTCGAGCTCGGCGAGCAGCAGCTGCTGCGCCCGCATGATCGACGTCACCGCGGCCATCGCGTCCGCCGGGCCGAACGTGCCCTCCCAGATCTCCGCCGCCCGCGCGATCGGGTCGAACGGCAACTCCAGACGCTTTGCCACAGGCCACACGCTACCGGCGCCGCGGGTACCGGGCCGCTTTCCCCACCCCAGTTCGCTACTGACCGTGACGTTGTCTTATCTTGGAGCTATATTTCCTGGTGGGGACGCTGCGGGAAAGCAACGGGGGGTCGTGCGTCCGTGCATGAGACAGCTGTCGGCTGCCCAGTGCTGGCCGCCGGCGTCGGGGTAAGGCACGGCGGAAGCTGGGTCCTGCGCGCCGCCAGCTTCCGGCTGGCCGTGCCCGCGGCGGGCGGGGCCGCGGTCGGCATCCTCACCACCCGGCAGGCGGCCGGATCGGCGGTCGTCAGCCTGCTGGCCGGGCACGCCAAGCCGGCCTACGGGGAACTGCGGGTGCTGGGCCGGGACCTCACCACGCCGGTCGGCCGGGCGGCGGTCCGGCACCGGGTGGGGGTCGCCCGCCGGGCCCGGTGGGCCCATCCCGGCCTTCGGGTGCGCGGGCTGGTCGAGCACGCCGCCCGGCTGGCCGGGCTGCGGGCCGCTAACCGGGAACTGCTCACCGCCGCGATCCTGGACCGGCTCGGGCTCACGGCCTGGGCGGAGGTGCCGCTCTGGTCGGCGCCGGCGGTGGTAAGCCGCCGGGCCAGGCTGGCCGCCGCGGCCGTGCACGAACCCGACCTGCTGCTGCTGGACGGCCTGCTCGACGGCCTCGGCCCGGGCGAGACCACGGCCCTGGCCGGCCACGTGCGGGACCTGGCCCGCGATGCGGCGGTGGTCGCGACCGGCCGCGACTCCGCCGCTCTCGGCCTGGCCTGCGACCAGGTGCTCACCCTCGCCGACGGCGTGCTGGTGGGCGTGTGACCGGGACGGGCCGCGGCCGGTGCCGTTCCGGTATGCCCGCATCCCGGTAGGCTGCCGGCTATGGACTGGAGCCAGCTGGGCTGTGGCGCCAGCGGCCATATCACGTTCGCCCCGGACGAGGCCCCGCTCCGCGAACGGCTGGGCGTGGCCACCGCCGGGGGCACGGCCTGGCGCTGCCTGCGCTGCGGCACCTTCGTCATCGGCGCGCCGGCCTACAGCGGCCCGGCAGCATCGGCTCCCAAGGTGCGCCGCGGCAAGGAGGTCCGCAGTGCCCTGATCCTGCGCGTGTTCGCCATCGAGCGGTTCCTGCGGGCGATCGTGTTCGCCGCGCTGGCCTACGCGGTGTGGCGGTTCAAGACCTCCCGGCTGACAATCGAGCAGGCGTTCAACCACGAGCTGCCCGGGCTGCGGCTGCTCTTCAGGGAATTCGGTTACAACGTCGACCACTCCAAGCTGCTCGGCCTGGTCCGGCACGCCTTCACGCTCAACCCGCGCACGCTGACCTATCTCACCATCGGCGCGGCGGCGTACGCGGCGATCGAGATTGTCGAGGGCATCGGGCTGTGGCTGGTGAAGCGCTGGGGCGAGTATTTCGCCGTGGTGGTCACCTCCATCGGGCTGCCGTATGAGGTGTACGACCTCTCCAGCAAGGTGACCGTGCTGCGGGCGACCGCCTTCGCCATCAACATCGCCCTGGTCATCTACCTGCTGGTGACTAGGCGCCTGTTCGCCATCCGCGGCGGCAAGAGGGCGTACGAGGCGCGGCTGCGCAGCGCCTCGATCCTGGAGGCCGAACTGGCCGCGCTCGCCGACGGCGACCAGCCGGCCGGCCCGTCTGTGGCCGCCGGGCCCGCAACCGAGCCGGTGGCCGAGCCAGCGGCGCACCCGGCCACCGCCGGGGCGCCCTCTGAGCCAGGCCCGGTGGCGGCCGATCGGGGCAGCGCCGTGCCCACCGAGCCCGCCCCGGTGGCACCCGCTCAGACCGGGACCAGGACGCTGGCGGAGCCGCCGCCGGCGCCCACCGAACCCCATACCGTCCCCACCGAGCCACCGGTCAGGTAACCGCCGCGAATCCGCGTCCGGCGGGCCAGTTCTGGCCCACCGGCTAATGGCCGCGACTTCTGGTTTCAGTCCGGTAACGAAGTTATTGAGAAATGACACCCGGCGTCCGCGGGCTGCCCCGTCGCGCGCATTCACCGGCCCGGCACGCCCGGTCCCGGTACAGGTCACACGGCTGATCCAGCCGGAACCGGCCGGAACCGTAAAAGATCATGCGGTTGGCGCTGGCGCGGGCCGTAATATTTCGCGGCGGTTATCCGGATTTTGCCGGATACATCCTGCTACGGTCTCAGCCGCAGCGCATATGCCTGGCGCTGCCCTCGTCAAGCTGGGACCCGCTGAATTCAGCGAGAGGGGATCAGGTAGTGACCAAGCTATTAGTTCTCGGACCCGCGCGCAGGCGCTGGATCATCGCTCTGACCAGCGCGGTAGGAAGCGCGGCGCTGGCCGTAGCCGCCGTTCCCGCGGCCTCGGCCGCCACGGCCGCCCACGCCGCCGGGCTCCCGAAGGCCATCCATGCCTCGCACACGATGGGCGTCCGCAAGCTGGGAACGGTCAACGTGGGGGCGCTCGCGGCCGCCGACGCCAAGAAGCACGCGGCCAGCGCGGCCACGGCGCACCGCGTCATGCCCGTCCGCCTGTTCCCGGGCGCGAAGACCGCCAGCCGCGCCTCCAGCGCCGCGGCCCCGTCCGTCGCCGGAGTCGGTCTCACCCCCATCACCAACTCGAACGTCAGCGGGGAGCACGGCTTCGACGGTCTCACCTCGGTGATCAACGCCGGGGCGAACCCGGCCATCGGCGACGTGGCCCCGCCCGACCAGGGCCTGGCCGTGGGGCCGAGCCCATCGGGCACCATCATGATGGAGTTCCTGAACCAGTCGCTGAACCTCTACTCGACCAGCGGCGCGACCCTGGCCGGCGACATCCCCGCCTACCAGTTGTTCGCCCTGGCCCCGTCCGCGTTCCTGAGCGA
Organism: Streptosporangiaceae bacterium; assembly: GCA_036522155.1. GTDB lineage: Bacteria > Actinomycetota > Actinomycetes > Streptosporangiales > Streptosporangiaceae > UBA9676. The sequence continues at coordinate 3,653 of DATDGI010000247.1, forward strand.
CCCGCGGGCGTACTGGGACCCGTCGAGCGGCCACTGGTTCCTGACCATGTTCACGTTCGGGGCGGCGGCCGGCGACAACGTGCAGTACGTCGACGTGAGCGTCACCAAGGACCCGTTCGGCAGCTACGCGATCTACGCCATCCCCACCAATGACCCGTCCGCCACCGGCTGCCCGTGCTTCGGTGACTTCGACCAGGTCGGGTCGGATGCGAACGGCTTCTACATTGCGACGAACGAGTTCTCCTTCGCCACCCCGGCGTTCAACGGCGCGTATATCTACGCCTTCTCGAAGGGCAACCTCATCGCGAACGCCGAGGGACTCGGGCCGGTGCCGGCCATCTTCCTTTACAAGGTGCCGCTGGCCGACCCGTTCGGCTCGTACCACATCGCGCCGTCCACGGTGACGCAGGGCGCGAAGGCCCCTGGCACCGAGTACTTCGTGGAGTCCAACGGGAACCTCCCCTACGACGGGTCGACGTTCGGGAACGGGCTCGAGGTGTTCACCCTCAGCAACACGGCACTGCTCAACTCCAACTTGGAACCGACGCTCAGCGTTACCGGCGTCGGCACCGAGTCCTACTCGCAGCCGCTGAACGTGAACCAGAAGATCGGGCCCAATCCGCTGGGTCAGGCCAATAATGACGCGGTGGCGCAGCTCCAGACGGACTTCAACGCCGTCCAGGAGGTCACCTACACCCATGGGCTGCTCTACGCGGAACTGAACACCGGCTTCAACAGCGGGAACAACTCCGGCGCGGCCTGGTTCGTGCTGAAGCCGGTCAGCCCGTCCACCGCCAACCTGGTGAACGACGGTTACGTGTTCACCAGCCAGAACCTGCTGTACCCGGCCATCGGCATCAACTCCGACGGCAACGGGTACATGGTCATGACCGTGGCCGGGCCCAACCGGTTCCCGAGCGCGGCCTACGTGAAGTTCAAGGGCAGCGACGGCCCGTCCGGCGACGTGCACATCGCCGCCAGCGGCACCGCCTCTGAAGACGACTTCACCTGCTACGCCAACACCAACTCCATCGGTGCCTTCCCGTGCCGGTGGGGTGACTACTCGATGGCCCAGGCCTTCAACGGCAAGATCTACCAGGCCACCGAGTACGTCGCTCCCCAGCCGAGGGACCCCTTCAGCAACTGGGGCACCCGGATGTGGTTCGCACCGGATCCGTCCTGATCTCTGGGCTGACAGACAACGGTGGGGCGCGGCGTATGCCGCGCCCCACCGGCATGCTGGGCGCCGTTACTGCCCGGCGGCCTGTGGCGGCATGGTATGCGGCGGCAGGGTCCGCAGGGGTTGCGGGGTGAGCCGCGGTTCCGGCGGCGGCGGGAACTCGCGGAACCGGGCCACGCAGATCGCGAACTCTGGTATCAGCACGCGCGCGCGGCGGCCGGACAAACCGGTCCTGCGGTAGAGCTTGCGGAAGCCGGGCGGGCACCGGACGGTGACGGGGCCGCACAGCACCTCGAACGGATGACTGAGGTTCACGACACCCACCTGCCGCAGCGTGGCCTGGCCGACGGTGGCCACCGGCACGGGCGAGGCGCTGGCGTCCTGGGCGGGGCCCACCTCGGCCGGGCCGCTGGCGTGGACACCGCTCGCGCCGGGCAGGGCGCGGCCTGCCGCCACCGGGTCGGCGCACTTCAGCAGCGGGGCGGCCAGCCGGACCGCGGTCCGGGGCCGGGCCGCCGTCAGCGGGGTGGCGCGCGCGGCCGCCGCCGTTTCGCTGGCCGGGCGTGGCCTGGCCGCGGCCGTGGAGTGACTGGTGGCGGCCGCACAGCCAGCCAGGCCGATCACCACCGCGGCCAGCGCGCTGGCCGATCCGGCCAGGATCCGCACCTGTTTCGCTGTCATGGGCGCCCCTTCGTTCGGCTCCCCCGGACACGAATCTGACGCACCCCGGCCGCCGTGGGTTCCGGCCGATGCGCCGTTGCCCCAGAGCGGACGATCCCGGCACCGACTTTCCTCCGCCCAGCGGGCCGCCGCCACCGGAATGCCGGCATCCACGGCGGCCCTCCCCGGGAGCGCCAGCCGCTACAACGGCGCCGCGGCCACCAGTTCGTCGGCCGCCGAATAGGGATCGAGCTCGCCCGCGGCCACCCTGGCCGCCAGGGCGTCGAGCCCGGCCCCGCCGGGCCGCCCGCCCACCCGTCCGGCCAGCGCGGCGAACGCGAGGGCGGCGACCTCGGCCCGGGCCCGGGCCAGCCGGCGCCGGTCCCCCTCCCCGGACGAACCCAGCCACGACCGGTGCGCATCCAGCCGGGCGGTCAGTTCGGCGATGCCCTCCCCGGTGGTGGCGGTGGTGGTCACGATGGGCGGCTTCCACTCCCCCTCGCCGCGCAGGGCCATCGCGATCATCGTGCGCAGATCCCTGACCGTTTCCTGGGCGCCGGGCTTGTCGCTCTTGTTGACCACGAGGATGTCCGCCACTTCCAGGATTCCCGCCTTGGCCGCCTGGATGGCATCCCCGGTGCCCGGCGCGGTCAGCACCAGCGTGCTGTCGGTGAGCGCGGCGATCTCCACCTCGGCCTGCCCGACCCCCACGGTCTCGACCAGGATCACGCCGAACCCGGCGGCGTCCAGGATGCGCAGGGCCTGCGGGGCCGCCGCCGACAGCCCGCCCAGGTGGCCCCGGGTGGCCATGGACCGGATGAAGACCCCGGGATCGGTGGCGTGTTCCTGCATGCGCACCCGGTCCCCCAGCAGGGCCCCGCCCGTGAACGGGGAGGTGGGATCCACCGCCAGCACCGCCACCCGCAGCCCGCGCTGCCGGTAGGCGGCCACCAGCGCCCCGGTGACGGTCGACTTCCCCACCCCCGGGGGGCCGGTCAGCCCGATCAGCCAGGCCCGCCCGGTGAGCGGCGCCAGGGACTTCATGACCGGCCGCAGGCCGGGGGCGCCGTTCTCGGCCAGCGACACGAGCCGGGCCAGCGCCCGGGTGTCCCCGGCCAGGGCCGCCTCGACCGCCGGATCAGGCACGCCCACCCGCGCCGGGCACCCGCAGCAGCAGCGCGCTGCCCTGCCCGCCGCCCCCGCACAGGGCCGCCGCACCCAGCCCGCCCCCGCGCCGCCGCAGTTCGCACGCCAGGTGCAGGGCGATCCGCGCCCCGGAGGCCCCGATCGGATGGCCGAGGGCGATGGCGCCGCCGTTCACGTTGACCTTCTCTTCCGGCACGCCCAGATCCCGGATGGACTGCAGCGCCACGGACGCGAACGCCTCGTTGATCTCGATCAGGCCGAGGTCGGCGACCGTCAGCCCGGCCTTGCCGAGCGCGTGGCCGATGGCCCGGGACGGCTGGGACTGCAGCGAGTTGTCCGGCCCGGCCACGTTGCCGTGCGCGCCCACCTCGGCCAGCACCCCCATCCCGCGGGCCGCGGCGATCTCGGCGGACATAACCACGACGGCGCACGCGCCGTCGGAGATCTGCGACGCGGAACCGGCCGTGATGGTGCCGCCGGAGCCGAAGGCGGGACGGAGCCGGCTCAGGGCCTCGGCCGTGGTATCGGCCCGCACTCCCTCGTCGGTGTCGAACCTGACCGGGTCGCCCCGGCGCTGCGGCACGTCGACTCCGGTGATCTCATCGGCCAGCAGGCCGTCCTTGATCGCGGCCGCGGCCCGCTGGTGCGACCGGGCGGCGAACTCGTCCTGCTCCGCCCGGCCGATGCCGAGCCGGGCGTTGTGCCGGTCGGTGAGCTCGCCCATCGGCAGGTGATCGAACGGGTCGGTCAGGCCGTCGAGCGCCATCGCATCGAGCAGTTCCATGGCGCCGTACCGGTGCCCGGCCCGCACCCCGGGCAGCAGATGCGGCGCCCGCGTCATCGACTCCATGCCGCCGGCCACCACGATGCCGAACTCGCCCGCCCGGATGAGCTGGGCGGCGAGGGCGATCGCGTCCAGGCCGGACAGGCACACCTTGTTGATGGTGATCGCGGGCACCGTCATCGGGATGCCGGCCGACACCGCGGCCTGCCGGGCCGGGATCTGGCCCGCGCCGGCCTGCAGCACCTGGCCCATGATGACGTACTCGGCGTCGCCGCCGGACAGGCCGGAGCGCTCCAGCGCCGCCCTGATCGCGATGCCGCCCAGGTCGGCGCCGGTGAAGTGGGCCAGCGAGCCGAGCAGCCGCCCGAACGCCGTCCGGGCACCGCCAGTGATCACCGCTTCAGGCATGGGTCTCCTCTGCTCCCCGCCCGCCGCCGTGGTGGCCGGGCGGGGATTCTGCCACGATACCCAGGTCCACCTGATCAGCGAGGGGGCAGCGGTGCTGGACCGGATCGATCACATCGGGATCGCCTGCCACGATCTCGCCGCCAAGATCGCCTTCTACCAGGAGGTCTTCGACCTCGCCGTGGTAAGCCAGGAGGTCAACGAGGAACAGGGGGTCCGGGAGGCGATGCTGCGGGTCTCGGCCGCCCCCGGCGGCGCGTCCTGGATCCAGCTCCTTGAGCCGCTCGGGCCGGACACGCCGGTCGGCCGGTTCCTGGCCCGCCGCGGCGAGGGCGTTCATCACATCGGCTATGGCGTGGCGAACATCACAGAGGCGCTGGCGGCCATCGGCGCCCGCGGCATCCGGCTGCTGGATCAGCGGCCCCGGCACGGCTCGATGGGCACCGCCATCGCGTTCCTGCACCCGGCCGACGTCGGCGGGGTGCTGACCGAACTGGTCCAGGCCGCCGGTGACACCGAAAGGCCAGCGTAGGCCGCTATCGGGCGACAAATTCAGATCTCGGGACCGGGAAGCTGGAAGCAGCCGCAATCACCTGCGCAGGAGAGTACGCTGCCTGGCATTGGGCGAGAGCGGTTTGTAACCGCTGCGCCGGCTGGCCGAATGGGGGCCCGTGAGGGCCCGAGCCACCGGGGGCGGTGCACGCGCTCGTCCGTACCCCGCAGGCCACCCCCCGACCAGCCAGGATTAAGCCAGATGCAGCCTGAAATAGACGCCCAGCTGAGCAACTTCTTCGAAGACGCACCAGCCCGCGACTTCCCGAGGGTGATGCGCGGGTACGACCAGCACGAGGTCGACAAGGTCCTCAAGACGCTCGACGCCGAAATGCGCCAGCACCGCGACCAGGTCCAGGCCCTCCAGCAGGAACTGTCCGACGCCCATCGGCAGCTCCGGGAGCAGGAGCGCCCCACCTACTCGGGCCTCGGGTCCCGCATCGAGCAGCTGCTCCGGCTCGCCGAGGAGCAGGCGACCGAGATCGTCGGTGAGTCCAGATCCGCGGCGAACGAGCTGGCCGCCGCGGCCAAGGTGGACGCCGCCGAACTCCGCGCCGCCGCCGAGAACGAGGCCGGCGAGCTGCGGGCCATCGCCAAGCGGGAGACCGATGATCAGCGCGGCTCGGCCGAGCGGGACGCGGAGGCGATCCGCACCGGCGCCCGGCGGGAGGCCGACGAGCTGACCTCCACCACCGAGCGGGAGGTCGGCAAGCTGCGCGCGACCGCCGATCACGAGGTGGCGGAGAAGCGGGCCGCCGTCGAGCGGGACATCGCCAAGCTGCGGACCACCACCGAGCGCGAGGCCGCCCAGCTGAAGGCCTCTGCTAAGCGGGACCGGGACGAGATCCTCACCACCTCCAAGCGGCAGGCTGACGAGATGCGCAGCCAGGCCCAGCGCATCCTGGAGGAGAGCGAGGCGCAGCGCGCGCAGGCCGAGGGCGAGTTCGAGATCCAGCTGGCCTCCCGCCGTGAGGAGTCCGAGCGGCAGGAGGCGGAACGGCTGGCCGCGGCCCAGGCCGCGACCCAGAAGCTGGTTACCGAGGCCGAGCAGCGGGCCGCCTCGGCCGAGCAGCGGGCCGCCAAGGCCAGCGCTCAGGCCGAGCAGACCCGGCGGGAGGCCGACCAGCACTCCAAGCAGCTGGTCACGAACGCCAAGAAGAACGCCGATCAGATCGTCGCCGGGGCCAAGGGCCAGGCCGACCAGCTACTGGCCGACACCAAGGGCGAGATCGACCGGCACCGGGCCGCGGCCCAGCGCGAAGTGGACGAGCTGAGCAAGCAGAAGGAGAGCATCTCCACCCACCTGGCCCAGATCAGCCAGCTCCTCGGTACCCAGATGCCGGGCCTGGCCGACGCGCTCAAGCCGCCGATGGGCCGGGCCGCGATGCCCGCCCCCGCGCCCAAGGCGGTGGCTTCCGCTCCGGCTCCGGCGACGGCGCCCGTTCCGGCCCAGGCGGGACCGCAGCCGACCGCCCCGGCTCAGGCCCCGGCTCAGGCCCAGCCCACGGCCGCACAGGAACCGGCCAAGCAGCCGGTCCCGGCCAAGGCGGCCAAGGCCGAGGACGACGAATGGTGGACCGAGTAGCCACCAGGTAACGCAAGAAGGGGCCGGCGCTGCGCGCCGGCCCCTTCTTGCTAGGTGTACTGTCCGGGCACGTTGGTCGAGGTCGTGTGACGACACGATCTGAATGAGCTTGGAAGGCGAAGACCTCCGGGCGTGGAGTGGAGCTGTCTGAGAACCGGCTCCAGCGCCCAGGAGGTCTTCGTGTCCCACGCTAACGCTGCCCTGACTCCGCGGGCCCGTTTGCGGCTCGCCCGGCTGGTCGCCGGCCAGGGCTGGCCGATCGCCCGGGCTGCAGAGCGTTAC
>DATDGI010000248.1:0-18613 GCA_036522155.1 Streptosporangiaceae bacterium
GGACGGCATTCATGGTCGACCGGCCCGGGCGGGAACAGCCGGTCAAGCACCCGCAGACGGAGCCCTGGCTTCAGCCTGGTGGCCGAGCTGCGCACCCCGCGGACCAGCTTGCCGTGGTCGGCCCGGGCCACCTTGCGCCACGTGACCGGCGGCTGATCGAGCACCAGGTCCTCAGTGGTCTCGGGCCGCTGGCTGAGCCACCGCAGCCCCCGGCAGATGTTCGCCAGATGGCACTCGCCCCCGGCGTCGGCCAGGTCAAGCAGCGCCATCGGCGCCATCGCATGCTGGTGGACGCTGTACACCGGGTAGCCCTCGACCACCGCGCCGGTACGGGCGTCGTAATGCCACCACCACTGGCCGGCCTCCCCCTGCGCCGCACAGACCGCGGCCGCGACCGAGCCGGCGGCGGCCAGCGCCTCCGGGTCGTCCGCGCTGGCGTGCAGCCGGGCCAGCGCCTGGACCGGGTAGATCTGGTCGGCGAAGCTGCCCAGATGGGCGCGGTACCAGGCGGCACCGCCGGTCACGTGCGGGTAGAGGACGTCGCGGGCGGCCAGCAGCCGCTGCCGGGCCCTGGCCAGCCTGCGCTCCACATCGGCGTGCGGCCGGGCGGCGACCAGCGCGGACACGGCCCAGGCCGCGGTGACCACCTCGACCGGCCCGCCGTAGCCGTCCAGCTGGGCCAGCCTGGCCAGCGCGTGCGGCAGTTCACTGTGGCCGGCCTCGGCGGCGGCCCAGCACACCAGGGCCACGTCGGCCAGGCTGGTCATGGTGTCCAGCCGCTTGGCCAGCCGGCCGACCAGGTCGCGGCCGTTCTCGCCGCCCAGCACCGTCCGCTGTTCCTGCTCACCGAGGCGCAGCAAGCCCAGTGCGGCGATAGCGGCGTACCTGAGGCTTTGGCCGGCCGGCACGACCTGCCAGCGCCCGTCCGAGCGCCAGGTCCCGGCCAGGGTGAAGGCGGCGGCCTCGCCGGTCAGTGCCAGCCGCAGGCCACCCGGGGCGTTGCGGACGAGCCGTTCCAGCAGGCTGGCACAGTCGGGATCAGCACCGGCCACCAGCGCCGTCCGGGGGACGGTCAGCATCACCGGGTCGCCCCCGCCGGGCCCGCGATGGCCGCTCCGTCCCGGCCCCGCTGGCCGCCGTACTCGCTGGCCCGCACGCGGCCACGCTCCTCCCTGGGCTGGACAACATGGACTTCCGGGCACCCCAGCAGGCAAGGACGGTCGCGCTCGCCACCGCCCGGCCGGTCCATCGACCCAGCCGCCCCTGACCGGTCCCCACTGACCCCCGGCCGCCCGAGTGACCCTAAAACAGCGGGTAGCTGATCGACTACACTGCGTGAAATAGTAGCGAAGCTAATGGGTGCCGTCTACGGTTTTCCGCATGGACGCACTTGATATTGATGGTGCCTGGCTATTCACCCCGCGCATTTTTTCGGATGAACGGGGTGGTTTTCTTGAATGGTTCCGTGAGGCCGAATTTATGGCAGACATCGGATACCGTCCGCAAATCGCGCAGGCGAACTGCTCGGTGTCCCGGCGTGGGGCCATCCGCGGCGTCCACTTCGCCGATGTCCCGCCCGGCCAGGCCAAATACGTGACGTGCGTGGCCGGCCAGATCCTGGACGTCATCGTGGATCTGCGGGTGGGGTCTCCCGGCTACGGCCGGTGGACCGCCGTGAACCTGGATGACCAGGCCCGGCAGGCGGTCTTCATCGCCGAGGGCCTCGGGCACGCGTTCGCCACCCTGAGCGCCGAGGCCACCGTGATGTACCTGTGCTCCACCCCGTATTCACCGGCCCGGGAACACGGCGTGCACGCGCTCGATCCCGAGCTGGGTATCGCCTGGCCGGACGGCCTGGCGCCGATCCTGTCCGGCAAGGACGCGGCTGCCCCTCCGCTCGCCCAGGCCAGGGCGGCGGGCCTGCTCCCGCGGTACCGCGACTGCACCGCACTGGCCGAACGGCTGCGTTCCGGCCACCCACCTGTCCCGCAGCCCGCCCGGCCCGGTCAGTAACGGCCCTCATCGACGGCGCCCAGGTCATGCCGGGCCCGCGGCCCGGTCCGTGCCGACGGCCCGGTTCCCCGGCGGGAAGAACGCGGATCCCACCGCAGCGCGGCCACCGTCTGCCGGTACAGCGGGGGCGGGCGGCCGGTGTCGGGCGGCCGCGGGTAAACGGCCGGGAGATCGCGGAACACCGGTAGCGGGCCGGTGGTGTCCCCGTATCCGGACCGGCCGATCCAGGGGTCGGACGGCCGGGCGGTGAAGGCGGCGGCCGGCATCCTGGCCGGCCCAGCGGCGGCACCGCCACGGCCGGCCAGGACCGGCGGCGGCTGACCCGGCCCCCGCGGGCGGCGGGTCCGGGTCCGGTGCTGCGGAGCCCGTGACCGTGTCCCGGTGCCCCACTCCGGCGCGGCCACCCTCGCCGCCAGCCTGCCCGACGGGCGCAGCAGCGCCAGGTCAGCCCGCATGCGGTAGCCGATCAGCCCGATCGCGGCCGCCGTCACCAGGCCACCCGCCGCCAGGGCCATCAGGTCTCCGGCCACCACCCGGCCCACCGCATAGCAGCACAGCCCGGCCGCGCACGCCCCGGTGACGGGCAGCCACAGCCGTCCCGCCAGCGCCCGGGCGCCGATCCCGATCTTGTGCAGTTCCCACAGGTACCAGGGCAGTACCAGGCCGGCCGCGATGATGGTCTCCGCCAGGGCCGCGCCGGAGACACCGCCCATCCTGGCCCCCGCGACCAGCCCGGGGATCAGGACCAGCAGCCAGATCAGCTGGAGGGTGAAGACGATCCGGGACATGGCGAGGACGACGAAATAGTCGTAGGTGAGCTCGAACAGGATCTGGAGCGCGGCCAGCACCGCCAGCCAGCGGAGCGGCTGGGCCGACGGCAGCCAGCGGGCGCCGTAGACGAACCCGATCAATGGCGAGGCCAGCCCGCTCAGCATCAGGCAGATCGGCAGGGTCACGCCGGACAGCAGCCCGGCCACCGACAGGAAGCCGGCCCGCATCTTGGCCGGGTCATGCTGCACCCGGGCGAACGCGGCCGGGGCCACGTTCCGCACCGGCTGGGAGAACATCGCGACCGGCCAGCCGGACAGGTTGGAGGCGAGCACGAACAGGCCGAGCGCGGTGACCCCAAGCACCCGCCCGACGACGAGCTGGTCGACGTTGTAGATGGCGAACACGATGACGCCCGAGCCGGCCAGCGGGAGCCCGAACCGCAGCAGCGGGCGGGCCTTGCGGATGCTGAACCCGAACCTGAGCCGCTCCGGCGAGAACACGATGAACAGGACGAGTGCGGCCAGGCAGCCAGCCAGGCGGCCGAGCGCGAGGCTCATGGCGCCGAATCCGAGCCAGGCGAGCGCGGCGGTCAGGCCGGCCCCGAGCCAGGTGTTGACCTGGTCCGCGATCAGCTTCAGGTCCTGGCGGAAGTGCCGCTGCAGCAGCGCGGCCGGGGTGGCCACGATGCCGTCCACGATGACGACCAGGCACAGCACCCGGACCACCCCGGCCGCGGCGGGCGCGCCCATCGCCGAGGAATACAGCGGCGCGGCGAAATAGCAGGCGACGTACAGCGTCACGCTGGTGACCGCGGAGATCGTGGCGACCGTCGGGGCGATCTCGCGCGGCTCCCCCGGCCAGCGCACGATGGCCAGGCCGACCCCGAGGTCGTTGAGATTCACCAGGATGCGCAGGGCAACGTAGGCGACCGCGTAGGTGCCGAACGCATGCGGGCCGAGCAACCTGGCCAGCATGATGCCGATCCCGACCGTGCCCAGCTTGCCCAGGGCGGTGCTGGTGAAACTCCAGCCGAGCGCGCGGCTCGCCCGTCCGGCCAGTGTCTGCCTGCCGCCCCGGCCGCTGGCGCGCCGCCGCCCCCCATGGCGGGCGGGTCCTCCCGGAATTACCACGTCAATAGGCTATTCATTTTCGCGCCGCGGCACCCGGGAGGGGTGCACGGGCCAGTCCTGAAAGTAGTCAAAGTCATGGCAATATGGTCAGGATGGGCGATCATCATGGATTGGCAGATGAATGGGTGCGGAACGGGGCAATGGTATGCTTGGGAAGAACCTGCCGCGGCCATAGCGGGCGCAATTAAGAATGGCCTCGTACATGATTTCCGCCCGGCTGGACCAGCTATGCTGGGCCGCCAGCGCCCGCCGGGCCGCCATCACCGCAGGCGACCTGTCCTGGCCCAGCATGCGGTCGACCTGGTCGGCAAAGTGGCTGGGCCCGGAGGCCACCGCGACCAGATCGGTCGCCAGCCACTGGACCGCGGGCAGGTCGGTGGCGACCACTCCCCGCCCGGCCGCGAGGTACTCCAGCGTCTTGAGCGGGAAGCTGCCCCGGTTGAACGAACTGTCCTGGTACGGCACCAGCCCGACCTCCATCAGACGGAGATAGCCGGGCAGGGCCGCCGACGGCTTGGGCCCGACCCAGCGGACGTTGGGCCGCCGCCTGAGCGCGTCGAATCGGGCCTGGTCGAGGCCGCGCTTGAGGGGCCCGACGAGCAGCAGCGACCGGCCGCGGTCGGCGACGGCCTCCAGCAGGGCCAGGTCGGTGCGGCCGTTGATGTGCCCGATGAGCCCGGTGATGGGGGCCGGCAGATCCGCGGCATCGGCCGCCGGGTCGGCCGTGTCGACGTCGGCGTAGGCGGCTACGTCAACCCCGTTCGGCAGCAGCCGGACCGGGAAACCGCGGCGCTGCCAGCAGTCGGCCAGCACCGGGCTGACCGCCAGCACGAAGTCGGCCGCGGTGGCCGTCCGGCGCTCCCGCGCCGCCAGGCTCCGGCGGCTCAGGCCCAGCAGGTCGGCTCCGGCCACGTAGTCGTCGAGCACCCAGTAGACATGGACCAGCTCCCGGCAGCTGCCGGCCGGCAGGAACTGCGGCCCGGCGGAGACCACGGCCCGCACCCGCCCACCGAGCCGCCGGACCGCCGACCGCACGCAGTGACGGACCAGCGCGGTGGTCAGCGGGCTGAGCCCGGGCCGGTACGGGCCGGGCGGCAGGACCGGCGTCAGGTGGGCCAGGTTGGGGCGGACCAGCCGCAGCCGTGGCTGGGCCGCGAGCGCGGCGGTAGCCGGGTCCCGCCGGGCGGCGGCGAGCGACAGCGGCGGGTCCACATAGAGCACCGGCCCGAGCCGGGAAAGCTCCTCCGCCATGTGCTGCTCGGCCATCTTGATCCCGTTGAACTGCTTGGCGGCGCAGATCACCACCAGCCCGTCCCAGCGCCCGGCACCGCCGGCGGGGGACCGGCCGGCCGCCACGGCGCGGCGCTGGCTCACCGTGCCGTCCGCTGCATGGCGTGCTCGGCGAGCAGGCCCAGATACTGCCCGGCGACGACCGTCTCGGCGAACTCGGGTCGCCGGGCGTTGACCAATGCCTGGGCGCTGGCCTGCGCGTAGCAGATGGGATCCGACAGGAACTGCTCGACCGCCTCGGCCCACTTGTCCGCGGACGCCCCGGCATCCAGCAGCACCCCGGACTCACCGGCCGCTTCCGGGATGCCGCCCACCCGGCTGGCCACCACCGGTATCCCGTTAGCTGACGCCTCGACCACCACCCGGCCGAACGCTTCCGGCCACTGGCTCGGCATCAGCAGGACGGCGGTAGCCCGGTAGGCCTCCTTGAGGCCGACCGACCGCCTGCGGAAGGTGACGTTCGGCAGCCGTGCGAGTTCTGCGTCCAGGTGCCGGCGCTGGCTGCGGGCAGTGTTCCAGGCTTCCGCGAACAGGAACCGCCGGTGCGGCAGCAGCCGCGCGACCGCGAGCGCCACCGGCAGGCCCTTCACATCGATCGGGTTGACGAAGGTGACGAACTCCGGGGTGCGGCCCAGCGCCAGCGAATCAGACAGCCTGATCGGCGGGTAGATGACGGTCGACCCGACGCCGGTGAGTTCGCGCAGCCTCGCGTCGATGAACTGCGAGACGCTGACGATCCTGACCAGCGGGCTGCGCAGCAGCTGGGCGATGGCACGGTCGCGGGCGGCCGCCGCCGCGAGCCCGGTCACACTGCCGTCGGCGATCTGCCGCATGACGACCGGGATTCCCTGGCCGGCCACGGCCTTGGCCAGCACCTCCGCGCCGGTGCCCTGGACGATGACCGCATCCGGCCGGCGCTCAGCGAGCCGATCGCCGAGCAGCCGGGGCACCGCCCAGGTGCCCGCCCGGTACACCGGGTAACCGTTCCCGGTGTCCCTGCGGCGCAGGAGCGGCCGGCCCGTCAGCTGCTCAAGCAGCCGGTAGCCGAGCACGCGGCCGCGCCCGGGCAGGGCGGAAACGACGGCCACATCGTGCCCGTGCGACCGGAGGGTCAGCGCCAGGTGGTGGATCGCCATGGGGCCGCCGCCCATGGCGTGCGGGATGTGTTTCTCATTTGCCGCGATCAGAATGCGCATGACCGATTTCCCCCGCCGGGATGGGTTTTCCGCACGCCAGAACTGCGGATCAGGCACACGCCGCAAGTCCGCCGCGGGAGAACGGGTTAATTTGCCACCTAAGGAACTGTCTGGGGTACCTGCGTGACCGGCTGGAACTGGTGACCCTGTGCTGGCCAACATTAGCGCACCCACGGGCCGAAAATAGCGGAGCCAGAAGGCGCGCAGGGCTGCCCCGGGGTAATTTTGCGGCCAGCTGGAAAGACAATCGCTGGACAATCTTCCTATTACCGCCGCAAGCCGGAATCACCGCGCCGGCGCGGGGTGCGGAATAGCCGGCGGCGCCACCGGGACGGGTGGCCGCATCGCAGCGCACAGCGGCTAGACGGCTGGGCCGGGCGGCGGGTGGCGCACCCCAGCCGCGGGGCCGGCCCGCATCGCCGGTCAGCTCTTCACTCTTAGTAATCTTACCTCGTCAAATAGTAACATTAGGTGAGATGCCAGGCCGGGGGGGTTCATGAGCGAGCTTGCCGACCGCAGATTCGAGGGGCTGCTGGCAGCGGCACCGGACGCCGAGCGGGAAGGGCTGCTGTCACAGGCCGGGCGGGACCGGCTGGAGCGGCAGCTTCAGCAGTCGCAGCGGCTGGAGAGCCTGGGCCAGCTGGCGGGTGGCGTGGCGCACGACTTCAACAACCTGCTCGGCGTCATCACCAGTTACGCGGCATTCATCGCCGAGGAGGCCGAGCGCGAGGAGCCCGCCGGCTGGCGGGCGATCAGGGAGGACATCGCGCAGGTCCAGCGGGCCGCCGAGCGGGCCGCCGGGCTGACCCACCAGCTGCTGTCCTTCGCCCGCCGGGAGGTCGTCCAGCCGCGCGTGCTGGACCTGAACAACGCCGTGGACACCGTCCGGCAACTGCTGGAACGGACCCTGGGTGAGCACGTCAAGCTGGTCACGCGGCCGGCCGAGGGCCTGGACCTGGTGTTCGCCGATCCTGGGCAGATCGAGCTGGTACTGGTCAATCTCGCGGTCAATGCCCGCGACGCGATGCCGGGCGGCGGGACACTCACCATCGAGACCTCCAATGCGGACATCGATGAGATGTTCGCCGCCAGCCGGGCCAACCTGCCGACCGGCCGGTACGTGGCGGTCAAGGTCGGCGACACCGGTACCGGGATGCCCAAGGAGGTCGCGGACCGGGCGTTCGAGCCGTTCTTCACCACCAAGCCCAAGGGCGAGGCATCGGGCCTCGGCCTGGCCACCGTCTACGGGATCATCACGCAGGCCGGCGGCAGCGTGCGGATCTATTCCGAGCCGGGGCTCGGCACCACCGTGATCATCTGGCTGCCGGTGACCACCAGGTCGCGGCCGCCGGCCGAGGAACCACCGGCCAGGTGTGCGGGCGGCGACGGGGAGACGGTACTGGTCGTCGAGGACGAGTCGGCGCTGCGCGAGGTGACCCGGCGGATCCTGGTCCGCAACGGCTACCAGGTGAAGGTGGCCAGCAACGGCCAGGAGGCGGTGGACGCCATGACCGCCGCCCCGGAACAGGTCGACATCCTGCTCACCGACGTCGTCATGCCCGGGATGCAGGGCCAGGAAGTCGCCGAGCACATCCGCGCGCTCCGGCCGGACGTGCGGGTGCTCTTCATGTCCGGTTACACCCAGGGTCTGCTGGGCGCGCAGGGGATCCTCGAACCCGGGGTCAACCTCATCGAGAAGCCGTTCACCGAAGCCTCGCTGCTGGCCAAGCTCGGCGCCCTGGCCAGCAACGGGAACTGACCGGGCCGATCGCCACGGTCATGGTTTGACTACTTTAAGTGGGGATACGATAACTATAAGTGATTGGAGCGGCTAGTGGAAGGTGCGCGGATCCTGCTCGTCGAGGATGACGAGCTCAACCAGGCGCTGGTCCGGACCGTGCTCACCCGGTCGGATGATTCGCGCCTGCGGGACGCGCGGGTGCTGGTGGCAGGCACCCTGGCCCGGGCCCGGGAGGTGCTGGCGGAGGCGCCGGTGGACCTGGTCCTGCTCGACATGGGGCTGCCGGACGGCAGCGGCCTGCTGCTGGCGGCCGAGATCGCCTCACGGGGCGCCCCAGCGCCGCCGGTGATCGCGCTCACCGGCGGGCCGGGCGGGCCGGGCGGCACCGAACTCGGCGCCGGCTGCACCGCGGTGCTCCGCAAGCCGTACCGCCCGGCGCAGCTGTGCCAGCTGGCCGGGGAGCAACTGGCCCGGGCACGGGTGGGGCAGGCCGGGGCGACGTAAGCCGGTTTGGCGGGAACCGATTCGGGGGGCGGCCATGGGGAAGACGGCGAAGGAGACGCAGCACGGGCAGGCTGGCTCAGCCGCGGATTTCCAGGTCCTGTTCGAGTCGGTGCCGGGCATGTGCCTGGTGCTCGACCCGGACCTGAGGATCGTCGCGGTCAGCGACACCTATCTGCGCAACTCCCAGGCGGCCCGGGCCGACCTGGCCGGGCGGTGCATCTGGGAGGTGTTTCCCGAGGACAGCGACGACCCGTCGCACGGCGGGGGCATGGTGGGCCTGCGTGCGTCGCTGGACCGGGTATGCCGCGACCGGGTGCCGGACACCATGGCGGTACAGCGCCGTTCCATCCCGGGCGGGGGGTCCCGGCCTGACATCGGCCCAGGCTCCGCGGCTGACGGCCGGGCGGGCTCGTGGGCTGGCAACGGAGCAGGTCCTGCAGCTGGCGGCCCGGTCCCCGGTCCCGGCTGGGCCGAGGACGAGTACGTGCGCCCCGTGAACATACCGGTGCTCAGTCCCGGCGGCGAGCTGCGCTACATCATTCACTGGGCGGAGGACATCACCAGCGCCACGATGGAGCTGGCCGACGCCCACCGGGCCCGGCTGGCCGCGGAGGAGGCCAGGGACGAGTTCATCTACCGGGTCAGCCACGAGCTGCGCACCCCGATCAACACCATCCTCGGCTTCGGTGAGCTGCTCAGCCTGGGCGAGCTGCCCGGTGAGCACCGCGACTGGGCGACCATGATGCTCAAGGCCGCGCGTAACCTGGCCACCTTCCTCGACGACGTGCTCGACATCTCCCGCGCCAACCGGCGCAAGCTGTCGCTGGCCATCGAGCCGGTATCGGTCCGACACGTCATCGCCGATGCCCTCGAACTGGTCCGCCCGCTGGCCATCTCCTATGGCGTGCGGCTGGATCCGCCGCCGCAGACCCGCCGCTACGTGAGCGCCGACCCGCAGCGGCTGCGGCAGGTGCTGCTGAACCTGCTCTCCAACGCGATCAAGTACAACCATCCGGCCGGCCGGGCCAGCGTCACCGTCGGCACCGGGTCCCAGGGCCTGCTGCGGATCAACGTCATCGACACCGGCCGGGGGATCGCCGAATACGACATCAGCCAGCTGTTCGTCCCCTTCCAGCGGCTCGATGCCGCCAATGCCGGGGTCGAGGGGGCCGGGCTGGGCCTCACCCTGTGCCGGCAGCTCATCGAGGCGATGGGCGGCGCCGTCGGGGCCACCAGTACCGCCGGCGAGGGCAGCATCTTCTGGGTGGATCTGCCCGTGGCCAAGCCTGCCGCCCCGGCCCCCCAGGTCGTCGACGGCGAGAGCGTGCTGACCACCCGGGCCTACCCCGCCCCGCGCACCGTGATCTATGTCGAAGACATGGTGGAAGGCCTGCGGCTGGTGGAGCACATCCTCCGGCAGCGGCCATCGGCCCGCGTCATCCCGGCCATGCTGGGCGGGGTCGCGCTCGACCTGGCGGCCGAGCATCACCCGGACCTGATCCTGCTCGACCTGAACCTGCCCGACATGTCCGGGGAAGAGCTGCTCTACCGGTTCCAGGCCGATCCGGCCACCAGCGGCACGCCCATCGTGATCATCAGCGCGGACGCGAACGCGGACCGGATGGAGCGGCTGGTCGCCGCGGGTGCCGTTGCCTACCTGACCAAGCCCATCAGCGTCCGCACTTTCCTGCAGACGATCGACGGGCTGCTGGCCGGGCCGGCGCCGGACGCGGCCGGGCCCGGCCGCGTCGAGCAGGCGGAACTGGACGCCCAGCCAGCACCGCCGCCCCTGCCCGACTAGGCCGGTGAGCGGCAGGCCGTGGCCTAGCCTTGCGCCGCCAGCAGCAGCGGGAACGCACGGTGCAGTGCCTCCCGCCAGTGGCCGATCGGCTCGACCCCGGCGTACCGGTGCCGCTCGCGGCCGAGCACGCTATAGGCCGGGCGGGGGGCCGGGCGGGCCAGCGCCGCGCTGCCGACCGGCCTGACCCGGGCCGGATCGGCGCCGAGCAGCGTGAACACCTCCCGGGCCAGCCCGAACCAGGTGGTCTCACCGGAACTGGCCGCGTGGTAGATACCCGGTGTCACCCCGGCCCGGACCAGCGCGATGATCTGGCCGACCAGGTCGGCCGTCCAGGTCGGCTGGCCCCGCTGGTCGGTCACCACCTCGACGAACGGCCGCTCGCGCGCAAGCCGGATCATCGTGCGGACGAAGTTCCCGCCGTGCGCACCGTACAGCCAGGCCGTGCGGACGACGTAACTGGCACCGGGCAGGCACTCCCGGACGGCGCGCTCACCGGCCAGCTTGCTCCGGCCGTAGGCGGTGCGGGGCGCCGGGGGGTCGTCCTCGGCGTAGGGCGCGCTGCCGTCGCCGCCAAACACATAGTCGGTGGACACCTGCACCAGCCGCCTCCCGTGAGCGGCACAGGCCGCCGCTACCTGGCGGGCGCCGTGCCCATTCACCCGCCCGGCGGCATCTGGCTGCTGCTCGGCGGCGTCCACGGCCGTCCAGGCGGCGCAGTTGACGACGACTTCGGGCCGGTGCCGCCGCACGGCCGCCAGCACCGCCGGGCCGTCCGTCACGTCAAGCTGGCCCCGGCCGAGGCCGGTCACGTCCTCGCCCTGGCGGGTGAGTTCGGCCACCAGATCCCGGCCGAGCATCCCGCCGGCGCCGGTGACCAGCCACCCGCTCACCGGCGCTGGCCCGCCTGCGGCCGCTCCTTCAGCGGCTCCCACCAGCCGCGGTTCGCCGCGTACCAGCCGACGGTCTCGGCCAGCCCCGCCGGGAACGGGATCCGGGGGGAATAGCCCAGGGCCCGCAACGCGGAGTCGTCGAGCGAGTAGCGGCGGTCGTGGCCCTTACGGTCCGCCACCTGGGTGACCCTGTCCCAGCCCGCGCCGCAGCACTTAAGCAGCGCCCGGGTCAGCTCGATGTTGGTCAGCTCCACATCGCCGTTGATGTGGTAGACGCCGCCCGGCTCCCCCTTGTCCAGCACCAGCTGGATGCCCCGGCAGTGATCGTCAACATGGACCCAGCCGCGGACGTTCTGCCCGTCGCCGTACAGCGGGACGGTCAGCCCGTCCAGCAGGTTGGTGACGAACAGCGGGATCACCTTCTCCGGGAACTGGTACGGGCCGTAGTTGTTGCAGCAGCGGGTGATCCGCACGTCCAGCCCGTGGGTACGGGCGTAAGCCCGGGCGATCAGGTCACCGCCCGCCTTGGCGGCGGCGTAGGGGGAGTTGGGCGCGAGCGGTGCGTCCTCCCGCCAGGACCCGGCCGCGGCACTGCCGTACACCTCATCGGTGGAGACCTGCACGATCCGGGCCACCCCCGCGGCCAGGCACGCGTCCAGCAGGGCCTGCACCCCGGCCACGTTGGCGGCGACGAAGTCGCCCGCGCCCGCGATCGACCGGTCCACATGCGACTCGGCCGCGAAGTTGATCACCGTGTCATGCCCGGGCACGACCTGCGCCAGCAGGCCCCCGTCGCAGATGTCGCCATGGACGAAGGTGAACCGCGGGGCGGCCGCGACCGGGGCCAGGTTGGCCAGGTTCCCGGCGTAGGTCAGCTTGTCCAGCACGGTCACCCGGGCGTCCTCGCCGCCGGGGTAGCCACCGGCCAGCAGCGTGCGCACATAGTGGGAGCCGATGAACCCGGCCCCGCCGGTGACCAGGATCCTCATGAGCTGATCTGGACCCGGCTGTGGTCGCCGAGCACCAGCCGGTGCGCCCGGGGCATCCGCAGGGCCGGCCCGACCTCTGCGTCGTGGCCGATCAGCGAGGCCTCGATCCGCCGGACCCCCTGCACCCGGGCGCCCGCCAGCACGATCGAGTACTCGATCTCGCTGTCGGCGATCAGGCAACCGGGGCCGATCGAGGTGAACGGGCCGATGTAGGCGCGCTCTACCCGGGTGCCGGCCCCGACGATGGCCGGCCCCACGATCCGGGAGTCGCTGACCCTGGCCCCCGGCTCGATCACCACCCGCCCTATCAGTTCGGTGGCCGGGTCGACGCTGCCCGCCTGCCGGGCCTGCATCCCTTCCAGCACCTTGCGGTTCACTTCGAGCATGTCGGCGACGTTGCCGGTGTCCTTCCAGTACCCGGTGATGATGGTGGAGGAGACCTTGTGGCCCCGGTCGATGAGCCACTGGATCGCCTCGGTGATCTCCAGTTCGCCCCGCCGGGACGGGGTGAGCTGCCGCACCGCCTCGTGCACCGCCGGGGTGAAGATGTACACCCCGGCCAGCGCGAGATCGCTGAGCGGATGGCTGGGTTTCTCCACCAGCCGGGTCACCTCACCGGCCTCGTCCAGCTCGGCCACCCCGAACTGGCGCGGATCCGGCACGCTGGTCAGCATGAGCTGGGCGTCGGGCCGGCCGGAAATGAACTCATCCACCAGCGCGGTGATCCCGCCGACGATGAAGTTGTCGCCGAGGTACATGACGAAGTCGTCGCCCCCGAGGTACCCGCCGGCGATCAGCACCGCGTGCGCCAGCCCGAGCGGCGCCTCCTGCTGTATGTAGGTGACGTCGAGGCCGAACTCGCTGCCGTCTCCCACCGCCGCCAGAATGGCCGGCGCGGTGTTTCCCACCACAATCCCGGCCTCGGTGATGCCGGCCTCCGCAATTGCCTCAAGACCGTAAAAGACGACCGGCTTATTAGCCACCGGCAGCAGCTGCTTGGCGGAGGTGTGAGTGATCGGCCGCAGCCGATTGCCCGACCCGCCCGCCAGGACGAGAGCTTTCATAGCCGCAAAACTAACGCGTCCGGGACCGCCCGGAAGGGCTGGTCGCCGAGAATTCAGCCGGGGACATGGCCAAAATGATCGCGCGTAATGGATTTTTTTAGCATAACGATATTGCCGGGCGAACCGGGATCAACACCAATACCCGCCGATTCTGCCAGCCACTCTGACCGGGCGGGCGGCCGCCCGGTCAGGGGGCCGGGTCGCCGGCCGTCCCGGTCCCGTGGAACGCGTTCTGGGCGGCCGCCAGGCCGTCGGCCAGCAGCGCCTCCACCGCGTCGGCCGCCCGGTCCACCAGCAGCGGCAGTTCCCTGCGCTCAGCGGCCGAGAAGTCGCGCAGCACGAACACGGCCGGGTCCATCCGGCCCGGTGGCCGGCCGATGCCGAACCTGACCCGGTAGTAGTCCCGGGTGCCGAGGGAGGAGGTCAGCGAGCGCAGGCCGTTGTGCCCGTTGTCGCCGCCGCCCAGCTTGAGGCGGATGGTGCCGAACGGCAGGTCAAGCTCGTCATGGATGACCACGAGCTGACCAGGCGGCAGCCGGTAGTACCGGGCTAGCCCGGCGACCGGGCCGCCGGAGACATTCATGAAGGTCATCGGCTTGGCCAGGATGACGGGCAGCCCGGCCAGCCGCCCGTCGGCGATGGTGGCCTGGTACTTGCCCGCCCGGAACCGCACCCCCATCCGGTCCGCCAGCAGGTCGGCCACCATGAAACCGGCGTTGTGCCGGTTGGCCGCGTAGCCGGGGCCGGGGTTGCCCAGCCCGGCCACGAGCCAGCGTCCGGCGGTCATGGCCCCGCGGCCCTGGGACCGCCCTAGGATTCGGCGGATGCCTCGGCCTCGGCGGGCGCGGCGCCCTCCGGCGACGGCGGCACTTCCTCGGCCGCCTCGGCCGCCGGAACCTCGCCCAGATCGGCTTCCAGCTGCTCGGCGGTGGGCGCGGCGAGCACGTGCAGGACCAGCACGTCCGGATCCACCGCCAGCGTGACCCCAGCGGGCAGGGTGAGCTGGCCGGCGTGCACCGCAGCGCCGATCTCCATGCCCTCCACATTCACCTCGAACGCCTGCGGGATGTTGGTGGCCTCGGCCTCGACCGGGATCTGGATCAGCTGCTGGTCGAGCAGGCCACCGGAGAACACCTCGCCGGTGACGTGGACCGGCACCTCGACGGTCACCTTCTCGCCGCGCCGCACCATGATCAGGTCGACGTGCTGCACGGAACCCTTGATCGGGTCACGCTGGATGGCCTTGGGCAGCGCCAGCTGGTTGCCGCCGGCCAGGCCGTCCACCCGGATGAGCACGTTGGGCGTCTTCAGCGCCATCATCAGGTCATGGCCGGGCAGCGTTATGTGGCGGGTGTTGGTGCCGTGCCCGTAGATGATGGCGGGAACCCGGCCAGCCCGCCGCGTCCGGCGGGCGGCACCCTTGCCGAACTCGGTGCGCGGCTCAGCGGCGATGCGTACCTCGGGCACGGTGGTGACTCCTTAGCAGAGCAAGTTCGTGGCGGGCGCGACCCTGGCGTCACGGCCCGCGGTCACGGGCCGGCCGGTGGCGCAGCCAGCAGGCGCACGTTAGTGCGCGTGCCCGATTCTAGCCCAGAAAAGCACGGCCAGCGCCGGGCGCCGGCCACCGGCCGGCTGCGGTGCGGGCGCTGGTGACCAGCCCAGGCCGGACGGCACTGATGCCACGCCCGGAGCGCTCCCGGGCGTGGCATCAGCTGGACCGCCCCGGCTAGCCTTCGTACTTGCTGTCCGGCTCGGGCTCTACATCGCCCTCGTACTTGCTGTCCGGCTCGGGCTCCACGTCGCCCTCGTACTTGCTGGCTGGCTCGGGCTCTTCATCGCCCTCGTACTTGCTGGCTGGCTTAGGCTGCACGTCGCCCTCGTACTTGCTGCCCTCGTACTTGCTGTCCGTCCCGTCGCCGGTGGCTGGCTGGTCGTCAGGTGCGGGTGCGCCAGCCGTGCTTTCTGTATCCCCCATGGTCATTTCCTTTCCCCCGTTGACCGGGTGGCCTCACAAAAGCCCAGATAAAGGGCAAACCATAGTGTAACTGTGTGACGGGACCAATGTTGTAGTATTCGCGCAGCTTTATGCTCCGGGCAGACGGGAGTGGCTCAGCCGGCTTCTTCACATTGGCTCGGCCAGGCTGGCCCGGACCTCGGCCGCCTGCGCGTGGTCGCCGAGTTCCTCGAACAGCAGCAGCGCCTCGGTCAGCAGGCGGCGGGCCTCGCCGACGTCCCCGGCCCGCAGCCGGGCCTCGCTGAGGCGGCGCAGCGTGGATGCCTCGCCGTACCGGTCGGTGATCTCCCGCCGGATCGCGAGCGATTCCAGGTAGTACTCGATCGCCGCGCTGACCTCGTCCTGGTCCAGGTAGAGGTCACCGAGGTCGGCCAGCACGTCCGCCTCGGAGTCCCGGTCGCCGAGATCGGAGAAGATCGCCAGTGCCTGCTTGAGCCATCGGCCGGCCTCATCGAAGTGGCCAAGTTCCCGGCAGGCACAGCCCAGCACACCGAGCGCGATGCCTTCCCCGTAGCGCTTCCCGGCCTGCCGCTGGATGGCCAGCGACTCCTGGGCGGCCGCCTGCGCCTCGGCGAACCGGTGCAGATCGAGGTTGGCCTTGGCGACATTGGTCGCGGCCCGCGACTCGCCCTGGACATCGTTAATTTCCCGGTAGAGCGCCAGCGCCTGCTCGAAACAACCGACGGACTCTTCCATTCGCTGCTGGCCATATGCCATACCGAGATTGTTGAGCATCCATGCCTCGGCCGGTTTGTCACCCAGCCGCCGGGCGCTGGCCAGGCCCGCCTGATGCGTGATCAGCCAGTCCGACCAGTGACTGCGCCGGTAGAAGTAGCTCATCGCGGCGGCGGGCAGCTTCCAGGCGATGTCGGGCAGTTGGTACTGGGCCGCCAGCCGGGTGGCCGCGGTCAGCCCGGCCCGCTCGTGGTCACACCAGGCGAGCGCCTCCTCCAGCGACGGGAACGCCAGCGGCCGCACCTCCAGCCCGGGCGGGTCCAGCGGTACCCGGTGATGCTGCGGGGAGATGACGCGGGCGGCCGCCTCGATGGTGTGCAGGTACCAGGTGAGCAGCCGGGTGACCGCGGCCAGCCGGTCCGGCTCGGTTTCCTCGGCCCGGGCCCGGTCCGCGGCGTAGACCCGGAGCAGGTCGTGGAAGCGGTACACGTCCGGCTCTGGGGTGTCCAGCAGATGGGCGTCGACCAGCACCTCCAGCGCCTCTTCGGTGCCGGTTTCCGGCTGGCCGGCCAGCGCGGCCGCGGCCGGCAGCGCGATGGACGGCCCGGTCCACAGGCCCAGCAGCCGGAACACCCGGGCCGGATCGGCGCCGGATGCCCCCACCGCGCGCGGCAGGCTGGCGAAACTGACCTCGAACGAGGCGCGCACGGCCAGGTTCCCGGCCCGCAGCTCGTCCAGCCGCCGCCGCTCATCGGCCAGCCGCCCGGCCAGGGTGCGCACGGTCCAGCCGCCCCGCGCGGCCAGCCGGGCGCCAGCGATCCTGATCGCCAGCGGCAGCCCGGCGCAGGCGGCCAGCACACCGCTGGTGGCCTCGGGTTCGGCCCGGGCCCGCCCCTCGCCCGCGACCCGGCCGAACAGGGCCCGTGCCTCGGCTGGCGGCAGCACATCCAGGTCGAGCAGCCGGCACCCCTCCAGTTCCGGCATGGCCCGGCGGGCGGTGATCAGCACCGCGCAGGACGCGCTGCCCGGCAGCAGCGGCCGCACCTGGGCCGCATCCCGGGCGTCATCCAGCACGATCAGCACCCGCCGGCCGGCCAGCCGGGTGCGGAACTGGGCGGCCCGCTCCTCCTCGCCGGCCGCGATCCGGCTGGGGTCCGCGCCCAGATCACGCAGGAACCTGGCCAGCACCTCGGCCGGGACGAGCGGCTCGGTCGCCCCGAGCAGGTTCACGTAGAGCTGGCCGCCGGCGAACTGGCCGGACAGCAGGTGAGCGGCGTGCACCGCGAGCGCCGTCTTGCCCAGCCCGCCGGAGCCGACCACCAGCACCACCGGGACCACGCCGGGACTGCCGGACGGCCCCTCGCCGGGCGGCTCCCCGCCGGCGGCAGGCCCCTCACCTGCCTGCCCGTCGCCGAGCGGGCCCCTGCCTCCCGGGCCGTCGCCGGCCGGCCCCTCGCCTGCCTGCCGGTCGCCAGCCAGCAGGGCGGACAGCTGGGCCACCTGGCCGGCCCGGCCGGTGAAGTCGGCGATGTCGGCGGGAAGCTGGGCCGGCGCCGGTGCCGCCAGCCCAGCGGCATCCAGCACCACGGCCCCGCGCCCGGCGGCCGGAGAGGACGCATCCGCGTTAAGTATCTGCTGGTAGAGCTGTTGCAGCGCGGTGCCGGGCTCGACGCCGAGCTCGTCGGCGATCACCTTCCTGACCTGCCCGTAGACGGCCAGCGCCTCGGCCTGGTGGCCCGCCCCGGCCAGGGCGCGCATCAGCAGCGCCCACGGCTCCTCCCGCATCGGATGGTCAGCCACCAGCCGCTGCAGTTCCGGGGTCACCTGCTCGCTGCGCCCGCAGCCAAGGTCGGCCTCGATCCGCAGCTCGGTGGCCCGCACCCGGGCCTCGGCCAGGCGGCTGGACTCGGCGTCCACCAGCGGCGAGGACGGCACGTCCGTCAGTGCCGGGCCGCTCCACAGGCCCAGCGCCTGGCTGAGCAGCCCGGCGGCGCGCTCAGGATCGCCTGCGGCCAGGGCCGCCCGGCCTTCCGTCGCCAGCTGGCCGAACCGCTCGGCGTCCAGCTCGCCCGGCGCCAGCACAAGCTGGTAGCCGGGCGGGCGCGTGACCAGCGCCGTGGCGCCATCGCCGAGAAGCCGCCGGAGCCGGAGCACGTACACGCTGACCAGGTTGGCGGCGTTGGCCGGCGGCTGGCCGGGCCACAGGTCGGCGATGAGCCGGTCGGTGGCCACGGGCTGGCTGTGCTGGAGCAGCAGCGCGGCCAGCAGCGCCCGCCATTTGGCCGCGGTTATCTGCCCCCACTCGGCCCCGCTCCAGACTTCGAGCGGGCCGAGGATTCGGAACCGAATCGGGGCAGATTGCTCAATCACGAATTAATCGTCACTCAAGACCGGGCTGGAACGCTCGGGTTTCAGGTACGGCAATGCACATCGGCTGGCAGGCGGGGCCCGGCCAGCCGCGGACAGCCAACGGGGGCGCCGTCCGCGGCTGGCCGGGCCACAGGCCGGTGGCCGCAGTCTCCGGCCCAGCGGGGG